>NZ_JBHVVM010000002.1:0-369939 GCF_042883525.1 Streptomyces sp. NPDC058195
CCCGCCCTCGCGCGCCCCCCCCCCCGCCCGGGGGGGGGGCCGGCGGGGCCGGACCCCCCCCCCGGGGGGGGGGGGGGGGCGGCCCCCCCCCCCCACCGCCGCCCCTCACCTCCGTACCCGCCGTACTCGCCGAAAGACGCCGCCCTCCCCTCGCCGTACAACCGAAAGGCACGTTCCCATGGCCGCCCCGCAGTCGACCGGCTCCTCCCCCACCCGGACCGCACCCCGATCCCCGCTGGCCCGAGCCTTGCTGTGGCCCGCACTGGCAGCCGGGCTCGGCATGGTCCTGATCTACAACTCCTTCGGCACTCCGGTGAGCAGCAGCCGGTCGGCCCCGCCCGTGGCCCTCTCGTCCCCCTCCCCCGAGATCCTCGGCCACCACGCCGCCCCCGCTCCCGCCATGACGCCGAAGGAGCCCGTGGGCCCGTCGATGGCACGTTCGGAGCCGACGCGGCTGGAGATCGACGCCCTCGGCATCGATGCCCCGTTCACCGATCTGTCGCTCGGCGCCAACGGCCAGCTGGACGCGCCGCCGCCCGACGACAAGAACCTGGTCGGCTGGTACAAGGACGGCACCAGCCCCGGTGAGCGCGGCACCGCGATCGTGGCGGGCCACGTCGACACGAAGACCGGCCCGGCCGTGTTCCTGCCGCTCCAGACCATCCAGCCCGGTGCCGAGGTAGACATCACCCGCGCCGACGGTTCGGTGGCGGTCTTCAAGGTCGACGGTGTCCGGCAGTACAGCAAGGCGGACTTCCCGAACGAACTGGTCTACTCCGACAGCGACTTCTCCGACCTGCGGCTGATCACCTGCGGCGGCACGTACAACAAGACCGTCAAGGACTACGAGGACAACGTGGTCGTCTTCGCCCACCTCGACAGCTACACGAAGGGCTGAGCCGGCAGCCGTCACCGCACAACCATCCACCGGGCCGCGAGGTCGAACGGGGCAGTACGGAACCCGCTTCCGTACTGCCCCGACTCACGTACCGAGTACCGGAGTTGATCGACATGTCCGCTCTGCTCCTCCGCCACGGGCTGGCGACGGCGACCGGCATCGCCCTGCTCGCCGGGGCCCTGGCCGCCCCCGCGGGCCACGCCGCCGACTCCCCCGCGAGGTCCGCGGCACCCGCCGCCGCGAAGGCGCCGGGCACCAAGCGGCTGCCCGACGACTTCAACGGCGACGGCTATCCGGACGTGGCCGTGGGCGCCCCCATGGCCGCCGTCGGCGGCTCGGAGGGCGCGGGCGCGGTCAGTGTCCTGTTCGGCGGCCCCGGCGGCCTCACCGCCACCCGCAAGCAGGTGCTGACCTGGCCGGACCGCCCGGGGATCACCAACCCCGGCGACGCCCGCTACGGCACCGGACTGCGCAGCGCCGATCTGGACGGGGACGGCTACGCGGATCTCGTGGGCCGCCTCTGGGCGTACCTCGCCGATGGCGACCAGGGCACCGTGCTGGCCGTCAACTGGGGCGGAGCGTCGGGCCTTTCGGCGAACGCCACCCTGGTGAAGGCCGTCCCCGGCGATCAGGTCGACGGTACCGGTGACCTGGACGTCGGTGATGTGGACGGCGACGGGCGGCCCGACATCGCGGTGGGTGACGTACGGCGCGGCGGCCACGTGCTGCACGGCCCGTTCAGCCGTACGGGGGCGTGGAGCCGGGTGAGCGCCTTCTCGGCCGACGGCACCGCCGTGATCGACACCTCCACGATCGCGCTCGGCGACATGACCGGCGACGGTCGGGACGATCTGGTGCTCCTCGGCTTCGGCCCGGATGACCCGTGGCAGCAGCACACGTACCTGCTGAGGAGCGGCCGCGATGGGTTCGCCGCCCCGGCCGAGGTCCTGGATGCGGACCGGGCCCCGGTCGGCGGCGACTCCGCGGGCGTCGCCGACCTGGACCGGGACGGCCACGGGGATCTCGTGATCGGGCGTGCCGACGAGTGGGCCGAGCGGGACGCCCCCGGGAAGAAGGGCGGCGCGCTCTTCGTCGCGTACGGCGGCCCGGAGGGGCCCGGCGCGTCCCGGGCGCCCGTCTGGATCAGCCAGGACAGCGAGGGCGTCTCCGGCACCGCCGAGTACCACGACCGGATGGGCTACAGCCTGGCGCTGGGCGACACCGACGGCGACGGCTACCCCGACATCGCCACCGGTCTGCCCGGTGAGCGGATCAACGGCATCGCCGACGCCGGCCGGGTCCTGGTGTTCAAGGGCGGGCCGCAGGGTGTGAGCGGTGCGGGGTCCAAGGAGTTCGGCCAGTACACGGCCGGGGTGCCGGGGGCCGCCGAGGCGGGCGACCAGTTCGGTGAGGCGCTGGCGCTGAGCGACTACGACGGTGCCGGCCGGGCGGAGCTGGTGGCCGGCGACCCGGCGGAGAACGCGGCACGCGGCGCGCTGTGGACCTTCCGTACGGATGCCACCGGGATCGTCGCGCAGGGCTCCGCCTCGTTCGGCGCGGCCACCCTCGGAGCCCCGGCCGGCCCGTCGATGTTCGGCCAGTACCTGACGCACTGACGCACTGACGGACGGGCGGACGGGCGGACAGACGGACGGGCGGACCGGGGAGCCGGGCGGACCGGGGAGCCGGTCTTCTACAGCCAGCCCTTCTCGCGGGCGATGCGGACGGCCTCCGCGCGGTTGCGGGCCGCGAGCTTCTGGATGGCCATGGAGAGGTAGTTGCGGACCGTGCCCTGCGAGAGGTGGAGGGCGGCGGCGATCTCGGCGTTGGTGGAGCCGTCCGCCGCCACGCGCAGGACGTCGCGTTCGCGCTCGGTGAGCGGGCTCGCCCCGTCGGCGAGGGCCGCCGCGGCGAGGGTGGGGTCGATGACCCGTTCCCCGGCGAGGACCTTCCGCACCGCCGCGGCCAGTTGGGCGGCCGGGGCGTCCTTCACCAGGAAGGCGTCGGCGCCCGACTCCATGGCCCGGCGCAGATAGCCGGGACGGCCGAAGGTGGTGACGACGACGAGCTTCACGGCCGGGAGTTCGCGCCGCAGGAGCGCCGCCGCGTCGATGCCCGTCATGCCCGGCATCTCGATGTCCAGGAGCGCCACGTCGATGTCGTGCGCCCGCGCGGCGTCCAGCACCTCGTCGCCCCGGGCGACCTGGGCGACCACCTCGATGTCGGGCTCCAGGCCGAGCAGCGCCGCGAGGGCCTCGCGCACCATGGACTGGTCCTCGGCAAGAAGAAGTCTGATCATGCTCATTCCGTGGATCCTAGGCCGGAACCGAGCGGGACGCTCAGGGTCAGGGTGAAGCCCTTGCCCGCACCGGAGCCCGGCCCCGGGCCGCCCGCCGACGTGGCCAGGGTGCCGTCGACCGCCGCGAGGCGTTCGCCGATGCCGGTGAGGCCGTTGCCCGGTTTCGTGCTTGAGGGGCCCACCCCGTCGTCCGCGACGGTGAGTTCGAGGACCTGTCCGTCCAGGGTCTGGCGCGGGGTGAGGGCGACCGTGCAGCGCCGGGCCCCGCTGTGGCGTACGACGTTGGTGACGGCCTCCCGCAGCGCCCAGGCGAGCACCTCCTCCGGCTTCTGAGGCAGGTCGTCGGGTGCCTCGGCCGGGACGTCGGCCGTGATCCCGGCGGCGGCCAGTGCCGTGCGGGCGCCCGCGAGTTCGCCGGGGAGGGTGGGGCGGCGGTAGCCGGTGACCGCGCTGCGCACATCGATCAGGGCCTGGCGGCTGACCTGTTCGATGTCCGCGACCTGGGCGGCCGCCTGCTCCGGGTGGCCGGGCAGCATCCGCCCCGCCAGCTCGCTCTTGAGCGTGATCAGGGAGAGGGAGTGGCCGAGCAGATCGTGCAGATCGCGGGCGAGCCTGAGCCGCTCCTCGTTGGCGGCGAGCTGGGCGACGGTGGCACGGGCCTCGCGCAGCTCGATCGTCGTCCGGATCAGCTGCCGTACGCCGGTCATCGAGAAGCCGCCCAGCAGGGCCGGGAAGACCAGCGCGGTGATGACCTCGCGCGGGTGGTCGGCCGCCAGGCCCAGTCCGACCAGGACCGCCGTGACGGCGGGGATCAGCCAGGCGGCCGTCCGCAGCGGGAGGGTGGCGCCCGCCGAGACCGCCACGTAGACGAAGAGGACCAGCCAGGAGGTGCCGAGCGTCAGGGTGAGCAGGACGGCGAGGGCGCCGAGGAAGGCGATCGCGAGGTGGACGCCACGGTCGTCCCCGTCCCTGGGCGTGCGGCGCAGCACCAGGAGCAGATAGGCGCCGACGAAGGTGAGCAGGCCGACGGCGCCGAGCACCGTCGCCCAGGGGGTGTGGTGGCCGCCGGTCAGGTCCTTGACGGGCGCGCTCATGAACGCGAGCCAGACACCGACCCAGAGCAGCTTGATCCCCATCTGCTTGCGGTCGGTGGGCGGGCGCCCGGTGCCGGCGGACGTCTCGTCGTCGTTCACGCCTTCAGGGTGTCCTTCCGGTAGAGCCAGGCCGCACCGCCCGCGAAGACCACGAAGTAGGCGCAGAGGATCACGACGTCCTTGGCCTGCGGCGAACCGCCCATCTCGATCGCCTGGCCGAGAGAAGCGTACGCGTGTGTGGGCAGCCACTCGGCGATGTTCTGGAGCCACCGCGGGAAGGTCGCGCTGGGCATCCAGAGGCCGCCGAGGATGGAGAGCCCGAAGTAGATGATCATCGTGAGCGGGCGGACCGCGTCCCCGCTGGCCAGGTAGCCGAGGGCGACCCCGAGCGCGGCGAAGACCAGCGAACCGGCCCAGATGACACCGCCCAGCGCGAACCACTGCCAGACCTCCACCCGTACGTGCTGGACAACGGCGGCCACCAGGAAGACCACCACGATGCAGGGCAGGGTGACCACGGCCGCGCTGGCGATCTTCGCGAGGACGTAGCCCCGGCCGGGCAGCGCGGTGAGCCGCAGCTGACGGACCCAGCCCTTCTCCCGCTCCTTGGCGATGCGTTCGCTGTTGCCCATGAGGACGGCGGTCAGCGCGCCGAAGGAGGCCATCGAGACCATGAAGAAGGCCTGGAAGGTGAGGTCGGTGTGCGGGATGCGGTCGGAGGTGTTCTGGGTGCCGGAGATCAGCAGGTAGATCACCGAGGGGTAGACGACCGAGAAGAACATGAACTTCTTGTTCCGCAGAGTGCGGGTCACTTCGAGCCTGATCAGGGCCCACGAAAGGAAATTCAGCACGCGGTTCTGGCCTCCTCGGCCTCGGTGAGGGCGACGAAGGCCTGTTCCAGGCCCAGTCCGGCGACTTCGAGGGCGCGCGGGTAGAGGCCGAGCCCGTAGACGGCGTGGACGGTGGCGTCGGCGTCGTGCGACTGGATGCGGACCCGGCTGCCGTTGACGTCCAGCGCGGAGAGGTGCGGCAGGGAGCGCAGGGCCGCCTCGTCGACCGGGCCCTCGAGCTCGAAGGAGATCCGGCGGGCCCCGGCCCGCGCCTTGATCTCGGCGGCGGTGCCGTCGGCGATCAGCCGGCCCTTGTGGAGGACGAGCACCCGGTCGGCGACCGCGTCGGCCTCTTCGAGGTAGTGGGTGGCGAACAGGACGGTACGGCCCTGTGCGGCCTGCTCGCGCATGGTGGCCCAGAAGGCCTGCCGGGCGGTCACGTCCATGCCGGTGGTCGGCTCGTCGAGGACGATCAGGTCATGGGCGCCCGCGGTGGCCAGCGCGAAGCGGACGCGCTGCTCCTGGCCGCCGGAGAGCTTGTTGACCATCCGGTCGCCGATCCGCGTGATGCCCGCCCGGGAGAGCACCTCCGCCACCGGGAAGGGCCGGGGGTGCAGGGCGCAGGCGAGGCCGACCAGCTCCGCGACCGTGACGTCCTCCATCAGCCCGCCGGTCTGGAGCATCGCGCCGACCCGGCCCGCGGCGATGGCGGCCTGCGGGGCCGTGCCGAAGACCTCGACGCTGCCGGAGTCCGCGGTGCGCAGGCCGAGCAGCAGATCGAGGGTGGAGGACTTGCCCGCACCGTTGGGGCCGAGGAGCGCCACGGTCTCGCCGGGGTGCAGTTCGAGGCTGAGCCCGGCGACGGCGCGCACCTCTCCGTAGGCCTTGGTGACCTGGGCGAAGCGGACCGCGGCGGTCTTCGCCCCGGTGGCCTCGCTGGCTGTCGTTGTCATGGGTCCAGCGTCACGGAGGGCGGGGCTCCCTCGGCAGAGCCGTCCATCGTGGAATCGGGATGACAGATGTCATGCCGTCCATGAGCGGATGTCACGGCGCGCGGCCACCGCCGTGCCGCACCCGGGCCGGGACCGCACCGGGCGTACGGCGCCGCCCCCGGCCGGAGGTCCGGCCGGGGGCGGCGGGGCGTGCGCTGCGGGGGACTCCGGTCAGCCGGTGGTGCCGCCCGCGGCGTCGAGGCTGATGACGGCGGTGCGCTCGGCGGGGGTCTTGCCGAGCAGCGCGGTCTGCATGGCACGGGCCACGTCGTCCGCGGCGAGCTGGCGCTTCTTGCCGTCGTCGCCGGTGATCATGATGCCGTCGAAGACGCCGTCGCAGAGGCTGTCGATGGCCTTCGTGTCGTACCGCGCGACCAGCTTGCCGTTGACCGGGGCCATGGAGAGGATCTGCGGCAGCGACCTGGACGGGCCGAACTGGATCTGCTTGGCACCCGCCTTGATGGTGACCAGGCCCGACATCGCGGGCTGCGCGAACTCCTTCATCGCCCGGTCCAGTTCGGCCTGGCCGATGGTGGGTTCATGGGTGCCGACGGGCAGTTCGACCACCTTCGACCGGCCGGTCTGCACCTGGGCCCGGTACGCGTCGCGCACCGAGTTCATCGACCGGCTGACGTCCAGCGCCTTGCCGGACTTCCCGGGTACGGCGACGGCCTTGTCCGGCTCGAACTTGATGGTGCCGTCGTTGGAGGAGCCGGAGACGCCCGCCAGGTCCGCCAGCGCGACGCCCAGCTTCTCCTCGTCCACCGGGATCACCGGGTCGACGACGCGCTTGGTGCCGAAGAGGGAGCCGATGACGGAGACCGGGTTGTAGTCGCTGCCCGCGGCGGCGCGCACGGTCTCCTGGCTGTCCAGCGCGAGCCCGGCCTTGTCGGGTGCGAGCCGGGTCTCGCGGCCGTCCACGGAGAGCTGGAGCGGGGCCACCGCGCGCTTGCCGAGGGCGGCGTCCAGCTTCGTGACGGCCTCGTCCTTCGTGCCGCCGCCGATGTCGACGCCGAGGACCGTGGTGCCCTTGGGCACGTCGGAGTGGTTCATCAGCAGCCCGGCGCCGTAGGCGACTCCGGCCAGGACGACCACCGCGACGCCGAGGAGGACCAGCTTGGAGCGGCCCTTCTTCTTCGCGGGCGCGGACGCCGGTTCCGGCCGGGGGGCGGGTGCCGGGGCGGCCGGGCCGCCGGGCCCCGCCGGTCCGGTGCCCATCGGGTCGTCGAGGCCGGCCGGCCCCTGGCCGGGACGGGCTCCCTCGGGCGCTCCCGGGAACGGGGACGCCGTCCGGTGCTCCGGCGGTACGACGGGGATGCCGCTGGTGAGGGTGTCACCGGAGACGTTGCCGCCGGGCCCGGCGGGGGCCGGACCGGCGAACTGCGGGGTCAGCACGGCGGTGTCGTCGGACAGCCGCGGCACCGGGCCGCCCGGAGTGCCGACGGCGCCAGGCCCCTTCGGGCCGGAGGTGCCCGGCCCGCCGAGGTCCGGGGTGAGGGCGGACGTCCCGGTGGCCGGGCCCGTGGTGGGTCCGGCGGGGCCGGGCGTGCGCACCCCGAGGTTCGGCGTGGGGCGCTGGCCGCCGGACGGGCCGGGCCCGAAGTCGTCGGACCGGGGCGCGCCCGGGTCGCCCGTGCGCTGCGGACCGTCCGAGAAGTACGGCAGGCCGGAGCGGGGCGGGGCGGACGCCGCGTCGGCGCCCTCACCGCCGCCGACGACGGGCGTACCGGCGGCCGGAGTGCCACCGGGCGGGGTGCCGACCACCGGGGTGCCGCCGGGCGGGGTGCTCGCGAGGGGCTTGCGCGGGGCGAACCAGTCGCTGCCGCTCTTCTCCCGGGCCGGCTTCTCGGCGGACTCCGCGGCAGGGGCGGCCGTCCGGTCCTCGGCGGCCGGGGCCGCGCCGGAGGCGTCCGGCGTGTCCTTCCCGGCGGCCGGGCCGGGGCGCGGGACGCTGCCCGTGCGCTCGGCGTCGGCGCTGTCGGCCTCTCCCACGGGCGTCCGCATGACGACGGGCGGGATGGGACGCGAGCCGGGGATGTTGATCCGGATGCGCGTCGTCAGCGTCGTCTCGGTTCTCGGCTCGTCGGCCCGGGACGCGTCCGCGGCTTCGGGGCTCCCCTCCGGCGCGTCCTGCGAAGGGTGCGACGACGGATACTGGCGTGATCCGTACGGCGGCGTCCCCGAGGGGTACGCGGCGCCTCCGCGCCCCTGGGGCCCGGAGGACGAACTGTCAGTTTCACGACTCAAAGCAGGTTCTCCCGATTGGCTCCGCCGCCCGTACTTCCCCCATGCCGCAGGCCTGGGGACGGCTCGGCGCGCGAACCACCATACTGGCCGCAGCCGACGCACACCCCGCGACCGGGGGAAACGGCTGTACGACCCGGACGGGCACGGGGCATCAGGCCGTGTTCACCGGACACGGCCCAAGGGATCGGACGAGGCACTTTACTTGCCGGGCCGGACGCTTTCGGCGCCCGGCCGGGGCACCCGCGACATGGTGGCACAGATCACAGCGACGACCATCCCGCCCAGCAGGAAGAGGGCGAGGCCCAGTTCGTCGCCAAATACATAGTCGCCTTCCGGCCGTCCGCCCAGCAGGACAACGATCGAAATCAGCCAGCCTCCGGCGGGCGCCAGTGCCCCGAGCTGGGTGCCGAAGACCAGTCGGCCGCCGAGGAAGAGCCCGGCCGCGGCCAGCAGGGCCAGCAGCAGCCCGCCAGGGAACCAGGCGGCCTGGACGAGTGTCCCGGCGGTGCCGACGAGCGCGCCGAGCACGGCGAGGCCCGCGTAGGCGGCGATCCGGGCGGGGTTGAACGGGGCGGCCAGGCCGGTGGCCGCGGGGGCCGGGGCCGCGGGGCGCGGGGCGCGCTCCTTGCCGCCGCTCATCGCTCTCCTCCCGTCAGGCCCGCGAACAGGTCGTCCTCCCGGGTGCCCCGCGGCGCCCCGTACACGCCGCGCACCAACTCGTAGTACTCGGTGGTGAAGAGGGGCTGGCCGAGGTCGTTGGAGAGGGCGAAGAAGGAGCCGTCGACGGCGATCTGCGTGGCGTGGGCGCGCATCGCGGCGCTCTTGGCGGCGGCGTGCGCCGAGCCGTCGATCTCCGCGGCGATCCGGCAGTCGTCGACCACGCCCGGTACGTCGTCGAGGGCGGCGATGCCGGGGAAGGCGTCCGGTGCCGTGGCCCGGAGGCGGGCGAAGCCCTCCTCGGCGACGGTGCGCGGCATCCGGGTCCAGTAGACCTTGGCGATGGTGTGCGGGGCGCCCTCACCGGGGCGGAACGCGGGGTCGGCGGCGAGCTCCGTCGCGCGCGTCGCGACGCGGTGGGCCTGGATGTGGTCGGGGTGTCCGTAGCCGCCGTCGGAGTCGTAGGTGACCAGAACCTGCGGGCGCACCGAGCGGATGACCTCCACCAGGTGTCCGGCGGCCTCGTCCACGTCGGCGGACCAGAAGGCGCCGGGGCGGCCGTTCTGCTCGGCGCCCATCATGCCGGAGTCGCGGTAGCGGCCGGGACCGCCGAGGAGCCGGTGGTCGGTGACCCCCAGCTCCTTCATCGCCGCGTCGAGTTCACCTTGGCGGTAGGGGCCCAGGGTGTCGTCCCGGTCGGCCGCGAGATGGGCGAGCGAGGGCGGGATGACCTCGCCCTCCTCGCCGAGTGTGCAGGTCACCAGGGTGACCTGGGCACCCTCGGCCGCGTACTTGGCCATGGTGGCGCCGTTGTTGATCGACTCGTCGTCGGGGTGCGCGTGTACCAGGAGGAGGCGCCGGGCGGGATGGTCCGTCATGGCACCAGCCTACGAGCCGGACGCACCGGTCTCCGCCCGCACACCTGTCGCCGACGGACCGGGCCTCAGAACTTGAGACTGCCGATCATCCCAGCCACATTCGAGGTCAGGTTCGAAATGCTCGGCGCGATCGACGAGCTGGCGAGATAGAAGCCGAGCAGTGCGCAGACCACCGCATGTCCGCCCTTCAGTCCGGATTTCCGGATCAGCAGGAAGACGACGATCGCCAGCAGCACCACCACGGAAATCGAGAGTGCCACGGCGGTTCACCTCCATCAGTACGGTCGAGACGGGCAGCACACATGGAGCCAGCAGGTTTCCTACCCACCGAGCGCTACGGATCATAACTATCCGTGGAAAGGCACTGATCGGTGCACGGCAGCACGAGGGGCGCACGCTCGGCCGACCGGGCACTCCCCGACCGGTCGGCCGGGGACTAGGTTCGACGTATGACTTCACAGCCGATCTCGTTCCCCCGTCAGCACGCCAGGACCATGCGGTTCACCCTCGGCGCCCCCCGGTCGTTCACCGTCTCGCCCGACGGGGAGCGGGTGATCTTCCTGCGCTCGGGGTCCGGAACGGACCGTTCCAGCCAGCTGTGGGTGCTGGACCTGCCGAAGGACGGGACGCCGCAGGAGCGCGTGGCCGCCGATCCGGCGGCCCTGCTGGGCGGTTCGGCGGAGCGGCTGTCGGCGCAGGAGCGGGCCCGCCGCGAGCGCAGCCGCGAGGGCGCCTCGGGGATCGTCGGCTACGCGGTCGACGCGGCCGCCGAGTTGGCCGCGTTCGCCCTCTCCGGGAAGGTCTACGTCGCCGGGCTGCGGTCGGGTACGGCACGTGCGCTGCCCGTTCCGGGCCCGGCGATCGACCCCCGGCCCTCACCGGACGGACGACAGATCGCCTATGTGTCCAAGGGCGCGCTGCGCGTGGTGGGCGCGGAGGGCGAGGGTGACCGGGCCCTCGCCGAGCCGGAGGCGGACGAGGTGTCGTACGGCCTCGCGGAGTTCGTCGCGGCCGAGGAGATGCAGCGGTCGCGGGGCTACTGGTGGTCGCCGGAGTCGGACCGGCTGCTGGTGGCCCGGGTCGACAACAGCCCGGTGCAGCGGTGGTGGATCGCGGACCCGGCGCACCCCGAGCGGCGGCCCGCCGAAATCGCGTACCCGGCGGCGGGAACGCCCAACGCCGAGGTGCGGCTCTTCGTGCTGGGGCTGGACGGCTCCCGCACCGAGGTGGTCTGGGACCGGGCGGGCCATCCGTACCTGGCCCAGGTGCACTGGTCGTCCGACGGGGCGCCGCTGCTGCTGGTGCAGTCCCGCGACCAGCGAAGCCACCTGTTCCTCGCGGTGGACCCGGAGACCGGGCGGACCCGGACGGTGCACGCCGACGAGGACCCGGTATGGCTGGAAATCTACCCCGGGGTGCCTGCCTGGACGCCGGACGGCCGGCTCGTGCGGATCGCGGACGAGGGCGGCGCGCGGGTGCTCGCTGTCGGCGACCGGCCGCTGACCGGGGCGCGGCTCCAGCTGCGGTCGGTGCTGGACATCGGCGAGTCGGACATCCTGGTGTCGGCCACGGCCGGCGAGGAGGCCGCCGAGCCGGAGATCGGCGAGACCCATGTCTACCGGGTCAACGAACTCGGCGTGGAGCGGGTCTCGGAAGGGGCCGGGGTGCACACGGCGGTCCGCGCGGGCGGGGTGACGGTGCTGGTCTCGCATTCCCTGGAACGGTCCGGGGCCCAGGTCCAGGTGTTCCGGGACGGCAAGCCGGTCACCACCGTGGCGAGCCACGCGGAGCAGCCGGTCCTCTCCGCCCGGGTGCGGCTCACCGAGGGGGGCGCACGGCGGATTCCGTGCGCCGTACTGCTCCCCGAGGGATACAAGGAATCGGATGGTCCGCTTCCGGTCCTGATGGACCCGTACGGCGGGCCGCACGGCCGGCGGGTGGCCGCCGCGCAGAACACGCACCTCACCTCTCAGTGGTTCGCCGACCAGGGCTTCGCGGTCGTGGTCGCGGACGGCCGCGGCACTCCGGGGCGTTCACCCGCCTGGGAGAAGGAGGTCAAGAACAACATCGCCCTCACGGTGGACGACCAGATCGAAGCGCTGCACGCGCTCGCCGACCGCTTCCCGCTGGACCTCGGCAAGGTCGCGATCCGCGGCTGGTCGTTCGGCGGATACCTGGCGGCCCTGGCCATCACGCGGCGGCCCGACGTCTTCCACGCGGCCGTGGTCGGCGCCCCGGTGACCGACCAGCGGCTGTACGACACCCACTACACCGAGCGCTACCTCGGTGACCCCGCCGAGCAGCCCGAGGTGTACGCGCACAACTCGGTCGTCACCGACGAGGGGCTGTCCGGGGCGGCCGAGCAGGTCAGGCCGATGATGATCGTCCACGGCCTCGCGGACGACAACGTGGTGGTCGCGCACACCCTCCGGCTCACCTCGGCCCTGCTCGCGGCCGGGCGCCCGCACGAGGTGCTGCCGCTGAGCGGGGTGACCCACATGACACCGCAGGAGCAGGTGGCCGAGAACCTGCTGCTGCTCCAGGTCGACTTCCTGAAGCGGTCGCTGGGGCTGAAGGGCTGAGAGCCGGTCCGCCCTCCCCGTCACCAGCCCGGCGGCGGCTGGGACGGGGGCGGCGGCCCGAAGGGGCCGGGCCACGGTCCGTACCCCGGCCCGAACCCCTGCGCGGGGGCGGGGGCCGCCCGGCCCGGCAGCGCCGCCGCCAGCAGCGTCACGGCTCCGGCGAACACCTGGAAGAACCCGGTCAGCACGAGCAGTTCGTTCTCGACCGGCAGGTCGGGGAAGTGCCGCAGCAGGTCGTAGTGGACCGTGCGGATCACGCTCAGGACGCCTTCGAGCAGCACCAGCCCGGCGGCGATCAGACCGAACGGCCGCGCGTGCGCGCCGCGGGCGACCGCGCTCACCGCCGCGAACAGGCAGAGCAGTGCCAGGAGGACGGAGAACCAGCCGGGCGGCGGATCCGTCAGCGGCTGGAAGATCCGGTCCCCGCCCAGATACCAGTCGGGGTACACGTCAGGTCCCCGTACCGCCTGGCGGACCTCCCAGCCGATCGTGACCACGGCGGCGGCCCCGAGGCCCAGGAGGACGATCACTCCGGCGCCCGTCCCCGGCCGGGCCGGGGGCCGTTCGGCGTGATCGCGTACCGGGCGGCGGCCCGCCCCGGCGGTGATGACCAGCGCGATGCCCGCGGCGAGCGCGACGAAGGCGCCGATCAGGGCGCGGGTGCGCAGGTCGTCGGAGAACCGGGCGTCCATCCGGGCCTCGCCGATGTTCCAGAGCCCGGGAAGCCGCACGCCGATCGTGACCACGCCGACGGCGACCAGCGCGCCAGCGGCCACCGAGGACCGCAGGGCGGCGACAGCCGCGGCGGCGTACACCACGAGCAGCACCGGGTCGTAGGCCGATGTGGTCGGCGGCATGGTGAACCGGGCGTCGTAGAACCCCGCCCAGCGCTCGCCCAACTGCCCGATTCCGTCAGCGGCGTTGACGTCCCGTACGATCCAGCCCGCGGCCATCAGCGCGAGCACCGCGCACAGAACGGCGCCGGTGACCCGTGCCCCCCGTGTCAGTATCATCCGAGCGATACTCACACCGCGGTCCGCGGCGGACAAGGGGTTCACCGGCGTGGTGCGCGAACGGGCAACCGGCCGGGAGGGCTTGGCGGCTTCCCGGCCGGTACACGCTGCGCCAGGCGTGCACCGCGAGCCCCGTCCGCCCGGCAGCACCTGGCACGCGCGCTAGCCGGCTCCCGGCCCCTCCGGTCCCTCTGGCTCGTCCGGTCCCTCCGGCTCGTCCGGTCCCTCCGGCTCGTCCGGTCCGTCCTCGGCACCCGGCGGGCCCGGTGCCTCCAGCAGCCCCTCCGGCGGGACCACCCGCTTCTCCTCCGCGAAGTGGCAGGCCGAGTCGTGCCCGGCCGGGGAATCGGCCAGCCGGAAGACCGCGGGCACCGCCAGCAGCGGCACCTCCAGCGCGCACCGCTCCTGCGCCTTCCAGCACCGGGTGCGGAAGCGGCAGCCGGAGGGCGGATGGGCGGGCGAGGGGACGTCGCCGTGCAGGATGATCCGCTCCCGGTGCTCCCGGGCTGCGGGGTCCGGCACCGGGACCGCCGACAGCAGCGCCTGGGTGTACGGATGCGTGGGGTGCTCGTAGATCTGCTCGTCGGAACCGATCTCGACGATCCGGCCGAGGTACATCACACCGACCCGGTCGGAGATGTGCCGGACGATCGACAGGTCGTGCGCGATGAAGACGTAGGCGAGGCCGAACTCCGCCTGGAGCCGGTCCAGCAGATTGACGACCTGGGCCTGCACGGAGACGTCGAGCGCGGAGACCGGTTCGTCGGCGACGATGATCTCCGGGTTCAGGGCCAGACCGCGGGCGATGCCGATGCGCTGGCGCTGGCCGCCGGAGAACTGGTGCGGATAGCGGTTGATGTACTCCGGGTTGAGGCCGACCACGTCCAGCAGGTCCTGGACCTTCCGGCGCCGCTCCCCCTTCGGGGCCACCTCGGGGTGGATCTCGTACGGCTCGCCGATGATGTCGCCGACCGTCATCCGCGGGTTCAGCGAGGTGTACGGGTCCTGGAACACCATCTGGATGTTGCGGCGGACCGCCTTCAGCGCCCGGCCGGACAGCTGGGTGATGTCCTCGCCCTTGTACCGGATCGCCCCGGCCGTCGGCTGTTCCAGGTGCACCAGCATCTTGGCCACGGTCGACTTGCCGCAGCCGGACTCCCCCACGATGCCCAGGGTCTCGCCCGCGGCCAGGTCGAAGGAGACCCCGTCGACCGCCTTGACCGCGCCGATGTGCTTCTTGATCAGGATGCCCTGGGTCAGCGGGTAGTGCTTGGCCAGGTCACGGACCTCCAGGATCGGCTCGCCGGTCCGCACGGCCGCCTCGCGGACCGGGCCGGTCGCCGGATCGTCAGCGCGCATCGAGCGTCTCCTTCCAGAAGTAGCAGGCGCTCTCGCGGTGCTCGGCCACCTCGAACAGCGGCGGCACCTCGCCCCGGCAGATCTCCTGAGCCAGCGGGCACCGGGGGTTGAAGGCACAGCCGGGCGGGATGTGCAGCAGGTTCGGCGGGAGGCCCTTGATCGCGTACAGCTCCCGGCCCTTCTGGTCCAGGCGCGGGATCGACCGGAGCAGGCCCTTGGTGTACGGATGGGCGGGGGCCCGGTAGATCTCGTGGACCGGAGCGGACTCGACGATCCGGCCCGCGTACATCACGGCGATCTTGTCGGCGACGTCCGCGACGACGCCGAGGTCGTGGGTGATCAGGATGAGGCCCATGTTCAGCTCGCGCTGGAGCTCGGCGAGCAGGTCCATCACCTGGGCCTGCACGGTCACGTCGAGGGCGGTGGTGGGTTCGTCGGCGATGATCAGCGAAGGCTCCAGCGCCATCGCCATGGCGATCATGATGCGCTGGCGCATACCGCCGGAGAACTGGTGCGGGTAGTTGCCGACGCGTTCCCTCGCCGCCGGGATGCGGACCCGGTCCATCAGCTCGACGGCCTTCGCCTTGGCGTCCTTGCGGGACATCCCCCGGTGCACGACGAACATCTCACCGAGCTGCTCCCCCACGCTGAGCACGGGGTTGAGGGAGGAGAGCGCGTCCTGGAAGATCATGGCCATCTCCTGGCCGCGGATCCTCCGGCGCTCGTCCTTCTTCATGCTCAGCAGGTCGCGGCCCTTGAAGAGGATCTCGCCGCCGCCGATCCTCCCCGGGGGCATGTCGAGGATGCCCATGATGGCCTGGGCGGTGACGGACTTGCCGGATCCGGATTCGCCGAGCACGGCCAGCGTCTCGCCCTCGGCCACCGAGTAGGTGACCCCGTTGACGGCCTTGGCGACCCCGTCGCGGGTGTGGAACTCCACGTGCAGATCGCGCACTTCGAGCAACATGGCAGCGGGCTCCTCAGCGCAGCTTGGGGTCGAGGGCGTCGCGCACCGCGTCGCCGAGCATGATGAAGGCGAGCACGGTGACCGCCAGGGCCCCGGCGGGCCAGAGCAGCATGTGCGGGGCGTTGCGGATGTACTGGGAGGCCGCGGAGATGTCGATGCCCCAGGAGACGGCGGGCGGCTTCAGCCCGACGCCGAGGAACGAGAGCGTCGCCTCCAGCGAGATGTACGTGCCGAGCGCGATGGTCGCGACGACGATGACCGGCGCGATGGCGTTCGGGGCGATGTGGCGCAGCAGCACGCGGGAGTGGGAGGCGCCGAGGGCCCGCGCCGCCTGCACGTAGTCGTTCTGCTTGGCGGTGATCACCGAGCCGCGGGCGATGCGGGCGATCTGCGGCCAGCCCAGCAGCACGATGAAGCCGATCACCGGCCAGACGGTGGCGCTGGTGACCACGGAGAGGAAGACCAGGCCGCCGAGGACCACCGGGATGCCGAAGAAGATGTCGGTGAGCCGGGAGAGCACGGTGTCCCACCAGCTGCCGAAGAAGCCGGCCAGTCCGCCGAGCAGCCCGCCGAGGAGGGTGACGCCGACGGTGGCGCAGACGCCGACGGACACCGAGTTCCGGGCTCCGTAGACGGTGCGGGTGTAGACGTCGCAGCCCTGGCCGTCGAAGCCGAAGGGATGGCCCGGCTGGGAGCCCTCCTGCGCCTTGCCCAGGTCGCAGTCCAGGGGGTCCTGGTCGGCGATGAGCTGGGGCCAGATCGAGATGATCACCAGGAAGAGGATGATCAGCGCGGAGATGAGGAAGACCGGGTTGCGGCGCAGGTCGTGCCAGGCGTCGGACCAGAGGCTGCGCGGCTTCTGGGCGGGGCCGCTGCCCGGGGGGCCGCCGGGGGCCCTTTCGAGGGTGGTGCCCTCTTCGAGGGCGAGGTCCATCGCGCCTCCCGATCCGGCCGACGAGATCGCCTCGTCCGGTGTCTGCTCAGGCATAGCGGATCCTCGGGTCGAGTACGGCGTAGAGCAGGTCGACGATCAGGTTCGCCGCCAGGAAGACCAGGACGAGGATCGTGACGAAGCCGACGACGGTCTGGGAGTTCTGGCGCAGGATGCCCTGGTAGAGCTGGTAGCCGACGCCGTGGATGTTGAAGATCCGCTCGGTCACGATCGCCCCGCCCATCAGGGCGCCCACGTCGGTGCCGATGAAGGTGACGACCGGGATCAGCGAGTTGCGCAGCAGGTGCCGGACGACGACGCGGCGCTGGGGCAGCCCCTTGGCGACGGCGGTGCGTACGTAGTCGGCGCGGGCGTTCTCGGCGATGGAGGTGCGGGTGAGCCGGGTGACGTAGGCCAGTGAGACCGAGGCGAGCACCAGACCGGGGATCAGCAGCTCGTT
Organism: Streptomyces sp. NPDC058195; assembly: GCF_042883525.1. Taxonomy (NCBI): domain Bacteria; kingdom Bacillati; phylum Actinomycetota; class Actinomycetes; order Kitasatosporales; family Streptomycetaceae; genus Streptomyces; species Streptomyces sp. NPDC058195. The sequence continues at coordinate 17,208 of NZ_JBHVVM010000002.1, forward strand.
GAACGGGGCCTCGGGCGCTACGGAGGGTTTGATGACGCCCCACTCGACGCCGAGCAGCAGCTGGAGCAGGAGGCCGGTGACGAACGTCGGGATGGAGATGACGACCAGGGTCAGGATGAGCACGGTGGTGTCGACGGGGCGGCCACGGCGCAGTCCGGTGACGACGCCGAGGGTGATGCCGATGACGACCTCGAAGACGATCGCCACGATGGTGAGCCGGATCGTGATGGGGAAGGCGGTGGCCATCAGCTCGGTGACCTTCTGCCCGTTGAACGCGGTACCGAAGTCCCCGGTGAAGACGTTGCCCATGTAGGTGACGTATTGCTGCCACACGGGCTTGTCGAGGCCGAATTCCGAGCGGAGCTGGGCGGCGGTCGCCGGGTCGCACTGGCGGTCGCCGCAGAGACCCGCGATGGGGTCGCCCATCACGTTCACCATGAGGAAGATCAACAGAGTGGTGCCGAAGAAGACCGGGATCATCTGCAGCAGCCGCCGGATCACATAACGTCCCATGCGGGGGCTCCGGGGGTCGCGGGGGTCGGATGGCCCGGGGCCGGGAGGTCCCGGCCCCGGTGGGTCACTTGACCTTGATCTGCTCGTACACCGGGACGCTGAACTGGTTCAGCGACACGTCGGAGATCCGGTCCGAGTAACCGGCGCTGCCGTTCTGGTACCAGAGCGGGATGACGGGCATCTGGTCGGCCAGGACCTTCTCCGCGTCCTGGAAGGTCGAGACGGCCTTGGCCCGGTCGGTCTCGGCGTTGGCCTTGTCGATCAGGTCGTCGAACTCCTGGTTGCTCCACTTGCCGTCGTTGGAGGAGGCGTCGGTGTAGTAGAGCGGCTGGAGGAAGTTCTGGATGAGCGGGTAGTCCATCTGCCAGCCGGCCCGCCAGGCGCCGGTCAGCTTCTGCTGGGAGACCTGGCTGCGGAAGTCGGCGAAGGTGCCGACGGGCGCGCCGATGCAGGCCTTGTTGTTGCCCAGCGCCCGGTTGATGCTGTTGCAGATGGCGTCCACCCACTCCTTGTGGGAGCCGGTGTCGGCGTTGTACGTGATCTTGAGCTGGCCGCCGGGGATGCCGCCGCCCTCCTGGACCAGCTTCTTGGCGTTCGCCGCGTCGTACTCGCAGGGCGCGCCGCACAGCCCCTCCTTGAAGCCGCCCTTCTCACCGAGGACCGGGGAGGTCCAGTCGGAGGCGGGGGTGCGGGTCTGCTGGAAGATCTGGTCGGTGATCTGACGGCGGTTGATCGCCATCGACAGTCCCTGGCGGACCTTGACCCCGCCGGGGGTGTCCCACTCCTTGCCGTAGAAGGGGAAGGCGAGGGTCTGGATGATGCCGGCCGGGGTGTTGATGTAGCGGTCGCCGAGGTCGGCCTTGACGTTCTTGAGCTGGGAGGCGGGTACGTCGTCGACGAGGTCGAGGTTGCCCGCCGTGAGGTCCGTGTAGGCGGTGTTGCTGTCGGTGTAGACCTTGAGGTCGATGCCGCCGTTGACGGCCTTGTCGTCACCGGGGTACCCGTCCCACGTGCGCAGGTTCATCGAGGAGCCCTTGGTGTACGTGTCGACCTGGTAGGGCCCGTTGCCGATCGGCTTGGAGATCCAGGCCGCGTGGTCGGTGAAGAACGCCGTGGGGAGCGGGGCGAAGGCCGGGTAGCCGAGGGTGTCGGGCCAGAGGGAGAACTTCTGCGACAGCTTCACCGTGAAGGTCCGGTCGTTGACCACCTTGAGTCCGGAGAGGGTGGTCGCGGTGGCGGTGCCGGAGTCGGGGTGCGCCTTGTCGTAGCCGTCGATGTAGCCGAAGAAGTAGGCGTTCTTCTGATTGTTCTTCAGCAGGGCGCCGTAGTTCCAGGCGTCCACGAAGGACTTGGCGGTGATCTTCTCGCCGTTGCTGAAGGTCCAGCCGTCCTTCACGGTGACCGTGAAGTTCTGGTTGTCCTTGGTGTCGATCTTCTCGGCGAGCATGTTGGTGGCCGCGCCGGTCTTCGGGTCGTACCGTTTCAGGCCCCGGAAGATCATGTCGAGGACCTTGCCGCCCTGCACCTCGTTGGTGTTGGCCGGTTCGAGCGGGTTCTGCGGGTCACCCCAGGACGAGCTCACGACGCCGTCCGCTCCACTGCCGCCACTGCTGCTGCCCCCGCCGCCGCATGCCGTCGCCGCCAGGGCGACGACCGCCGCGCATGCGGCCCACTTGGCCTGTGTGGCTCCGCGCATGGAGTTCCTCCTCGTCGTGCTCCGTCTCACTTACGGTCAAATATCACCGCACAAGGGGCATAGCGCACACCTACCCCACCCATTCGGGCGCGTCGGAGCCGATTCGAGTGGCACATCGCGGGCCGCTGCGCTCCGTGCGCACGGGCGGACCCGCTCCGCGCGCACGGACGGACCCCGGCGGAACCGACAGCGGACCGGTAACGGCCACGCATCGAATGCGCATCGACCGCGAGTCAGTCTGATCCGATGTACGCATTCCGAGACAACAGCGCCCGCATATCGGACTCATTGCCGGAGTTCACCCCATTGCGCCGCGTTCGCACCTCCGAAATCGCCAAGCGGAAGCAAAGCCACACCCTTTAATGGGTCATGTGTAAGTAAAATTTCCAAAGAGCGTGCCAAGGGGGTCGGACATTCATTGACCCTGCATGAATTGCGTTGAAAAAGTCCCGGTAGCCCGTAGGTGTTGCCCTGCGGAGTCCTTCGACCCTCCGGGCCAGGAGCACCATGACGATTCCAACGCCACAAGCCGCCACCCCCGTTGAGGTGGAGGACGCGCAGCAGCAGCCGACAGCGGACCCGTCCGCGTCCAAGGGCGGCGCCGGCCGCTCGCCGGGCAGGATGGCCTGGCTGCGTTTCAAGCGTGACCGCACGGGCGTGATTTCGGCCTATGTAGTCATTTTCTTCTTCGTGATCGGCGTGGGCGCGCCGCTGATCGCCAAGCTCTACGGAAAGGACCCGTACACGACGTACGGGCAGAACCAGGAAGGCCTGCTGGACGACTTCGGCTCGCCCATGCTGCCCAACGGCGGCATCAGCGGCGACTTCTGGTTCGGCGTCGAGCCGGGACTGGGCCGCGACGTCTTCACCTTCCTGCTCTACGGCATCCGCAACTCCCTGCTCATCGCCACGGCGACGACGCTGCTGGTGACGCTGATCGGCATCGTCATCGGTCTCACCGCGGGCTATCTGGGCGGCAAGACGGACTACTTCGTCGGCCGGGTCATCGACATCCTGCTGGCCTTCCCCTCCACGCTCTTCTTCATCGCCTTCTGGCCGGTGCTGCTGTCGATCCTGGTCTCCCCGGAGGAGAACACCCCGGTCTGGCTGACCGTCACCAGCCTCATCTCGGTCATGACCGCCTTCGGCTGGGCCGCCATCGCCCGGCTGCTGCGCGGCGAGGTACTCGCCCTGCGCGAGCGCGAGTTCGTCGAGGCCGCCAAGGTCACGGGAGCGTCTCCGGCACGCATCATCTTCAAGGAGCTGCTGCCGAACCTCTGGACGCCGATCCTGATCCAGGCCACGCTCGCGCTCCCGGCGTACGTCACCGCCGAGGCCGGACTCGCCTTCCTCGGTGTCGGCCTGAGCGACCCGACACCCGACTGGGGCGTGATGATCCAGCGCGGATCGGACGTCTACCAGAGCGACATCACGTTCATGCTCTTCCCCGGCCTCGCGATGGTGATCTTCGTCATCGCCTTCAACCTGCTGGGCGACTCGGTGCGTGACGCACTGGACCCGAAGACCAAGCGCTGAACCGCACGTCTCCGACCGGGCGACGGGGCCCGCCGGAATGATCGTTTCTCTCCATCGACCAGAGCAGGAAGCCATGTCCCTTTCCCGCAGAAACTTCGTCATCGCCACGTCGGTCGCGGCCGGCGGTTCGATGCTCCTTTCCGCGTGCAGCAGCGGCAGCACGGCCAAGAAGGGCGGCGGTGCCGGACACGGCGGTGCCGACAAGTACACCGGCTCGGTCGTCGTCGGCACGAAGGCCGACTCCACGGGCCCGGCCGCCGAGATCCCGGGCGCCAAGAAGGGCGGCACGATCCGCGGCCTCGCCCCGGACGACTTCTCGCACCTGGACCCGCAGCGCGTCTACTTCTCGTGGAACTCCGCGGTCGGTGACCTCTACGTCCGCGGCCTGACCGGTTACAAGATCGCCTCGGACGGCTCGATGAAGCTCGTCGGCGACCTCGCCACCGACGCGGGCACCATGGCCGACGGCGGCAAGACCTGGACCTTCACCCTGAAGGACGGTCTGAAGTGGGAGGACGGCAAGGAGCTCACGGTCGAGGACGTCCGCCACGGCATCGAGCGCGGCTTCGCCAGCTTCACCACCGACGGCGCCGGCTACGTCCAGAGCGCGCTGGTCGGCACGTCCGCCTTCCGCTCGAAGTACAAGGGCCCGTACGGCGGCAAGCACCTCGACTCGGTCATCACCGACGCCAAGGCCAAGACGATCACCCTGAAGCTGGCCGAGGCCCGCCCGGACCTCAACTTCACGCTGGCGATGACCTCCTACGGCGCCGTCCCGGTCAAGGGCGACACCAAGGAGAAGTACGACAAGGACCCGATGAGCTGCGGTCCGTACCGGATCAAGGCGCACTCCGTCGACAAGTCGATGACGCTGGTCCGCAACCCGCACTGGGATCCCAACACGGACTCGATCCGCAACGCGTACCCGGACAGCTTCGTCTACGAGTTCGGCCCCGAGTCCCTCCAGGCCGCCGACCGGCTGATCGCCGACGACGGCGACGACCAGTTCGCGATCATGGCGTACAGCGGTGTCCCGGCCGAGCGCATCCAGAAGGTCCTCACCGACCCCGAGCTGAAGAAGCGGACCTTCAACGGTCTGCTGACCGGCATCTACTACTACGCGATCAACACCAAGCGCATCACCGACGTGAAGGTCCGCCAGGCCCTCATCCACGCCTGGCCGCTGGAGCAGATCCGCAAGATCTACGGTGGCCCGTCGGCCGGTGACTACGCGACCTCCATCCTGAGCCCCGACATCGTCGGCTACGCCAAGGACGACGTCTACGGCAAGCTGAAGAAGCCCCAGGGTGACCCGGAGGCGGCGAAGAAGCTGCTGAAGGAGGCCGGCAAGGAAGGCCAGAAGGTCGTCTACGCCTTCCCGATCGGCAACACGTACAACAAGACCAAGGTCGTCATCGAGAACGCCCTCAAGGCGGCCGGCTTCGACCCGGTCATCAAGCCGCTGGACTCCACCAGCTACTACGACCAGGTCCAGCAGATCGACAACCAGTTCGACGTCATGTGGTTCGGCTGGTCCCCGGACTGGCCGACCGGCTACACGCTGATGCAGCCGCTGTTCGACGGCGAGACGATCGCCGACAAGGCGAACAACGTCTCGCAGCTGAACGTCGGCTGGGTCAACGAGGCCATCAAGAAGAACGTCACCATCGCCGACCCGATCGAGGCCGGCAAGGCCTGGGCCGCGCTGGACAAGCGGATCATGACGGAGGAGGCGCCGATCATCCCCGAGACGTTCCAGCGCCGTTTCTACCTCCACGGCGAGAAGGTCGGCGGCGCGATGTTCCACCCGCTGTGGTCCTCGGCCGTCTTCTACAAGCTGTTCGTGAAGGCCTGACGCCGACACTCCCGGGGCGGGGCGCCCGCATGGCGCCCCCCCCGCTCCCCTCCCCCTCGTCGGCGTCTGCCAGGGAAATCCATCGCCATGTTCCGCTTCCTCATCCGCCGGGCTATCGGCGCACTGGTCATCCTGCTGATCATCAGTGTCATCACCTTCGTCCTCTTCTATGTCGCACCCCGCGATCCGGCCCGGGTGGCCTGCGGCAAGGTGTGCACACCCGAGACACTGGCACTGGTCAGGCAGAACCTCGGCATCGCCGATCCGCTGCCGGTGCAGTACTGGCACTGGCTCCAGGGCGTGTTCGTCGGCCGGGACTACAGCTCCTTCGGACACTGTCCGGCGCCGTGCCTGGGCTACTCCTTCACCAACCGCGAGCCGGTCGTCGGCACCATCCTCGACCGCCTCCCCACGACGCTCTCCCTCTCCGTCGGCAGCGCGTTCGTCTTCGTGATCTTCGGTGTGGGCACCGGCATGCTCGCCGCGGTCAAGCAGGGCAAGTGGCTGGACAAGATCGCGTCCTCGGCGTCGCTGATCGGTTCGTCGATGCAGATCTACTTCGTCGGCGTGATCGCCATGTACTACCTCGCGGACCAGTGGCACATCCTGAGCCGTCCCAAGGAGGTCCCCTTCTCCGAGGACCTGGCCGGATGGTTCACCGGACTGCTGCTGCCCTGGCTGGTGCTGGCGCTGATCTTCACCGCCAACTACACGCGTATGACCCGCTCCCAGCTCGTCGAGACGCTGAGCGAGGACTACGTGCGCACCGCGCGCGCCAAGGGGCTCTCCCGCCGGACGGTGTTCTTCAGATTCGCCTGGCGCGGCGCCATGGGCCCGATCGTCACCATCTTCGGCCTCGACATCGGCCTCCTCCTGGGTGGCGCGATCATCACCGAGAAGACCTTCGGTCTGCACGGGATCGGCGCCCTCTCGATCAAGGCCGTCAACGACAACGACCTCCCGATGATCCTCGGCGTGGTCCTGGTCGCGGCCGCGGCGATCGTCGTCTTCAACATCATCGTCGACGCGGTCTACGCCCTCATCGACCCGCGCGTCCGCCTCGCCTAGGGAGAGATCCAGTGAGCACCCCCTTCCTCTCCGTACGCGATCTGCGCGTGCACTTCTCCACCGAAGACGGCATGGTCAAGGCCGTCGACGGGCTGTCCTTCGACGTCGAGAAGGGCAAGACCCTCGGCATCGTCGGCGAGTCCGGCTCCGGCAAGTCGGTCACCAACCTGACCATCCTCGGGCTGCACCACCCCGACCACACCGAGATCGAGGGCGAGATCCTGCTCGACGGGCAGGATCTGCTGGCCGCCTCCGAGCGGGAGCTGGAGCGGCTGCGCGGCAACAAGATGGCGATGATCTTCCAGGACGCCCTGGCCTCGCTGTCGCCGTACCACACCATCGGCAGGCAGATCGCCGAGACGTACCGCAAGCACACCGGTGCCTCCAAGAAGGAGGCACGGGCGCGGGCCATCGAGATGCTGACCCGGGTGGGCATCCCGCAGCCCGATCTCCGGGTGGACGACTACCCGCACCAGTTCTCCGGCGGCATGCGCCAGCGCGCGATGATCGCCATGGCGCTGGTCTGCGACCCGGCGCTGCTGATCGCGGACGAGCCGACCACCGCGCTGGACGTCACCGTGCAGGCCCAGATCGTGGACCTGCTCAAGGACCTCCAGCAGGAGACCGGCACCTCGATCATCTTCATCACCCACGACCTCGGGGTCATCGCCGACGTCGCCGACGACGTGCTGGTGATGTACGGCGGCCGGTGCGTGGAGCGCGGTACGAAGAAGGAGGTGCTGCGCTCCCCGCAGCACCCGTACACGCTGGGCCTGCTGAGCTCGATGCCGACCCTGGACGGCCCGGTCGACGTGCCGCTCTCGCCGATCCCCGGTGCCCCGCCGAGCCTCCTCAACCCGCCGAGCGGCTGCCGCTTCCACCCCCGGTGCACCTTCACCGAGCAGGTGGGCGGCGGGCGTTGCGCGAGCGAGCAGCCGGCGCTGGAGATCGCCGACGGCCGCGGCTCCGCCTGCCACCTCACCACCGGGCAGCGTGCCGAGTTCTTCGCCGACTTCGCCGCATCCCGGCACAACTGACGTACAAGAGACGGGACTTCCCTACGATGAGCAGCACAGATCCCCTCCTGGACGTCTCCGGACTCACCAAGCACTTCCCGATCAAGGGCGGCTTCCCGATCCGGCGGACGGTCGGGGCGGTCCAGGCGGTCGACGGACTGGACTTCACCGTCGCCGAGGGCGAGAGCCTGGGCCTGGTCGGCGAGTCCGGCTGCGGCAAGTCGACCACGGGCCGGCTGATCACCCGGCTCCTGGAGCCGACGGCCGGCCGGATCTCGTACCGCGGGCAGGACATCACGCACGCCTCGCGCAAGGAGCTGGCCCCGGTCCGCTCCGAGATCCAGATGATCTTCCAGGACCCGTACGCCTCGCTGAACCCGCGGCAGACCGTCGGCAAGATCATCACCGCGCCGATGGAGATCAACGGCATCGAGCCGACGGGCGGCCGCGAGGCGCGCGTACGGGAGCTGCTGGAGACCGTCGGGCTCAACCCGGAGCACTACAACCGCTTCCCGCACGAGTTCTCCGGCGGCCAGCGCCAGCGCATCGGGGTGGCCCGCGCGCTCGCCCTGGAGCCGAAGCTGATCGTGGCGGACGAGCCGGTCTCGGCGCTGGACGTGTCGATCCAGGCCCAGGTGGTGAACCTGCTGCAGAAGCTCCAGAAGGAGCTCGGCATCGCGTTCCTGTTCATCGCCCACGACCTGGCCGTCGTACGGCACTTCTCGCAGCGCGTCGCGGTGATGTACCTGGGGCGGATCGTGGAGATCGCCGACCGCGAGGACCTGTACAGCAACCCGCGCCACCCGTACACCCGGGCGCTGCTCTCGGCCGTTCCGGAGGCGAGCGCCGACGACACGCCGGCCCGTGAGCGCATCCGTCTCGCCGGTGACGTGCCCTCCCCGGTCAACCCGCCCTCGGGCTGCCGCTTCCGCACCCGGTGCTGGAAGGCGACGGACACCTGCGCGAGCGAGGCACCGCCGCTGGTGCGGGTCGAGGGCAGCCGTGAGGGCCATCTGACGGCCTGCCACTACCCCGAGGACACCCGGACCGCCGCGGCCGTCCCGAAGGCCCGTGAGGCCGCCTCGAAGCCCGGCGACGGCAAGAAGGCCTGACACCCGGTGAGCCCCGCGGCCAGGATCCCGACCCGGTCCTGGCCGCGGGGCTCGCCGGACCTGAGGAACCGAGCACGTGAGCCCCTGACCCGAGCCACCTGCGCGCCCGGTTCCGGGGGAAAAGGAAGAAGCGCCCGGAACCATTCGGTTCCGGGCGCTTCCGCGTGGTACGGGCGTGCCTACGAGGCGGCGCCCACGACGTCGCGCTCCTCGGCGAAGTGGCAGGCCGACTCGTGCGCCGCGGGGCTGTCGCTGCCCTTGAAGCGCTCGGGAACCGCCAGCAGCGGCAGTTCCGTGGAGCACTTGTCCTGGGCCTTCCAGCACCGGGTGCGGAAGCGGCAGCCGGACGGCGGGTTCGCCGGCGAGGGGACGTCACCGGTGAGGATGATCCGCTCGCCGCGCTCACGGGCCTGCGGGTCCGGGACCGGGACCGCCGACAGCAGCGCCTGGGTGTAGGGGTGCGTCGGGTGGTCGTAGATCTCGGTGTCCGTGCCGATCTCGGCCATCTTGCCGAGGTACATCACGCCGACCCGGTCGGAGATGTGCCGGACGATCGACAGGTCGTGCGCGATGAAGAGGTAGGACAGGTTGAACTCGTCCTGGAGCTTCTCCATCAGGTTGATGACCTGTGCCTGCACCGATACGTCGAGCGCGGAGACCGGCTCGTCGCAGATGATGATCTCCGGGTTGAGCGCGAGGCCGCGGGCGATGCCGATGCGCTGGCGCTGGCCGCCGGAGAACTGGTGCGGGTAGCGGTTGATGTACTCCGGGTTGAGGCCGACGACGTCCAGGAGCTCCTGGACCTTGGCCCGCCGGTCGCCCTTGGGGGCGACTTCGGGGTGGATGTCGAAGGGCTCGCCGATGATGTCGCCGACCGTCATGCGCGGGTTCAGCGAGGTGTACGGGTCCTGGAACACCATCTGGATGTTGCGGCGGACCGCCTTCAGCGCCCGGCCGGACAGCTTGGTGATGTCCTGGCCCTTGTAGAAGACCTCGCCCGCGGTGGCCGTCTCCAGCGTCATCAGCAGCTTGGCGACGGTGGACTTGCCACAGCCGGACTCGCCGACGATGCCGAGGGTCTCGCCCTGGTAGAGGTCGAAGGAGACCCCGTCCACGGCCTTGACCGCGCCGACCTGGCGCTTGAAGAGGATGCCCTGGCTCAGCGGGAAGTGCTTGACCAGACCGCGCACCTGGAGGATCGGCTCACCGCGCTCGACGGGCGCCTCGATCGCGGCGACCGCCGCCGTGTCGTCGGCGGCGTCGACCGCGATGACCTCGGTGACGTTCGGGGTGGCGTCCATGGACCCGTCCGTCTTGTCGTTCTCAGCCATGGATCGTCTCCTTCCAGAAGTGGCACGCGCTGCCGCGGCCGGACAGCTCGGAGCCGTCCTGCTCGGTCACCGTGACCAGCTTGGGGATCTCCGTGCGGCAGATGTCCTCCGCCTTGGGGCAGCGCGGGTTGAAGGCGCAGCCCGAGGGGATCTTGAGCAGGTTGGGCGGCAGGCCCTTGATCGCGTAGAGCTCCTGGCCCTTCTGGTCGAGCCGCGGGATCGAGTCGAGCAGGCCGCGGGTGTACGGGTGCGCGGGCCGCTTGTACAGCTCGTGCACCGGTGCCGTCTCGACGATCCGGCCCGCGTACATGACCGCGATCTTGTCCGCGACGTCGGCGACGACGCCGAGGTCGTGGGTGATCAGGATCAGGCCCATGTTGAACTCGGTCTGGAGCTCCTTGAGGAGGTCCATGACCTGCGCCTGGACCGTCACGTCGAGCGCGGTGGTCGGCTCGTCCGCGATGATCAGGTCCGGCTCCAGCGCCAGGGCCATGGCGATCATGATGCGCTGGCGCATACCGCCGGAGAACTGGTGCGGGTAGTCGTTGACCCGCTGAGCGGCGGCGGGGATCTTGACCCGGTCCATCAGCTCGATGGCCTTGGCCTTGGCCTCCTTGCGGGAGAGCCCCTGGTGGACCCGGAACATCTCGCCGAGCTGGTAACCGACCGAGAGCACGGGGTTCAGCGAGGAGAGCGCGTCCTGGAAGATCATCGCGATCTTCTGGCCGCGGATCTGCCGCCGCTGCTCGTTGCTCATGGTCAGCATGTCCTGACCGCGGTAGAGGATCTGGCCCTGCGGGATCTTGCCGGGCGGCATGTCGAGGATGCCCATGATCGCCTGGGCGGTCACGGACTTGCCGGAGCCGGACTCACCGAGCACGGCGAGGGTCTCGCCCGAGTCCACGCTGTAGTTCACACCGTTGACGGCCTTGGCGACACCGTCACGGGTGTGGAACTCCACGTGGAGGTCCCGCACCTCAAGGAGCGGGGTGCTGTCCGACGCTCCGGCGCGGGGCGCCGGGCTGTCTGCTGTCTTGTCCATGGTGGTCACGTCGTACGCCCTCCTCAGCGCAGCTTCGGGTCAAGGGCGTCGCGAACCGCGTCGCCGAGCATGATGAACGCGAAGACCGTGAGGCTGAGCATTCCGGCGGGGAACAGCAGCGCGTGCGGGTTGTCGCGGATGGCCTGGCTGCCCTCGGCGATGTCGATGCCCCACGAGATCGTCGGGTCGGCGAGGCCGAGTCCGAGGAACGAGAGCGTCGCTTCGGCCGAGATGTAGCCGCCGAGCGCGATGGTGGCCACGACGATCGTCGGGGCGAGCGCGTTCGGAAGGACGTGGCGGAACAGGATGCGCGGGGTGCCGGCGCCGAGCGCCCGCGCCGCCGTCACGTAGTCCGCCTGCTTGGCCGTGATGACGGAGGACCGCATCACTCGGCAGATCGAGGTCCAGCCCAGGAAGGCCAGGGCCAGGATCACCACGTAGACCTTGCGGTCGGTGAAGGCGTTCAGGACGACCATCGCGCCGAGCAGGAACGGGATGCCGAAGAAGATGTCGGTGACGCGGGAGATGACCGCGTCGAGCCAGCCGCCGAAGTAACCGGCGAGCATCCCGAGCAGACCGCCGACCAGGGTGACCGCGGCGGTGACGCCGACGCCCACCATGATCGAGGCGCGGGTGCCGTAGATGACGCGGGAGTAGATCGAACGGCCCTGGCCGTCGTAGCCGAACCAGTCGGGCTGGAAGAAGTGCCCCAGCTCCGGCTTGGTCAGGAAGTGGTTGGTCAGGTCGCCGTCGCGCGGGTCGGCGCCGGTGAACAGGCCGGGGAACGCGGCGATGACCAGCAGGACGACCAGCAGGATCGAGGAGATCCAGAACATCGGACGGTGACGCAGGTCGAACCAGGCATCACCCCAGAGACTGCGCGGCTTGTCCTGCTTCTTGGCGTCGGCCGCGGGCGCCGCGGCGGCCTCGGCCACCGCTTCGGTCTGGGTCTTGGTCGCGTCAGGCATACCGGATCCTCGGGTCCAGGACCGCGTACAGCAGGTCGACGATCAGGTTGATCACAAGGATGACGAGGACGAAGACCGTGACGACGCCGACGATCGTGGAGCCCTCGCGCTGCTGCAGCGCCTTGAAGAGCAGGTTTCCGACACCCTGGACGTTGAAGATGCCCTCGGTGACGACCGCGCCGCCGATGAAGCCGCCGACGTCCGTACCCAGGAAGGTGACGACGGGGATCAGCGAGTTGCGCAGCAGGTGGACACCGACTATTCGGCGCCGCGGCAGGCCCTTGGCCATGGCGGTGCGCATGTAGTCGGCACGCAGGTTCTCCGCGAAGGTGGTGCGGGTCAGCCGTGCCACGTACGCCATGGAGAGCATGGCGAGGACGAAGCCCGGCAGGAACAACTGCGCGTAGTCCGTCGAGTCCTGGACGTTCGGTGCCACCCAGCCGAGCTGGTCCGCGAGGACGAAGCGGGCGAGGAAGCCGAGCACGAACACCGGGATCGAGATGACGATCAGGGTGAAGATGAGCACGCCGGTGTCGGCGGCCTTGCCGGCCCGCAGGCCCGCCCAGGCGCCCAGCCCGATACCGACGATGATTTCGATGATCATGGCCACGGCGGTCAGCCGCAGGGTCACCGGGAAGGACTCGGACATCTCGTCGATGACCTGGCGACCACCGAAGGTCTTGCCGAAGTCACCCTGGAAGAGATTGCCCATGTAGTCGACGTACTGCTTCCACAGGGGCTGGTCGAGTCCGAACTCATGGCGCAGCGACGCGACCTGTGCGGGGTCTGCCGCCTTGTCTCCCCACATCGCCCGGATTGGGTCACCGGGAAGAATGTGGACCATGAGGAAAATAATCAGAGTGGTCCCGATGAATACCGGGATCATCTGGAGCAGTCGCCTTGCGACGTAACGCCCCATCATGCCTCCATGCCGTGAGGGGTCGGCGATGGCCTACTCAGAGTTGTCTCCGCCGCGGGGTGTGGGGGAGAAGCCCCGGGGCCGACGCCTACGGGCCGGTTCCGCCACCCTCTTCGAAGAGGTGCGGCGAAACCGGCCGTCGGATCCCGATGATTACTTCTTGGCCTTCACCTGGACGTCGGTGAAGATGGGGTCGCCGTCCTGGCCGTAAACGATCTTGCCGAAGACGTTCTCGGACTGGCCGGAGTTGTTCTTGTAGAACCACAGCGGGATGGCCGGCATGTCGTTCTTCAGGAGCTGCTCGGCCTCCTGGTAGAGCTTGACGGTCTCGTCCAGCGTCTTGGCCTTGTCGGCCTGCGAGGCGAGCTTGTCGAACTCCTTGTTGGCGTAGCCCGAGGTGTTACCCGCGGCGGTGGAGCCGTACAGGTCGCGCATGAAGTTCGAGTTGACCGGGTAGTCGAGCACCCAGCCACCGCGGTACATGGACTTGACCTGGTGGTTGTCGCGGGCGTTCAGGTCCGCCTGGAAGTCGGGCTTGGAGTCGCCGACGCACTCGACACCGGTGGCCTTGCGGATGCTGTTGCAGACCGCGTCGACCCACGGCTTGTGGGACTGGTCGGCGTTGAACTGGATCGAGATCTTCTTGCCCGGGACGCCGCCGCCCTCTTCGATGAGCTTCTTGGCCTGGGCCGGGTCGTACTTGGTGACGTCACCGAGTGCGCCGGGCTTGTAGCCGAGCACGCCGCGGGCGACGAAGGAGTCGGCCGGGGTACGGGTGCCGTGCAGCACGGTCTTGGTGATCGTGTCACGGTCGATCGCCATGGACAGACCCTGGATGACCTTGGGGTTGATGTCCTTGAACTGCTTGGTGTAGAACGCCGGCACGATCGACTGGATCGCGGAGTACTCAGCGTCGATGGCGCGGTCGCCGAGGTCCTGCTTGTAGCTGGTCAGCGACGTCGTCGGGATCTGCTCGATCCAGTCGAGGTTGTTCGACCGCAGGTCCGAGTACGCGGCCTCGGCGGTGGTGTAGTTCTTGAAGTCGATACCACCGTTCTTGGCCTTGTTCGGGCCCTGGTAGTCGTCGAACTTGCGAACCTTGATCAGCTTCTTGTGGTCCCACGAGACGAACTTGTAGGGACCGTTGCCGATCGGCTTCTGGCCAGCGGCGGCCGGGTCCTTGAAGAAGGACTCGGGCAGCGGCGCCCAGACGTCGTAACCGAGCTTGTACGCGAAGTACGAGACCGAGCCGGTCAGGGTGATGGTGAAGGAGTTGTCGTCGATGACCTTCAGGCCGGACATCTTGTCCGTCTTCGGCGCACCCTTCTCCGGGTGGACGTCCTCGTAACCCTTGATGTCCTGGAACCAGCTGGAGTTGGTCTGGTTGTTCTTGACGTTGGCCGACCAGTTCCAGGAGTCCACGTAGGACTTGGAGGTCACGGCGGTGCCGTCGTGGAACTTCCAGCCCGGCTTGAGCTTGACGGTCCAGACCGACGAGTCGGCGTTGGGCGTCACGGACTCGGCGTTGACGTACGTGAGCTTGCCGGTGCCGGGCTCGTAGTCGACCAGGCCCGAGAAGATGGTGCGCAGGACACGGCTGCCCTGGCTCTCCTTGGCGTTGGCCGGCTGAAGCGGGTTCTGCGGCTCGCTGAGCTGGGCCGTCAGGATCCCGTTCGGGTCCGACTTGCCCGCGTTCATGCCCTTGTCGGCGTCGTCGTTACCACCGCAGGCAGTCGCGGCCAGGGCGATGATGGCCGCACCCGCGACCCACTTGGCGCTCTTGGCACCACGCATGGGTTTCCTCCTCATGAGTCCACTTTTGACTACAAGAAGGGCACTGGAGTGATTCACCGACACCCCTGACGGTGATCGTTCAGTGCCCCTAGTGTGCTCGTGAGTCGGCACTCCCCACAGTGCGTGACCCATTGACCCGAGCTCAATGGAGCCAACTATTAAGTACGACCGGGCCGTAAACCACACTTAAAGGGTCTCGTTTTAACAACATCGAGAGAGCCCGATTGCCCGAAATCCGGACAAAGTGATCTCAGACAGACACCCTCGAAACGGACCGTTAACGCAGCTTTCGGAGAGCGACGATCGATATGCGGACGGATCGTCAGGGAAAACAACTGGACAGAGCCCTGTTTCGCCTGCTTGACAGCTCGTCGCCAGCACTCATCGATTGCTGCCGCACATCCCGCGCTCCGGACCCCCGCGCACGGCGTACGAAAGGGCCCGGTCCGCCGTCAACCGACGGCGGACCGGGCCCCTGTGTCCGTGCGGACGCCTCCGGCGTCCGCGGCGGGTCAGCGCTTGGCGCGCGACGCGGTGCGGCCGCGCTCCTTCTGGTCGAGGACGACCTTGCGGATACGCACGGCCTCCGGGGTCACCTCGACGCACTCGTCGTCGCGGCAGAACTCCAGGGACTGCTCCAGGGAGAGCTTGCGCGGCGGCACGATCGCCTCGAAGGAGTCGGCGGAGGAGGAGCGCATGTTGGTGAGCTTCTTCTCCTTGGTGATGTTCACGTCCATGTCGTCGGCGCGCGAGTTCTCACCGACGATCATGCCTTCGTAGACCTCGGTGCCCGGGTCGGTGAAGAGCACGCCGCGCTCCTGGAGGTTGGTCATCGCGAAGGCGGTGACCGCACCCGCGCGGTCGGCGACCAGCGAGCCGTTGTTACGGGTCGTCAGCGTGCCGAACCACGGCTCGTGGCCCTCGTGGATGGAGTGGGCGATGCCCGTGCCGCGGGTCTGCGTCAGGAACTCCGTACGGAAGCCGATGAGGCCGCGGGAGGGGACGACGAACTCTATGCGGACCCAGCCGGAGCCGTGGTTCGACATGTTGTCCATCCGGCCCTTGCGGACGCCCATGAGCTGGGTGACGGCGCCCATGTGCTCCTCGGGCACGTCGACGGTCATGCGCTCGACCGGCTCGTACGTCTTGCCCTCGACCTGCTTGGTGACGACCTGCGGCTTGCCGATGGTCAGCTCGAAGCCCTCGCGGCGCATCTGCTCGACCAGGATGGCCAGCGCCAGCTCGCCGCGGCCCTGCACCTCCCAGGCGTCGGGACGCTCGGTCTCCAGGACGCGGAGCGAGACGTTACCGATCAGCTCGCGGTCCAGGCGGTCCTTGACCTGGCGGGCGGTGACCTTGCGGTCCTTGACGGCGGCCTTGGCCTCGGCGCCCTTGCCGGTGCCGCCGCGGCCGACCAGCGGCGAGGTGTTCGTGCCGATGGTCATGGAGATCGCGGGCTCGTCGACCGTGATCAGCGGCAGCGCGACCGGGTTCTCCGGGTCGGCCAGCGTCTCGCCGATCATGATCTCCGGGATACCGGCCACGGCGCAGATGTCACCGGGGCCCGCCACCTCGGCGGGCTTGCGGGTGAGCGCCTCGGTCATCATCAGCTCGGAGATGCGGACGTTGGAGACCGTGCCGTCCCGCTTGATCCACGCGACCGTCTGGCCCTTGCGCAGCTCGCCCTGCTCGACGCGGAGCAGCGCGATGCGGCCGAGGAAGTTGTCGGCGTCGAGGTTGGTGACGTGGGCCTGGAGCGACCCGTTCTCCTCGTACGTCGGGGCCGGGACGTGCTCCAGGATGGTGGAGAAGAACGGCTCCAGGCTGGTGGAGTCGGCCGGGACGGTGCCGTCCTCGGGCTTGGTGAGGGACGCGATGCCGTCACGGCCGCAGGCGTAGACGATCGGGAACTCGATCTGGTCCTCGTCGGCGTCCAGATCGAGGAAGAGGTCGTAGGTCTCGTTGACGACCTCGTCGATCCGGGAGTCCGGGCGGTCCGTCTTGTTGATGCAGAGGATCACCGGCAGCCGCTGCTGAAGCGCCTTGCGCAGCACGAACCGGGTCTGCGGCAGCGGACCCTCGGAAGCGTCCACCAGCAGCACGACCGCGTCGACCATCGACAGACCGCGCTCGACCTCGCCGCCGAAGTCGGCGTGGCCCGGGGTGTCGATGATGTTGATCGTGATGGGCGCCCCGCCGTCCTTGGGGTGGTACTTCACCGCCGTGTTCTTGGCGAGGATCGTGATGCCCTTCTCACGCTCCAGGTCGTTCGAGTCCATGACGCGGTCGTCGACGGACTCCAGCTGGTGGGCGGCGAACGCCCCGGCCTGCTTGAGCATGGCATCGACGATGGTCGTCTTGCCGTGGTCGACGTGGGCAACAATGGCTACGTTACGGATGTCATGGCGCGTGGGCATGGGTGGCTTGCGCTTCTCTCGGATCGTGGGATCAGGCGTCTAAGTCGGTCTCAAGTCCTCGTACGCCCACCGGGCGGACGCGCCACGGCTCGTCCAATGGTACGGGCCCGGCGCCGCAGCGGCTTCCCGGGCAAGGTCCGGGGACTCCCCCGGACCGGGCGCCGACGGCCCTCACCGGCACCGATGTACTGATGAGAATCCGCGTCGGCCACACGTTCGCGCCCCCGTGGCCGGGTCTTCCGGCGGATTTCACCGGGGACGCGGCCACAGGGGCGCGATGGGGGACGCGGGGTCTGTCCTCGGACAGCCCCGGACCTGCACGGCTACGGAGGTGGGGCTCCGGAGCGGATACTCCGGGAGACCGGGGTAGGGGCCCCGGTGCGGGTCTCGGAGGTGGGGGGATCGAGCGGCCGCCCGGGTCAGCGGGCTGGACCCGTGTCCGTACGGAGGGGCCCGCGCCGACCTTGCCCGCGAGGCAAGGCGACGGGCAAGGGATTTGAGCCTTTTCTGAGCTTCCGCACCGGCCCTGACCGACCGGGCGCACCCTGGGGCTGACCTGCTGCTTCTCCCTCCTCGTCCCCCTCCTCCCCTGGTTCCGGCTAGTTCCGGTGCGCGGGAGGACCGGCGGCCTGGGGCTGTTCGAAGCCGATGTCCTGGTAGCGGGGCGCCGCGAAGCCGAAGGCGCCGACGTTCACCAGCCTCCGGTCCACCGCGACCAGCTGCGGGCGCCGGTAGAGCGGGATCGACCCGGCGGCGGCCCAGATCCGGGCGTCCGCCTGCTTCATCAGCTCCTGGGCGGTGGACTCGTCGAGCTCCGCGACCGCCCGGTCGAAGAGCTGGTCGATGTGATCGGTGCCGACACGGGTGTAGTTCTGCTCGACCTGGAGCGAGCCGTCGGTGGAGGGCACCGGCTTGGCGAAGATCGGCCGGTTGTCGGTGGCCGGGTAGGCGGTCGCGGGCCAGGAGTACAGCGCGAGGTCGTAGTCGCCGGAAGCGATGTGGTCCCGGAAATAGCTCTCGTCGGGCACCTTGACGATCTCCGTACGGATGCCGATCTCCTCCAGCATCGCCGAGATCCGGTCACCGACGCCGCGCAGCTGCTCCGCCCCGGGGCCGGACGGCAGGACGAAGCGCAGGTTCAGCGGCTTGCCGTCCTTGCCGAGCGGGCCCGGCCGGGGGCCCGCCACCCGGGCGGGGGCCGCGGTGCCCGGCGGAGCGTACGCGCCGACCGCGCCACCGGGCCGCTGGCGCTGGGCGGCGGGCCGGGCGGGGGTGTCTCCGGCGGGCTCGGTGAGGCGGTCGGCCTGCCGCAGCAGGGCGATGCTGTGGAGCGCGGCGGCGGGGGCCGGGGCCAGGATGTGGACGCCGCCCGCCGGGTCGCCGTCGCCGGGCTTGCCGTCGTCGCCGTCGTCGCCGTTGTCAGCCGTCTCCGTGCCGGGGCCCCGCTCCTCGGCCTCGCTGCCCGCCTTGGTGCCGTTGCGGCGGGCCGCGCCCTCCCGGGTCCAGCCCGCCTCGGCCAGAAGGGCCTGCGCCTGTGCGGTGTCCTGGCCGCCGAGCGCGGCGCTGCTGTCCTTGTAGCCGGGCTGACCGGCGAGGGCCAGGTGGCTGCCGACCGGGCGGGCGGGCAGGCCGAGCGGCCCGAGCACGGTGTCCGCCAGCTCCTGGCGGTCCAGGGCGCGGGCGACCGCCCGGCGCACCCGGTCGTCCGACAGCGGCCCGGATTCGCCGTTCAGCGCGAGCTGGGTGTACGCGGGCTCCAGCGACTTGCGCACCACGTAGCCGCTCAGCTCCTTCTGCTCGGCGGCGTACGCCTCGGCGTCGGCCCGTGCCTTCGCCCTGGCGGCACGGGCGGCGGCGGCCTCCTCGGGGTCCGAGCCGTGGGCCGCGGCCCAGGAGCGCAGGGCGGCTGCCGGGTCCGTCGCGGCGTCGGGCCCCAGCGCGAGGGGCGGTCGGCCTTTCGCCCGGTCGCGGACCGCCCGGGTGATCCGGCCGGCCGCGGCGGCGTCGATGTCGGCCACGTCGACCCGGCCCGAGGCCAGGGCGGCGGCCCGGTCCCGCGGGGCGACGGCCCGGAAGACCAGCGAGTCGAGTTTGGCCGGGGTGCCCCACCAGCGGGGGTTGCGGACGAGGGTGACCTCGCCCGCCTTCTTGTCCAGGCCGCCCAGCCGGAAGGGCCCGGCGGTCGCCTCCAGGGCGGTGCGGGACCTGTCGTTGAAGGCGGCCGGGGAGCCGGTCACCTGTTTCGGGTACAGCGGGGAGAACAGCGAGCGCCAGTCCGCGTACGGCTTGCCGAAGGTGACCCGCACCTCCAGGTCGTCGGCGCCGCGCTCGATCTTCTCGATCCGGTCGTACCCGGCGTTGCGGGCGGTCCAGAACGCTGTGTCCCGGCCGCTCAGCGCCCGCCACTGGGCGAGGAAGTCGGGGGCCCCGATCTCCCGGCCGTCGCTCCACACCGCCTGCTGGTTGAGTCGGTAGAGCACCACCTGCTGGGGTTCGCGCTCGATCACCTTCGCGGACTCCAGGTAATCCGGGTTCCGTCGCGGCCTCCCCCGGTCGTCCAGCGGGAAGAGCGTCGGCAGCAGGGCGCCGGTGATCCGGGTGGTCGTGCCGTCCGCGTCCGCCTGAAAGGCGTTGAGGGTGGTGGGCATCGCGTCGACCGCCCAGTCGACCGTGCCGCCGTCGGCGACCCGGTTCCGCTCGATGGCGGCGACGTCGGGGGCCGTGGTGCCGCCGTCGCCGGAACCGCAGCCCGCCAGCAGGGGGAGGGCCAGCACACCGGTCGTGAGGAGCGCGAGGGAGCGGCGCTTGCGGGCCGTCCCCCGCGGGACGCCGGGGTGGGACATGGCTGGTACCTCCGGGGCCGGCCCGGACCCGGCCCCCTGACAGCGGGTGGGCCGGATGGGGCGCTCTTGGTGGCATTTGCAGTTGATCACACTGATTTCGTCCACCTACTGAAGGCGCCCACGCGCGGGCGGCGGCGCAGACACGGCGCCGCCGCCCCGAAGCTCACCCGTGCGGCCCAGCCGCCGGGCTGCGGAGGGGTCAGGCGAGCAGCCCGATGATCGCCTCCGTGGTGTCCGTCTCCGCCAGGCGCGGGAAGATCTTCTCGACGCTGTTGCGGTGGGTGTCGGCGTCCATGTCGGTGACCGCGTCGGTGGCGATCGTGACGTGGTAGCCGTGCTCGTGCGCCGCACGGGCGGTGGACTCGACGCCGATGCTGGTGGCGATGCCGGTGAGAACGATCTGGGTCACCCCGGCCCGGCGCAGCCGGAGATCGAGGTCAGTGCCGTGGAAGGCGCCCCAGGTGCGCTTGGTGACGACGATGTCTCCCTCGCGCGGGCCCAGCTCGGGCACGATGTCGGCCCAGTCGGCGGGCGGCCGTCCGCCGGAGCCGGCCGGGCTCTCGTTGCGGCCGGGGGCGCCGTCGACGACATGGACGAGGACGACCGGGAGGCCCTTGGCCCGGAAGGCGTCGGCGAGCTCCGCGGAACGGGCGACGACATCGGCGGAGGGGCGGGGGGCGGTCTCCCTGCCGACGATGCCCTTCTGGAGGTCGATGACGACCAGGGCGGTCTTCGGGTCGAGCGTGGTGGCGGTCATGACAGTGCTCCTGTGCGAGGCGGGTGGCGGGGGAAGGCGGTGAGGTGCGGCGGTACGGGGACGGGCCCGGCGTACGGACGGCACGCGGCGGAGAGAGGACGGGGACGGGGCGGGCGACGGACGGCACGCGGCGGAGAGAGGACGGGGACGGGGCGGGCGTACGGGTGACGCGCGGAGAGAGAAGACGGGGACGGGGCGGGCGCACCGGTGACGCGCGGAGAGAGAAGACGGGGACGGGCGCCGCACCGGTGACGCGCGATGTGAGGACAGGGACGGGGACGGAAGGTTCCGTCACGTCCCGGCCAGCCGGTCCAGCAGCTCGACCGCCTCGGCCACGGTGCGGCGCTCGGCGCCGTCGAGTTCGGCCGCGAGGGCCTCGGCGAGCCAGTCGTGCTTCGCGGCCCGGACCCCGGCGAGCGCCGCGGCCCCGGCCGCGGTGAGCGCCATCACCGACTTGCGGCCGTCGGCCGGATCGGGCGAGCGCCCGACGAGCCCCTGGCTCTCCAGCGCCCCGAGGGTCAGCCGCATGGACTGCGGACGCACGTACTCCGCGCGGGCCAGCGCGGCCGTGGTGGCCGGTCCCTCACGGTCCAGCCGGGAGAGCACCGCGCGCTGCGACAGCGTCAGCCTGCCGCCCGAGGAGGTGCCGCGCAGCCGCCGCAGCAGCCGTCCGACCACGGCCGAGAGGTGCACCGCCAGCTCTTCGGCGTCCGCGCCTCCGGCGGGCTCGGCGGAGGCGACAGGGGCGGCGGCCGAGGGGGTACGGGGTTCCTGCATGTCCCGACCGTAGAACGTGCACAGGGCACCTTGCAAGGCTGCCTGTCTTTCCCACCGCCCCTCCGGCCGGTCCTCGGGCCGGTCCTGAACCTGCCCCGGATGGCCTTGCTCGCCGAGCGGCCCGCGCTCTAGGGTGAATGCGCTTTCATAGAAGGGTCGGCTCATGCAGCAACTGGTGCTTCGGTACCGCACGAACAGCGGTCGGTCGGTCGAGTGAGCGCGCCCACGGTGTACGACGTCGCCGAGCGGGCGGGCGTCTCCATCGCCACGGTCTCGCGGGTCTACCGCACCCCGGACTCGGTGCGCGCGCAGACCCGGGAGCGGGTCCTGGAGGCCGCCCGCTCGCTGGGGTACGTGCCCAGCGGCAACGCCCGGGGCCTGGCCAGCCGGACCACCGGCGTGCTCGGTCTCTGCTTCCCGGACTACGCCGACCCCGGCGCCGAGGCCGACGCGGAGGACAGCGACGCCGACGACGCGGTCATGCTCTACTCCGACCAGATCATCCGCGGCATGGAGCGCGCGGCCCGGCGGCACGGCTACGCGCTGCTGATCGCCGCCTCGCTGGAGGGCGGGCCGGAGAACCTCGTCGCGAAGGTCGCCGGGCGGGTCGACGGCTTCGCCGTCATGGCACGGACCGTGCCGACCGAGGATCTGGACGTGATATCGCGCCGCCTCCCCGTCGTCATGCTGGCCGGTCCCCGCGAGATCGACCACCTCGACCACATCGTGGTGGCCAACAACGACGGCGAGCGCGAGCTGACCCGCCACCTGATCGAGGACCACGGGCTGCGCAGGCTCGTCTTCGTCGGGGGCGAGGCCGACTCACCGGACGCCGAGGCGCGGTTCCTGGGCTTTCGGCAGGCGTGCGCCGACGCCGGGCTCCCGGTGCCGGAGGCACCCGATCTGCGGGTCTCGATGATGACGCGGGCCGAGGGGGCGCGGGCCGCGGAGGCGCTGCTCGACCGGCCCGGTGAACACCCGCAGGGGATGCTCTTCGCCAACGACCAGATGGCGGTGGGCGCGCTGCGCGCCCTGGAACGGCGCGGGGTGCGGGTGCCCGAGGACATCGCGGTCACCGGCTTCGACGGGATTCCGCTGAGCCGGATCGTGACGCCGCCGCTGACGACGGTGCGCCAGCCGATCCGCCGTCTCGGCGAACAGGCGGTGGAACTACTGGTGCAGCGGCTGGCCAACGGGGACCGGGAGCCGGTCTCACTGATGCTCCCGGTCTCCCAGGTCCGCCGCGCCAGCTGCGGCTGCGGCTGACGGACGGGAAGGCCGCCCGGCAACGCGACCGCCGAGGAGCGCCGCCCCGTGGTCACGGCGGGCGGGAAGGGCCCGCCCGCAAGAGCCGCGGGGCGGGCCCCCATGCCCGCCTCAGCGGGTGAGCCGCGCCCCGAAGAACTGGCTGCGGGCGGCCTGGAGCCCGGCCACGTCGGCGGCCGTTCCCTCGTACTCGAAGTGGCCCGCGTCCATCACCCGGAGCTCACGCTCCCCGGCCAGCGCGTTGTACACGGCGAACTGCCCCGGCGGCGGCACCGACGGGTCGAAGAGCGCCGCAGCCACCAGCACCGGCAGCTCCAGCCGGGTCGCGGCGGTGGCGGCGTCGAAGTACGGCAGCACCTCGGTGACCTCGGGGTGCTCCTCGCGGTAACCGCGGACCGCCTCACCGCTGCCGATGCAGCGCAGGGTGAGCCGGAGCGGGTGGTTCCCGAAGGTCGGCACCGTGAGCTGGCCGGCCCGGAAGCGGTCGTCCCAGGGCAGCGCCAGCGCGCCGAGGCCACCGCCGAAGCTCTCCCCGTGGTAGCCGAGCCCGGGGCCGCCCTCCTGCGGCGTGAGGCCCGGCACCAGCTCGCTCAGCGCCGAGGCCGCGCACCACAGGTCCGCCACGCAGTCGCCGATGACGTAGGTGTCGCGGGACGCTATGCCGTGCAGCACGTGCGCACTGGACACGTCCGGGATGCCCGGGTGCAGGCCGCGGTCCTTCATGCCCCGTACGCACGGCAGGATCGCCGCGGACCGGGGCAGCGGCAGCGGTACGTCGGGGCCGGGTGCCTCACGGCCGCCGTAGCCGTGCCCGATGACGAAACCGTGCTCCGCGGGGCCCTCGGCGGGCAGTGCCAGCCAGCCGCCGATCCGCACCCCGCCCACCGAGGTGAAGGTCACACCGTGGATGCGCACCCCGTCGCGCTCCTCCTCCAGCGGGCCGATCTCCGGCTCCGTGGCGACCGCGCGGGCGGCGGCGTGACGGGCCCGCCAGAAGGCGTCGAAATCGTCCGGACCCGCGGGAGCGGGGATCTCCATCAGGTCCTGGAGCGTGTGGTCGTACCCCGGGTCGAAGGGGAAGTCATGTGTGAAATCAGCCATGGTCACGACCGTATAGGCCTCTCTGGGACGCGCTGGCCGACGCCCGCCTCCCCCCAGCAAGCGAAATAGGTCACATCTGCCCCAACCACTCAAATGACACACTTGCCGTGTCTCGTCGGATACCTACGAGGCGTCCAGGTGTCCAGCACGTTGCACGAGTGTGACCCAGCACCCTCTTGCGGATTCCCGAGTCCCTGCCGCAGAGTGATGTATGCGCTTACAGGCAGCGCATACATCCGGATTGCTCAAGGAGGAGCCCTCCATGTCCCGCACCGCCAGAAACGCCACGATCGGCATCGCAACCACGGTTGCGCTCTCTCTCGGTCTCACCGCGTGCGGCAGCTCCGGCGGCGACGATGTCGCGGCGGACAAGAAGCAGACGATCACCGTCTGGGCCATGGGGGCCGAGGGCGAGAAGCTCACGGATGTGGCCAAGGAGTACACGAAGGCCAACCCGAACATCACCGTGAAGGTGACCCCGGTCGGCTGGGACGTCGCCCACCAGAAGCTGGTCTCCGCCGCCGCCGCGGGCACCCTGCCGGACGTGGCGCAGATGGGCGGCAGCTACATGGGCGAGTTCGCCGAGCTGGGCGTCCTGGAGCCGGTCGACACCAAGGCCTTCGACGAGAAGGACTACTTCGCCTCCGGCTGGAAGCAGGGCGAGGTGGACGGCCAGGCGTACGGCGTGCCGTGGTACGTCGACACCCGCGTCCTCTACTACCGCACCGACCTGGCCGAGAAGGCCGGGATCACCAAGGCTCCGACCGACTGGAAGGAGATGCAGGACCTCGCCACGGCCTACCAGAAGAAGGCCGGAACCAAGTGGGGCCTGTCCATCCAGCCCAGCGGCCTGGACACGGTGCAGAACTTCTACTCCTTCCTGTACTCGGCGGGCGGCGAGATCGTCAACGACGAGGGCAAGGCCGTCATCGACAGCCCCGAGGCCGTCAAGGCGCTCAAGGAGTACGGCTCGTACTTCGACAAGGGCCTGTCCAACAAGTCCGTGCAGCCCGGCTACGACGTGGTGAAGGACTTCGGCAACGGCCGTGTCCCGATGTTCTTCGGCGGCCCCTGGCACGTCACCCTGCTGAACGAGGGCCAGCCGCAGATCAAGGGCAAGTGGGCGGTGGCCAACGTGCCCGCCGACAAGTCCTCGGTCTCCATGGCCGGCGGTTCCTCCCTGGTGATCTCCAAGGACAGTGAGCACAAGGCCGCCGCCAAGGAGTTCATCACCTACCTGACCAGCACCGAGGGCCAGGCCGACTGGTACAAGCGCACCAAGGACCTCCCGGCCAACACGGCCGCCTGGACCTCCGGTGACCTCGCCGACGACGCCGACCTCCAGGTCTTCAAGAAGCAGATGGACACCGCCAAGTCCTCCCCGTCGCTGTCCAACTGGACGGAGATCACGGACAAGGTCGACCAGGCCATCGCCAAGGTCACCCAGGGCAAGGCGTCCGCCGAGGACGCGCTGAAGACCGCCCAGTCCCAGATCGAAGGCCTCGTGAAGTAGGAGTCATGCGCACCATGACCGCAAAGGCCGCGCAGGCGGCCGAGGCAGAGGCCGGGCCGGGGGCGTCCACGCCCCCGGCCGCCGGGCCCAAGCGCCGCCAGGGCAAGTCGATGGGCGTGCAGAACCTGGCCGGCTGGCTGTTCTCCACCCCCTTCCTCGTGCTCTTCCTCGTCTTCATGGCGTTCCCGATCGTCGCCACGCTGGTGATGAGCTTCACCGACTTCGGGCTGCGCAACGTGACGCACCCGATGGACGCGAACTTCATCGGCCTGGAGAACTACGCGAAGCTGTTCGGCGACGAGAAGTTCCTCAAGTCGCTGTTCAACACGGCGTACTTCGTGGTGGTCGGCGTCCCGCTGACGATCTTCCTCGGGCTGGTCGTCGCCGTACTGCTGAACAACGGCATCGACCGGGCCCGGACCTTCTTCCGCGTCGGCTTCTACGCTCCGGTGGTCACCACCATCGTCGCGGTCGCCGTGGTCTGGCGGTTCGTGCTCGACCCGACCGACGGGCTGGTGGCCGGGCTCTTCTCGGAGGTGGGGCTCACCGCGCCCGACTTCCTGGGCTCCGAGACGCTCGCCATGCCGTCGATGATCGCGATGGCGGTCTGGCGCAACCTCGGCACGGTCATGGTGCTCTTCATCGCGGGTCTCCAGGCCATCCCCACCGAGGTGCGGGAGGCCGCCCGGCTGGACGGGGCGGGTGCCTGGCAGGAGTTCAGAGGGATCACGGTGCCGCTGCTGCGGCCCACCCTGCTCTACGCGACGGTGATCACGACCATCGGCTACCTCAACGTCTTCGAGGAGCCGTTCGTGATGACCCAGGGCGGTCCCTCGGACTCCACGCTCACCGTCTCGCTGAACATGTACCGCGAGGGCTTCAACTTCTTCCACATGGGCTACGCGAGCGCCATGGCGTACGTCCTCTTCGTGGTGATCATGGGCATCACGGTGCTCCAGCTCCGACTGCTGAAGGACAACACGAAATGAGCGCCACCAGTGCACCGGGCGCCGTCCCCACGGCGCCCGCGAAGAAGCCCGGGGGCGGCCGTACGGGGCGGCGCGGCCCGAAGCGCGTCCTGGTCTACGTCCTGCTCTCGCTCGGCCTGCTGGTCATGTCGGCCCCGTTCCTGTGGATGGCGCTGTCCGCGTTCAAGACGCAGGCCGAACTGACCGCCAGCCCGCCCGTGTGGCTTCCGACCGAGTGGACCCTGGAGAACTTCCGGGAGCTGCTCGACAAGCTGGACCTGCCGCTGTACTTCATGAACTCGGTGATCGTGGCGGTGCTGGTCACCGCCTCGAACCTGGTGTTCTGCTCGATGCTCGGCTACGCCCTGGCCAAGCTGAACTTCGCGGGCCGCAACAAGATCTTCGGCCTGGTGCTCGGCGCCCTGATGGTGCCCGGCAACCTGATGCTGCTGCCGCTGTTCGTGCTGATGAGCAAGCTGCACCTGATCGACTCGTACGCCGCTCTGGTGCTGCCGTTCGCCGCCGGGGCCTTCGGGGTCTTCCTGATGCGGCAGTTCATGCAGTCGATCCCGGACGAGCTGCTGGAAGCGGCCCGGATGGACGGCGCCGGTGAGTGGTACATCTTCTGGCGCATCGTGATGCCGCTGGTGAAGCCCGCGCTGGCGACGCTGTCGATCTTCACCTTCCTCGGCTCCTGGAACAACTTCGTCTGGCCGCTCATCGCGACCAACGACCCGGACAAGTACACCCTCCCGGTCGCCCTGGCCACCTTCGCCACCGACCCCAACAAGGCGGGCGGCTCCAACGGCATGCTGATGGCCGGTTCCCTGCTGGTCGTCCTGCCCGTGGTGGTCCTGTTCATCGCGCTCCAGCGGCACTTCACCCAGGGCATCGCCACCGCCGGCATGAAGTAGCCCGCGGCGGGAAACCCGGCGGCCCCACCGAAACGTACGAGGCCACGGCCCGCACCCGTGGTCACACCCCTTCCTCACCAGAAAGACGCTCTGCGATGACGCACACCCAGGTCCCGTTCCCCGAAACCTTCCTGTGGGGCGCCTCCACGGCGGCCCACCAGATCGAGGGCAACAACACCAACTGCGACTGGTGGGTCAAGGAGCACGCCGAGGGCACCCACATCCAGGAGCCCAGCCTGGACGCCGCGGACAGCTACCACCGCTGGGACGAGGACATGGACCTCCTCGCGTCCCTGGGCTTCACCGACTACCGGTTCTCCATCGAGTGGGCCCGCATCGAGCCGGTCGAGGGCACCTTCTCCCGCGCCGAGCTGGCCCACTACCGCCGCATGGTGGACGGTGCGATCGCGCGCGGCCTGCGCCCCATGGTCACGCTGCACCACTTCACCGTGCCGCAGTGGTTCGAGGCGCGCGGCGGCTGGACCGCCGAGGGCGCCGTCGCGCTGTTCGCCCGGTACGTCGCGGCCTGCGCGCCGGTGATCGCCGAGGGCGTCAGCCACGTCTGCACCATCAACGAGCCGAACATGATCGCCGTGATGGCCGGTCAGGCCAAGAGCGGCGACAACAGCTTCCCGCCCGCCGGTCTGCCCACCCCGGACGACGAGACCACCGAGGCCGTCATCGCCGCGCACGTCGCCGCCGTCGCGGCGGTCCGGGCGATCAGCCCGGACATCCAGGTCGGCTGGACCATCGCCAACCAGGTCTACCAGGCCCTGCCCGGCGCCGAGGAGGTCACCGCCGCCTACCGCCACCCCCGCGAGGACGTCTTCATCGAGGCCGCGCGCGGCGACGACTGGATCGGCGTGCAGTCCTACACCCGCACCAAGATCGGCCCCGAGGGCCCGATACCGGCCCCCGCGGACGCCGAGCGCACCCTCACGCAGTGGGAGTACTACCCGGCCGCGGTCGGCCACGCGCTGCGCCACACCGCCGAGGTCCTCGGCAACGACGTCCCGCTGATCGTGACCGAGAACGGCATCGCGACCGACGACGACAGCCGCCGGATCGACTACTACACCGGCGCCCTGAACGAGGTCGCCTCGGCGATCGAGGACGGCCTGAACATCCAGGGCTACCTCGCCTGGAGCGCCCTGGACAACTACGAGTGGGGCACCTACAAGGCCACCTTCGGCCTGATCGGCTGGAACCCGGAGACCTTCGAGCGGCTGCCGAAGCCGTCCGCCTCCTGGCTCGGCGGGATGGGCCGCACGCGCACCCTGCCGCGCACCGCCGCCTGACCCACCCCTGCCCCCTGAGCCGGGCGATCCCGGCTCCCCTCTGACCGGGAGCGACCTGACCGCTCCCGCCGTACGGGAACCGGCTGCACCTGACGGGCACCGGTTCCCGTACCCCCGTGCGGCCGCCGTCCGTGTCCAGCCCTGCTCACGTGCGGCGGCGCACGCGGGTGCCGTACACGGCACCGCGCCCCGGCGCCCGCGACCGACGAACGAAATCCGCCCACCGCCCACAGTCGGTGGCTCTTTTCCGAGGGGTTCTGATGGACCGTCGTACGTTTCTGACCGCAGCGGGAACCGGGGCCGCCGCCCTGTCGCTCGGCGCCGTGGCCGCCGCCCCGGCGGGCGCCGCCCAGCCCGCGCGCGGCCCGCACGCCCCGCTGCTGCTGCGCTGGTTCCGCGATACGTACCGCTCGATCGAGGCCATGACCACCGACTTCGGTCTGGCCGTCGACAAGATCGACGTCAGCGGGCCCGGCGCCCCCGTCCTGTCACGCCAGACCTCCCCCACCAACATCGGCTGCGGCCTCTGGTCGACCGTGGCCGCCGCCGGACTCGGTGTGATCGGCCACGACGCCATGCGGCGCGGCCTGGAGCGGACCGTGCGGGCCGTCGAGAAGCTGGAGCGCCACCACGGCTTCTGGCTCAACTGGTACGACGCGCACGACGGTTCGGTCCTCACCCAGTGGCCCGGCACCGGCGACCCGGTCCGCCCCTTCCTGTCCTCCGTGGACAACGCCTGGCTGATCACCGGCCTGCGCATCGCCGCCGACGCGGCCCCGGACCTGCGCCCCCGGATCTCCCGCATCCTGGCCACCGCCGACTGGTCGTACTACTACACCCCGTACGACCCCGCCGACCCGGTCGCCGGACCCGGCCAGTTGCGCGGCGGCTTCTGGCCGGACACCGAGGAACCCACCGGCCACCACTACGGGGCGCTCAACACCGAGCCCCGCATGGCCAGTTACCTCGGCATCGCGGACGGCTCGCTGCCCGCCGACCACTACTGGCACCTGCTGCGCACCATGCTCCCCGAGCACGAGCAGGAGCAGCGCCCCGGCGGCAGCTACGTCGCGATGGACGGCGTACGCGTCTGGCAGGGCCACTACACCCACCGGGGCCGGAAGCTGGTGCCCTCCTGGGGCGGGTCGATGTTCGAGGCCCTGATGGTGCCGCTGTTCGTACCGGAGGCCGAGTGGTCGCCGCACTCCTGGGGCCTGACGCACCAGCGCTACGTCCGCGGCCAGATCGAGCACGGCCTGCGGGAGGCGGGGTACGGGTACTGGGGCTTCTCCCCCGCCAACATCCCCGAGGGCGGCTACCAGGAGTACGGCGTCGACGCGCTCGGCATGCAGGTCGACGGCTACGCCTCCAACACCGACCGCACCCACACCACCGACGGCGCACCACTGCCGCCCGCCTCGGCGTTCACCAACGGGGTGGTCACCCCGCACGCCTCCTTCCTCGCGCTGCCCTACGCGCCCCAGGAGGCGGTGGCCAATCTGCGCGCCCTCGACCGCGACTTCGGGGCCTACCACCCCGGCTACGGCTTCCGGGACTCGGTCAACGTCTCCACCGGCCGGGTCAGCGACTACCTGCTCGCCCTCGACCAGGGCATGATCGCCGCGGCCCTGGCCCAGGCGCTGCGCCCCGGTCTGCTCCAGCGGCCGTTCCGCACCGGCGGCTTCCGGTCGAAGGTGCGGCCCCTGCTCGCCATGGAGCGCTTCTCCCTCTGACCCGCGGCCCGTGTCCGGCCCGCCCGGTTCCGACTCGCCGGTTCCGGCCCGCCCGGTTCCGACTCGCCGGTTCCGGCCGCCCGGTCCCGGCCCGCCGGTTCCGGTGCTTCAGTTCCAGCCCGCGCGGTACGCCGCCCAGTCGCTCTCCCGGGCGGCGAAGTCGACGTAGAGCGCGACCCCGAACCGTTCGCGGCCCCGGTCCGTGCGCCCCAGCCCCAGCCGGGCGCCGCGGACCGCGGCCGCGACGGTCTCGGCGGAGTCGTGGTGGCCGAGATCGTCCTCGTGGAAGAACGGCAGTCCCATGAGCAGGTCGGTGCTCTTCGGCGTCACGCCCAGGGCCAGCTCCGTCTGCCGGGCGACATAACCGCCGTACAGCCCCTCCAGCGGCATCCAGGTGTCGTACGACATGACGGCGATCTGGTCGACCCGGCGGGCGACCTGGCCGAAGAACTCCTGCGACCACCACTTCTCCCGGCCGGTCAGCGCCCCGTTCACACGGTGTGCCGCAGGGAGGGGGTCGATCTGATGGGCGGCGACCGAGAGCCGCGCCCCGCGCGCGCCGGTGAGGGCGCCGAGGTCGTCGAGGAGCGAGAGGTAGTCGCCATCGCCGGAGTGCAGCGGCTCCAGATCGAAGTGGACGCCGTCGAACCCGGCGTCCAGGACCTGCCGGGCCGAGGCGACCACCGCGCCGCGGGACGCGGACCGCTCCAGGCGCAGCCCCTCGGGCCCCTCGGTGGCGAGCACGTCGCCGAGCCAGGCCTGGACCCGGACGCCGGGCAGGGTGCGGTGCACGGCGTCGGTCAGCCACCCGGCCCTGGGGTAGCGGCGGGCGGGCAGGGTGCCGTCGTGCTCCAGCGGCCCGGCGTGGACGTACAGGTCCTTGATGCCGGTGCTCCTGATCCGGGCGGCGAAGGCGGCGAGGTCGGCGTCGTCCTTGCGCCCGTCGACCCAGGCGTGGCCCAGCCAGATCGCGTCCCGGCCCCGGGTGCGGGTGCCCTCGCCCGGGTCGCCGGTGAAGCCGATCCGCAGGGCGATGCCCGCGGCGAGAACCGGCACCACCAGCACCAGCACCGCCCCGGCCGCGATCCGCCGCGGCCAGGTCCAGCGCAGCCGGCCCGCCCGCTCGCGTATCCCCCTGGCCACGCGCCCGGTCCCCGTGAACACATCCGTCTCCCCCCGTGTGCGGTGTGCCGTCGCAGTATGCACGCCGGGCTCCGGGTCGCGGGGCACGAAAGGGGGACATAGCCTCACAAACGTGACGCCGCCCGTGAGCCGTACCCGAATATCCCTACCGGGCCGGGCCCTGCTCGCCGTGCTGCTGGCGGTGGGCTGGCTGGCCCTTCCCGCCGCGTGTCCGGCCCGCGCCGACGGCCCCGTGGACCTGTCCCGGGACGGGCAGATCACCGACCGGGTCGACGCGCTGGGCCACCGCACGGACGAGGTGCGGGCCGCACTCGACCAGCTCTACGCCGACCGCCGCGTCCAGCTCTTCGTGGTGTACGTACGGGACTTCTCCGGCCAGTCCGCGCAGAGCTGGGCCGATGCCACGGCCGACCGCAACGGGCTCGGCCAGGAGGACGTGCTGCTCGCCGTCGCCACCCATGACCGGCAGTACGCCTACACCGTCGACCAGGGCTCCCGGCTGACCGACGCCCAGCTGCGGGACGTGGCGGTCACCGCGATCGAGCCCGCGCTGCGGGTGCACGACTGGGCGGGCGCGGCGATCGGCGCGGCCCGGGGCTACACGGCGGTACTGGCGGGGCTGCCGGTGCCCGCCCCGGCGCTCACTCCCGGCCCCGTCGACCCCGGCGGCTCCGGCTCCGGATCCGGCGGGACGAACACCGCGGACCTGGTCCTCCCGGTGGTCGTCGTGGGCGGGGCGGCTGCCGCGGCCGGTTACGCGTACACCCGGCGCAGACGGCGCGGGGCGACCCGCACCACGCCCGCCGCGAAGGGCTGGGGACCGGCCGCCGGGACGGGCGCCCCTCCCGTCCCGCTG
Organism: Streptomyces sp. NPDC058195; assembly: GCF_042883525.1. Taxonomy (NCBI): domain Bacteria; kingdom Bacillati; phylum Actinomycetota; class Actinomycetes; order Kitasatosporales; family Streptomycetaceae; genus Streptomyces; species Streptomyces sp. NPDC058195. The sequence continues at coordinate 49,644 of NZ_JBHVVM010000002.1, forward strand.
CCGGAGCTGGACGCGCGGGCGAAGGAGGCGCTGGTGGAGACCGACGACGCGGTCCGCACCAGCGAGGAGGAACTGGGCTTCGCGACCGCCCAGTTCGGCGAGGAGGCGGCGGCCCCGTTCACCGCGGCCGTCGACTTCGCGAAGGGCGAGCTGACCATCGCGTTCCGGGTGCGCCAGCGGCTGGACGACGCCTTCCCCGAGGACGATGCGGACCGGCGCCGGATGCTCGACGAGATCCTCGCCCGCTGCGCGGAGGCGAGTGCCCGTCTCGACGCCGTGTCCGGGGACTTCGACCGGCTGCGCGCCCTGGAGCGCGAGGCCCCGCAGGCGCTGACCGCGGCCGAGACGGCGTTTCGGACCCTGGCCGGCCGGGTCTCGGCCAGCGAGACCACGCTGATCGCGATGCGCGAACGGTACGCGCCCTCCGCCTCGGCGTCCGCCGCCGAGGACCTGGAACAGGCCAGGGACCGGCTGCTGTTCGCCACCTCGAACCTGAACCGGGCCCGGCAGTCGGTGGACGCGGCGGACCGGTCGGCGGCGGCGGTGTACATCCGGGCCGCTGAGGGCGCCGTGGACCAGGCGGCCACCCTGGTCGACGCGGTGGACCGGCGGGCCCGGGAGCTGGCGGAGGCGGCGGACCGGCTGCCCGGTGCGCTGGCCGAGACGGAGACCGATCTGGCCGATGCGGGCGGGCTGCTCGAAGGCACCGGGGCCGGGGTGCCGACCGCGGACCTGCGGGGCCGGATCGCCCGCGCCCGGTCGGTGCTCGACGCGGTGCGCGAGGAGCTGGCGGCCGGTCCGTACGACCCGATCGACGCGCTGCGCCGGGTCGAGGAGGCCGACACGGCGCTGGACGCCGCGCTGGCGGGTGCCCGGGAGCGGGAGGAGGGCGACCGGCGGGCCCTCGCCCTGCTGGACGGGGCGACGCTCACCGCGCGCTCGTCGATCGCCGCCGCGTCGGACCTGATCACCACCAGCCGGGGCGCGGTGGGCAGCCAGGCCCGCACCCGGCTGGCGGAGGCCCAGCGGCGGCTGGCGCGGTCCCAGGAGCTGGCCGGGACGGGCGGCGACCCGCAGGGGGCGCTGGCCGAAGCACAGCAGGCGGACGCGCTGGCCGGGCAGGCCCGTCGGCTGGCGGAGCACGATGTGCGGTCGTACGGCGGTCCGGGAGGGGCGGGCGGTCTCCCGTCGGGCGGTGTCCCGTCGGGCGGCGGGGTCGGCGGCGCGGTGCTCGGCGGGATCATCCTGGGCGGCCTGCTGGGCGGGGGCGGCGGACGCGGGGGGTACGGCGGGGGCTACGGCGGGGGCGGCGGGCCGGGCAGCTTCGGCGGCGGGGGCACCAGGGGCCGACGCGGGGGCGGCGGACGCTTCTGAGCCCGTACGCACCACCACTCACCCACGCCCGTACGCACCACCACTCACCCACACAGGACTCACAAGGAGACGTCGATGTCCAAGCAGACCATTCTCGGCCGGGTCACCCAGCTGGCGAAGGCCAACATCAACGCACTGCTCGACCAGGCCGAGGATCCGCAGAAGATGCTGGACCAGCTGATCCGCGACTACACCACCAACATCGCGGAGGCGGAGCAGGCGGTCGCCGCGACCATCGGAAACCTGCGCCTCATGGAGCAGGACCACCGGGAGGACATGGCGGCGGCGGCGGAGTGGGGCGGCAAGGCCCTGTCCGCGAGCCGGAAGGCCGACGAGCTGCGGGCGGCGGGCTCGGTGGCCGAGGCGGACCGGTTCGACAACCTCGCCAAGGTCGCGCTCGGCCGCCAGCTCCGCTCGGAGCAGGAGGCGAAGGCCGCGGAGCCGACCATCGCCGCGCAGACCGGGGTGGTGGACCGGCTGAAGTCCGGCCTGGACCGGATGAAGGAGAAGCTGTCGGAGCTGAGGGCCAAGCGGGACGAGCTGGTGGCCCGCGCCAAGTCCGCCGAGGCGCAGAACCGCATGATGGACGCGGTCAGAAGCGTCGACGTCCTCGACCCGACCAGCGAGATCGGCCGTTTCGAGGACAAGGTGCGGCGCGAGGAGGCCCGCGCGACGGGCAAGCAGGAGCTGGCCGCCTCGTCCCTGGACGCCCAGTTCGAGCAGCTGGACGCCCTGGGCGACCGTGCCGAGATCGAAGCCCGGCTGGCCGCGTTGAAGACCGCCTCGTGACCCCGGCCGCCCGTTGCCCGCGTACGCCGTTCAGTACATGCTGAGCAGCTGGTCGACCGAGAGCTCGACGGCCGGTTCCCCGTCGGGCAGGGCCAGTTCGAACCAGACGGTCTTGCCGCGCGGGGTCCGCCTGGACCCCCAGGCCACGCTGAGCAGTCCGACCAGCTGGAGCCCGCGCCCGCCCTCGTCGGTGTCGCGGGCCCGCCGCCGCCGGGGCTGGACGAGTCCGGCGTCCCACACCTCGCAGACCAGGGTGCGGTCGCGCAGCAGCCGGAGCCTGATCTCGCCCTCCCCGTACCGCAGGGCGTTGGTGACGAGCTCGCTGACCAGCAGTTCGGTGGTGTCCACCAGGTCGTCCAGGCCCCAGGCGAGCAGCCGGTCACGGGCCAGTTCCCGGGCGCGGCCCACGGAGCGGGGCTCGCGGGGCAGCCGCCAGTCGCCGACCGCCTCGGCGGGCAGTCCCTGGATTCGGGCCATCAGCAGGGCGATGTCGTCCTCGCCGTGCCGGGTGTCGAGCGTGGTCAGTACGTGGTCGCAGAGCTCCTCGACCGGCCGTTCCGGCTCGACCAGCGCGCCGCGCAGGGCGTCGAGGCCCTCGTCGAGCGGGTGGTCGCGGGATTCGACGAGCCCGTCGGTGTAGAGGGCGAGCAGGGAGCCCTCCTTGAGGTCCACCTCGACCTCCTCGAAGGGTTCGCCGCCGACGCCGAGCGGCATCCCGGGCGGGACGTCGAGCAGCCGGGCCCGCCCGCCCGGTTCGACCACGGCGGGCGGCAGGTGCCCCGCGTTGGCGAAGGTGCACCGCCGGGTGACCGGGTCGTAGACCGCGTACACGCAGGTCGCCAGGTAGACCTCGGAGAGGTCGGCCTCGCGGGACTTGTGGGCGGCCCGGGAGGGCCACTGGGAGCCGCCGCCGGACGCGCCCCCGCCGGGGGTGCCGAGCCCGCGGGCCACCTCGTCGAGCGCGGAGAGCACTTCGGCGGGTTCCAGGTCCAGCAGGGCCAGGGTCCGTACGGCGGTGCGCAGTTCGCCCATGGCCACCGCGGCCCTCAGCCCGCGCCCCATCACATCGCCGACGACGAGCGCGGTGCGGTGGCCGGGCAGCTCGATCACGTCGAACCAGTCGCCGCCCACCTCGGTGGCCGTGTTGCCGGGGAGGTAGCGGCAGGCGATGTCGAGGCCCGCGGCGACCGGGTCACCGGGTGGCAGCAGGCTGCGCTGGAGGATCAGCGCCCGTTCGTGCTCGCGCCGGTAGAGGCGGGCGTTGTCGATGCAGACGGCGGCGCGGGCGGCCAGTTCGGTGGCCAGCCCCCGGTCCCGCTCCCCGAAGGGTTCGCTGCCCTTCGTACGGGAGAACTGCACGAGGCCGACGACGGTGTCGTGGGCGACCATCGGCACGGCGAGCGTGGACTGGACGAAGCCCCGGTCGTCGCCGGGCACGTCCTCGACCCGGCCGGTGCGCAGGGCGACGGCGCACGGTGAGCTGAACGCGAAGCGGTGTACGGAGCCCAGGTCGGGCGAGCCGCTCTCCGCGTCGTCCTCGGGCAGCACGTCCGCCACCGCGCTGGCCAGGGCGACCCGGCGCAGTTCGGCGGAGCCGCCGACGGATTCCTGGCGCAGCGAGTCCCAGCTGCCCGGCGGTGCGTCGTCGCCGGTCAGCAGCCCCTGGTAGAGGTCGACGGAGGCGAGGTCGCAGAAGCCGGGCACGGCCACGTCGAGGAGTTCGCGGGCGGTGGTCTCCAGGTCGAGGGAGTTGCCGATGCGGGCGCTGGCCTCGTTGAGCAGGGCGAGGTTGCGGCGGGCGCTGGCGGCCTCACGGGCGGCGATGTGGCGGCGGGTCACGTCGGTGGCGAGTCCGGCGACGCCGACGGGGCGGCCCGAGCCGGAGTGCACCCGGTAGAGGTTCATGGACCAGTGGCGGCTGCCCGGTCCGCCGGGCGCGGTGCCGACGAGCTGGAGGTCGGTGACGGAGGCCCCGGTCTCCAGGACGCGCTGGATGGTGGCGGTGAGCCGGTCGGCCTCGGGGCCGGGGAGGTAGTCCCCGACCCGGCGGCCCCGGTGGTCCTCGGCCCGGCCGCCGAAGACGGTGGCGAACCGCTGGTTGGCGCGGACGACCGCCAGGTCCGTACCGAACAGCACGAACCCGAAGGGCGATTGGCCGAAGATGGCCTGCGAGGCCGCCAGGTCCGTCTCGATGTGGCGCAGCGCCCGGACGTCCACGACGATGCAGAGTGCGGCCCGCTCCCCGCTCGCCGTCTCGCTCGGCATCACATAGATCTCGGCGAGCCCGTGCACGGAGGTCTCGCCCGGCATCCGGAAGGGGACCAGGCCCGTCCACTCCTTGCCGTCGAGGATCTCGGCGATCCGGCGCCGCCCGTCGGTGCGCAGCGCGGCGGGCATGAAGACGTCGACCGGATCCATTCCGACCGCCTTGTCGGCGCCCATGCCGAACAGGCCGGCTGCCCGGCGGCTCCACTGCTCGATCCGGCCGTCGGGGCCGATCGAGAAGGAGGCGACCCTGATGTAGTCGTAGATCGAGCCAGGCGGGCTGCTCTGCCACACGATGTCGCCCGCTGTCCCAGGTATTTCGCTCACGCGACCGTCCCCTCCAGCTCACACACCGGACCGGTCCTGCCCGCAGTATTCAGCACTCCGGCCCCAACCGACACGGCGTTCACGATCACAGCACGGTCTCAGTCCCTTTCAGCCCACTTCCGGCCGAGCCGTGATCGCAGTCCGTCCCACCCCACTCCTAACCAGGCAGAGCCAGCTCGAACCACACGGTCTTGCCGCTCTTTCCCCGCCTGGTCCCCCAGCGCCGGGCGGAACACGCCACCAGCTGGAGCCCCCTGCCCCCTTCGTCCTCCGGTCCCGCCATACGTTCGGTGGGCGGATCCGGAAGCGGATCGGAGACCTCCACCAGCAGGCCGGGGTGGGCGGCGGCGGTTTCTCCGTCGGGCTGGGGACGCACCAACCGTACGCCAATGGGTCCGGATGTATACCGCATCGAGTTGGTGACCAGCTCGCTGACCAGCAGAACCGTCATGTCCCCGATGGCCCTGTCGAGCCCCCAGTCGCTCAGCGCGCCGTGGACGGCATGCCGGGCGGATCGCGCGGTGCCCGGCTCAGCCGGGAAGATCCACTCGGCGACGTCGCCTTCGGTGTCGATCACGCCGACCACTTCCCAAGACCAGCAGCGGGTACGTTCCGTGTGCGAGGACTATTCAGCACATACCCGATAATCAGGATGAATTACCGCTAGGAACGACACGTGGGGCGTACGGGTGTATGGCCGCGCACACGAACAGGTGAGCAGGGCGGGGAGGGCGCACGGGGCCCCGGCACGCGCCGCCGCCATGGCGTCGGCCCCGCCCCGACCGCCCGTCCCGACCGCCCGTCCCGACTGTCGTCCCGACCACCTGTCCGGCCTCCGTCCGGCCCCCGTCCGGCCTTCAGCCGGGCGTCGGCGCCGGGTCCGGCACAGCGCGCCCGAGGCCACCGGCGGGTCAGCGCAGCACGCCCGAGGCCCTCAGGTCGTCGAACAGGAGCTGGTCGACCGGCGGGACGAGCGGCCGGTCGGCGTAGGAGAACCAGGCCATCTCCTCGATCTCGCTGCTGACCGTCAGCGTTCCCCGGTAATCGGCGGCGTAACAGCTCATGCGCACGACCACACCGTCGGGATGGCCGTGCGCCTGTGCCTCGTACGTGCCCATCGGGGACACCGTGGCGGGGAGGATGGCCACGCTCAGCTCTTCCTCGACCTCGCGCGACAGGGTCTGGAGGTCGGTCTCCCGCCCCTCGCGCTTGCCGCCGGGGATGTAGAACACGTCCTTCCCCCGTGATCGGGCGCAGAGGATCCTGCCGTCCTCCACCCGCACCCACGCCACCGTGTCGATCAGGCCCGACATCACTCCGCCTTCGTTCGTTCCGCCCGGTCGCAAGGACCCTAACGAGGCGGCGGACCTCCGGCGGACGCCGGGGGCTCCCGGCGGAGAGCGAAAAGCGGAAAACGAAGAACGGAGGACAGAGGACAGACGACGGAGGACGGAGGACGGAAGTGCGGGGATTACGCGCGGGGGCCGCGCTCGACGCGCTCGACCCAGTAGAGCTGCTTGTGCCCGCGGCCGTCGAGCTTGTCGGCGATCGCCTGGGCCTCGCCCTGCGTGGCGAAGTGGCCGACGCGGTAGCGATTGCCGTTGTCGTCCTGCCGTATGAGCAGCCAGGAGAGAGTCGCGCCGCTGTCGCTCATCGCGCCCCTCCCCCGGATCGCGCCCCTCCCACGAACATCGTGCACCTCACTAAGGATCCCCAGGAAACCGCAGTACGCATATGCGCGAGCGTACGCCTGACCTTCACTCAACGGATACGTAATTACACAAAGAGGCACCGATCAGGCCGAGAAGGTCAGGAAGAAGGCCGAGAAGGAGACCGGGAAGGAGACCGGGCAGGAAGGCGCGAAGGGGATGGACGGCGAACGGGAGACGGACCGCGGGAGGGCGCAAGAAGGGGCGCATCCAGCTGGATGCGCCCCTTCTTGCGAGCCTTGCGTCCGGGCCATGACAAGCAATGGCCCGTCACGGCGAACGGCGGCTCACCGGACCGGGAGGTGGTACGCGACCCGGAAGCGGTCGGCGGGCACCACCACGTCCGCCGTCTCGACCGCGCGCCCCGAGGCGTAGTACGTCCGCTCGATCACCATGACCACGTGGCCCGGCACACCGCCGAGCACCAGGAGCTCCTCCGCCAGCCCCGGGCGTGCGCCGACCTGCTCGGCCACGTTGTCCACGACGATGTCGATCGCGGCCATCCGGTCGACCACCCCGCAGCCGCCCAGCGGACCCTCCTCCGGCAGCATCACCGGCGTACGCCCGGTCACGGCGAGCGGCTCCCAGGAGGTGGAGAGCATCATCGGCTCCCCGGCCTCACGGAAGGTGTACGCCGTCCGCATCACCCGGTCGCCGGGCTCGACGCCCAGGCGCCCGGCGATCTCGGCATTCGCCGCCTCCTGCTCACTGCGGGACTCCCACGTCCCGTGCACCCCCTCCGCCGTCTGCTCCTGGCGGAACGGGCTGGCCCCGGCCGCCGAGCGGTAGCCGGAGCGGGCGATCCGCCGGGGGACGGGGCGGTCGCGCACATACGTCCCGGAGCCGGAACGGCCCTCGACCAGCCCCTCGGCCATCAGCACCTTCCGCGCCTCCAGCGCGACGGTGTCCGAGACGCCGTACTCCTCGCGGATACGGGCCTGCGAAGGCAGACGCGTATGCGGCGGCAGCGAACCGTTGACGATCTTCTCCCGCAGATCGCCGGCGACGCGCAGATAGGCGGGCTGCTCACCGAAAGCCACAGGCCACTCCCAACAGGTTGACGGACTGCAACAGATTGACAACCGTCGGTTGTGGACCGCAAGCATAGGCCAGAGATTCACCCGAAGTGATGATTCACTCCCCGTCCGCGCATGTCCGCACGCACCCCGTCCAGGCCCCGCCCCGGGCCCGCGGGTCCGGCCACCGGTCAGCGGGTGCCACCACCGGGCACCGGCCACCGGAGAGTTCCCGCCCTCTGCACGGGCGGCACCCGTCCGCGGTTCAGCACGGCCGCCCCCGGTCCGGCGCGGGCCGCCGCGCGGGGCCGCCCGCACGGCAGTGGGACGGCCGCCTCAGCAGCCGCCCCACCTGTTCTGCGCATCATGAACGCGTCACGAGGGACGCGTCGTCACCGGTACCCGTACGGTCAGAACTGAAGACCCCAGGAGTTGAGCCGCCCGGTGTCGCCGCCCGCGTTGTCGCTGACCCGGAGCTTCCAGGTGCCGTTGGCGACCTCCGAGGACGCGTTGACCGAGTAGGTGGTCTTCACGTCGTCGGCGCTGCCGCCGGTCCCGGACGCCTTCAGGCTGTAGACCGAACCGTCGGGCGCGACCAGGTCGATCTTCAGGTCGCCGCTGTAGGTGTGGGTGATGTCCACCGGCACGCTCAGCGCGGACGGAGCGTTCCCGGTGACCCCGCTGACGGCGATCGGCGACTCGACGGTGGTGTAGTCACCGATGCTGTAGCTCGTGGTGCTCTCGAACTTCTTGCCGGTCGGCGGGGTGGTGGAGCCGCTGCCGACGTTCAGCAGGCGGTTCGGGGAGCCCGTGCCCGGACTGGTGACCACTCCGGTGCTGGCGGCGGCGACCAGTCCGGCGGAGACCTGCGCCGGGCTCTCGCCCGGGTGGTCGGCCAGGTAGAGCGCGGCGGCACCGGCCACGTGCGGGCTCGCCATCGACGTACCGGAGATGGTGTTGGTGGCGCTGTCGCTGGTGTTCCAGGACGACGTGATCGACGAGCCGGGGGCGAAGATGTCCAGGATGGTTCCGTAGTTGGAGAAACTGGACCGGGCGTCGGTGCTGGTGGTCGAGCCGACCGTGATGGCCTCGGCGACGCGCGCCGGGGACTTGGTGGAGGCGTCGGTGGACTCGTTGCCCGCCGCGACGGCGTAGGTCACCCCGGACGCGATGGACTTGCGCACCGCGGCGTCGAGCACCGGGTCCGCCCCGCCGCCCAGGCTCATGTTGGCCACCGCGGGCTTGACCGCGTTCGCGGTCACCCAGTCGATGCCCGCGACGACCTGCGCGGTCGTGCCCGAGCCGCTGTTGTCGAGGACCCGGACGGCGACGATCTTCGCCTTCTTGGCCACGCCGTACGACGTACCGGCGACGGTGCCCGCCACGTGCGTGCCGTGGCCGTTGCCGTCCTGCGCGACGTTGTCGTTGTCGATGGCGTCGTAGCCGTTGGAGGCCCGGCCGCCGAAGTCGCTGTGGCTGATCCGCACCCCGGTGTCGATGATGTACGCGGTGACGCCCGCGCCACCGTGGTCCGGGTAGGTGTAGCTCTGGTTCAGCGGAAGGGGCTTCTGGTCGATCCGGTCGAGTCCCCAGGAGGGCGGCGAGGTCTGGGTGCCGGTGGCGTGGAAGGTCCGGTTCTGCACCACGGACTCGACGGCCGGGTCGGCGGCGAACTTCTTCGCCTGGGCCTCGGAGAGCTCCACCGCGTAGCCGTTGAGCGCGGTGCGGTAGGTCTTCTTGATCGTGGCGCCGTACTCCTCGGCGAGCGCCCGCCCCTTCGCGGAGCCCGCGCGGGCCTCCGACTCGTCGAGCGTGACGATGTAGCTGCCGCTGATGGCGCCCGGGGCACCGGCGTTCAGGATCTGGCCCTCGGTGGCGGGTCCGGACGCCGTGGCGGGGAAGACCGCCGCGCCGGACAGCGCCAGGGCGGCACCCGCCACCACACTCGCCGCGGCGAGTCTTCGGCGGGCGAAGGGGGTGTGACGCGTCACTGACATGTGGGGGCCTCCTCGATTGCGGTGCTCAGGTGGGGGATCACGTGCGTCGAGACGGAGCGCTGCCAGACAAAGATAGACATGGGCATGACAAACCACTGATGCGGCCGCCGCGCTGCCCAAGTCCCCGTCGACAGCGAAAGATTGACCGATTCTTGGGAATCGCACAAGGGTGCGCCGGGCTCCGCAATACCTTCGCCACGGCTCGGTCACACGCCTGACATGCTGATCGCATGCCCTCCTACACCTGCCCGCGGGACGGCACCCGGGCCGAGACCACCGCTCTCACCTGGTGCTGCCCCGCCTGCCGAGGTCCCTGGGACCTCGCGTACGAGCCCACCGGCACGCTCTCGCTCAACTCGCTTACCGGGCGCGTCAATTCACTGTGGCGTTACGAGGAGGTGCTGCCGCTCTCCGCGCCCGCGACGAGCCTCGGAGAGGGACGCACCCCGCTCGTCGCGCTCACCGGGACGGTCTCGGCCAAGCTCGACTTCCTGATGCCGACGCTCTCCTTCAAGGACCGGGGCGCGGTGATGCTGGTGGAGCTGGCCCGCCGCCTCGCGCCGGAGCGCGTCGTCGCGGACAGCAGCGGCAACGCCGGTACGGCCGTCGCCGCGTACTGCGCCCGCGCCTCGCTGCCCTGCACGGTGTACGTCCCCGAGGGCACCTCCCCGAAGAAGACCGAGCAGATCCGGGCCCACGGCGCCCGTACGGAGATCGTCCCGGGCGGCCGCGAGGCGACCGCGGCCGCCGCCCGCGCCGCCGCCGACGTCCCCGGCACCTTCTACGCCTCGCACGTCTTCAACCCGTACTTCCTGCACGGCACGAAGACCTATGTGTACGAGCTGTGGGAGGACCTCGGCGGGCAGCTGCCCGACGCCATCGCCGTACCGGTCGGCAACGGCACCCTGCTCCTGGGCGCGGCCCTGGCCACCGCCGAGCTGCACGCCCGGGGGCTGATCGACCAGCGGCCCGCGCTGATCGCCGTCCAGGCCGAGGCGGTCTCCCCGCTGGCCGCCGCCTTCCGGGCGGGCGCCGACGGGCTGCCCGACGCCCCGGCGGGCCCGGCCGCCGCCACCCTCGCCGAGGGCATCGCGATCCCCCGCCCGCCGCGCGCCGGGGCCGTCCTGGCCGCGGTCCGGGAGTCGGGCGGCACCTTCCTCACGGTGACCGAGGACCAGATCCGTGCCGCCCAGCTGGATCTGGCCGCGCGCGGCTTCTACGTCGAGACGACGGGCGTCGCCTGCTGGGCGGCGGTCGGCGGCTGGACGGACCGGAGCGTCGTGGTCCCGCTGTGCGGCGCGGGTCTGAAGACCGGCCTCGCCGCCTGACCGGCCGGAGCGGCCCGGGGCGGCCGGGCCCGCGGCCCGGACTCACGGCCTGACGACCGGCCCACAGCCCGGCACGAACCCACCGCCCGGCAACCAGCCCACAGCCCAGCACGAACCCACCGCCCGACGAGGGCCTGTCGCCCGTTCACCCCGCGCGCCGCGCACCGCCGGGCGGGGGCCGCTTTCTACGGTCGTACGGTGAGCCTCCCGCGTATCCGTCTCCGTCTCCGCACCGCCCTCGCCTGCCTCACACCGCTGCTCGCGGGCGCCCTGCTCGCCGCCTCCCCGGCCCCCGTCACCCGGGCGGCGCCACCGCCCGCCCCGGCGGCGGTCCCCGCCTGCGGCCAGGACACCGACCCCGCCTGGGCGCTGGCATCCACCCGGTACGGCGCGGCGGCCGGTCACGACCCGTACACGGGCAACGGGTACCTGGGCCACCGGGTGCCCGCCGCCGGAGCCGGGTACGCCGCCCCGGGAGGGACGACCGGCTGGCCGCTGTACACCCCGCGCTACGACGGCGCCTTCGTCTCCGGGCTGTTCGGCCGCGAACCGGCTCTCGCCGCGGGCCGCGAGGTGGTCGCCGCGCTGCCGTCCTGGACCGATCTGGACCTGCGCGTCGGCAAGGAGACCTACGGCCCGGCCACACCGGCCGGGCGGATCTCGCACTACCGCCAGACCCTCTTCCTGCGCTGCGGGCTGGTGCGTACCGCGCTGCGCTGGACCACGGCCGACGGGCACGCCACCGACCTGGTGTACGAGGTGCTCACCGACCGGTCCGCGGCGCACACCGGTGCCGTACGGCTGCGCCTGACTCCGCGCTGGAGCGGCACCGCGACCGTCACCGCCCGTCTCGACCCCCGCGGCGCGCGCCGGATCGACCTCGCCGCCGACGGCACCTTCCGTACCCGGGGCACCGGGGTCCGGGGCGCGATCGCCCAGGAGGTGCGCTCCGGCGGCTCCGGGGTAGCGCTCACGCCCCGGAGCACGCACCGGGTGCGCGCCGGGCGCACGTACACCGTCGAGAAGTACGTCGGCGTCGACACCGCGCTCACCTCCGCCGACCCGCGCAGCACGGCACGCGACGCCGCCCGGCAGGCCGCCCGGCGGGGCTGGTCGGGGGTCCTCGGGCAGAACGCGGCGGCCTGGCGGCGGGCCTGGTCGGCCGACGTCACCGTCCCCGACGGCCCCGGACTCCAGAAGTGGCTGCGGGCGGCCCAGTACGGGCTGCTGGCGTCCACCCGGGCCGGGGCCCGCGACAGTGTCGCCCCGGCCGGTCTGACCAGCGACGCCTACGCGGGCATGGTGTTCTGGGACGCCGAGACCTGGATGTACCCGGGGCTGCTGGTCACCCGGCCCGAGCTGGCCCGATCCGTCGTCGAATACCGCCACCGCACCCGGGGCGCCGCCCGCGAGAACGCCCGGAAGCTGGGGTTCCAGGGCCTGTTCCACCCCTGGACCGGGGCGAGCCGGGGCGATCTGTGGTCCGAGTGCCAGAGCTGGAACCCGCCGCACTGCGTGACCCAGATCCACCTCCAGGGCGATGTCGCGCTGGCCGTCTGGCAGTACTACCTGGCGACCGGGGACCGCGACTGGCTGGAGGGGCGCGGCTGGCCGCTGCTGGCGGGGGCCGCCGACTTCTGGGTCTCGCGGGCCACCGCCGACGAGGACGGCGGCTACTCGCTGAAGGAGGTCGCGGGCCCCGACGAATACAGCAACGGCGTCACCGACGGCGTCTTCACCAACGCGGTCGCGGCCACCTCGCTGCGTGCGGCCACCCGCGCGGCCCGGCTGCTCGGCCATCCCGCACCCGCCGCGTGGCAGCGGGTCGCGGACGGTCTGCGCATCCCGTACGACCCGGCGCGCAAGCTGTTCCTCCAGTACGCGGGCTACGACGGTTCCACGATCAAACAGGCCGACACGGTGCTGCTGATCTATCCGCTGGAGTGGCCGATGGAGCCGGGCGCCGCCGCGGCCACCCTCGACTACTACGCGGCGCGCACCGACCCGGACGGCCCGGCGATGACCGACTCGGTGCACGCGATCGACGCGGCCGCGATCGGGGAGCCGGGCTGTGCGACGTACACCTATCTCCAGCGCGCGGTACGTCCGTTCGTCCGTGGCCCGTTCGCGCTGTTCAGCGAGGCGCGGGGCGCCAAGGCGGGCGCCCAGGACCCCCTGTCGGGCTCGCCCGCCGAGGACTTCCTGACCGGCAAGGGCGGTTTCCTCCAGGTCTTCACGCACGGGCTGACCGGGCTGCGGCTGCGGGAGGACGGGGTACGGCTCGATCCGCTGCTGCCGCCACAGCTGGGGCGCGGCGTCACACTGACCGGCCTGCGCTATCAGGGGCGTACGTACGACGTGGCGATCGGCCCGCGCACGACGACGGTCCGGCTGACCTCCGGCACCCCCTTCACCGTCCACTCCCCCGCCGGTCCCCGCCTGCTGAGCGGCACGCTGACGCTGCCGACCCGCCGCCCGGACCTCGCGGCGACGAATGACGCGGCCCGCTGCCGCCCCGTGACGGCGGACTCCCAGGCCCCGGGGCTGTACGCGGCGGCGGCGGTGGACGGCAGCCCGGCCACCGTCTGGTCCCCGGACGGCCGGACCGGCGCGTTGACGGTGGACCTGGGGCGGACGGGCGCACTGGCCTCGGCCGTACCGGAGTGGGCACAGCCGCATCCGGCCACGTCCCGCCTGGAGGTCTCGGCCGACCGGCGGCACTGGCGGCCGTACCGGGCGGGAGCGGTGGCCCGCTGGGTCCGGCTGACGGTCGTCTCGGCCGACGCGCACCGGCCCACGGGCGTACGGGAGTTGCGGGTCACCTGGCGCTGACCGGCAAGCGGGCCGAGGGGGTCGCGGGGGCAAGGGCCGCGGGGGCAAGGGCCGCGGCGGCCCTGGTCTGGAGCGAGGCGGCGAGCCTGCGGATCGCGGGGAGCCGGGCGAAGAGCGCCTCGCCGGGGCAGTTGGTGGCGAAGCCGTCGCGGTGGCCGGATATCGCGTCGAACGAGGCCGACGTCCCCTTGGGGTAGCGGCTGTTGTCGTTGGTGGAGGTGAGCCGCGCCTTGCCCAGCGGGTCGACGCCGCTCAGGCCGAGCTTCCAGGCGGCGAGCGCCGCGATCGCACGTTCCATGGCGGCCGGGACGGGGCTCCCCGGGCCGAAGGTGCCGATGGCGGCGATTCCGGCGGTGCCCCGGTTGAAGCCGAGGGTGTGGGAGCCGATCACGGCCCGGTCGACCCCGCCCGCGCGGCCTTCGTAGACGGTGCCGCACCGGTCGACCAGGAAGTTGTATCCCATGTCGCCCCAGTGCATGTCACGGGTCTGGCCGGTGTACAGGTTGCGCAGGGTGCCGGGGACGTCCGCGCAGGCGTAGTCGTTGGGGGTGTCGGTGTGGTGGACGAAGACCGCGCCGACGCCGCCGGCGTACCGGGCGGACGGGTCGCGCAGGGTCTCGTCGGCCTTCCATCCGGCCCGGGGCACGATGGCGGGCCGGGGGGCTGTGCGGCGCGGGATCATCGGCATCGCGCCGAGCGTGGGGAACGACCGTTCGGCGCGGGTCAGGCGGGCGGCCGTTTCGAGCCTTCCCGCCGCCAGCGGCAGCTGGGGGGCGCGGTCACGGGCGGGGCGGGCCGCCGTCACTCCGGCGGGCACGGCGAGCAGGGGGAGCGTCATGGGCACGACGGCCCAGAGCGCTATTCGGTACAGGCGCACAGGAAGAACCTTCTTCGTCGTTCGCCGGGTCGCCGGCGGGAGCACATGTGCCCACAGCCTCACGGCGGCCCGCGTCCGGCGCGCGCGGAGTTAGTGCAGACAGGCGAGCACGACGACGCGTCCGGAAGCGGGCCTTCGTCCAGGTGGCCGCATCTCACCCCAACTGGCCGGCGCCAGCCGGTCGCGCGGCTCGGGGCCCGCTCCCGGCCGCATCGCACCCCGACTGGCCGGCGCCGGCCGGTCGCGCGGCTCGGGGCCCGCTCCCCGGCTGGGGGCCACTCAGCGGAACGGGGACCGTCGCACGGACAGGATCGCCACGTCGTCGTGCTGGTCCCCCTCCGCCGCGAACGCGCGCGCGTCCTCATGGAGCGCACGCGGCAGACCGGTGGCGGGGAGCGATACGTGCCGGGCGAGACTCTCGGTGACAGGGAAGAACGCGCCGTCGGCGGCACGGGTCTCGGTGAGTCCGTCCGTGGTGAGCAGCAGTGTCGAGCCGGGCGGAAAGGCGAACCAGTCGACGGTCGCGGGCTCGGCGGACAGCTCGGCAAGCCCGAGGGGTACACCGGAGGTGAGGTCCGGCGTGGTGACCGTGGCATCGTGCAGCACGTGCGGCAGCACATGTCCGCAGTTGATGGCCTGCACCTGTTCGTGTGCGTCGACGTTGACGATCAGGGCCGTGACGAACCGCTCGTCCTCGCCGGTCTGCGCCGCGTACGAGTTGTGCAGGACGACGGAGGCGTCCAGGGCGTCCACGAGCGCGGTCAGGGTGGGTTCCCGGTGCGCGGTCGCGCGGAAGGCGCCGATGACGGCGAAGGCCGCGCCCACCGCGGGCAGGCCCTTGCCCTGGACATCACCGATCAGCACCCGCGTCCCCCAGGGGGAGGCCACGACGTCGTAGATGTCGCCGCCGACGAGCCGGTCCTCCTGCACCGGCTCGTACAGGCCGTCGACCAGGATGTCGTCCGTGAGCATGGGCAACGGGCGCAGGATGTGACGCTGCATCGCGGCGGCCGTGGAACGCAGCCGCAGTGTCTCCCGTTCGCGGCTGATCCGGCGGTGGCACGCGTAGACGGAGGCCGCGCCCAGGACGAGGGTGAGCAGCATCATGAGGATTCTGTCGAGCCACGGCCGTCCGTCGCCGTGCCGGAGGAACATGGTGCCGATGACGACGAGTACGGTCCAGGCGAACACGAGCCCCGTCTGACGCACGGTGCACAGCGCCGACGCAGCCCCCGGCAGGAACACGAGCAGGCCGAGCAGCCACACCGGGGACTCGGACAGGAATCCCAGGACCCCCACCAGAGCCGTCACGGCCGCCACGGCGATCACCACGTGGGCCGTGGGCGGTGGCTCGGTCGTCCCGACCGGTCGAGCGGACTTCTTCCGTTGTGTGCGGGGCACGGGACCTCCGGGGCAAATGGAGCATTTCCCATACCGTAGACATGCTCGGCCGCGGGTCGCCCACGCCCCGCCGCAGACGGTCCGGGAGTCCGTGCGGAACCGTCGGCGCGACGGGCCGTGACGACGGCACCGCCCCGTTCTCCAGCCACGGCCCCGCGCCCGCCCTCCGCGCTTGCCTTCCGCGCCCGTCCTCCGCGCCCGTCCCCCCGCGCCCTCAAGCCCGCGATCGCCGCGCCCGGCGCTAACAGGTAATCCCGGGCCCGCCCCAGATCCGCGCGCTGGAACACCGCGCGTACGCATGGGCCCGCCCCGCACCGGCCCCATGGAGCACCTCGGCCACGTCCTCCGCGTGACTCCTGGCAGCGCGGAGCCCGGTCCTCAGCCGCGTCATGCCCGGCCCCTGACAACCCGCGGAACGCCCCCTGTCAGTAGCGGGTGCTTCCATGAGCCCATGAGCACCGCGCACGAGATCGCCGCACGCCTCCCCGACCCCGCCGGGCTCCGCGCCCACCTGCGCGCGCTGGCCCTCCTGGACGCCACGATCGGCGACGATCCTCAATTCCGCTGCTACACCTTCGACCCCGACTGGGGCCCCGGCGAAGAGGCGGCCCTGATGGCGAACGGCTCGGGGGACGATTTCTCCGTCCTCTTCACCCCGGCCGGGGTGCTGATACGCGGCTTCGACCACGAATCGGTGATGAGCCCGTACGCGAGGGACGACGAGCGGGTCTGGCCGGGCGTCCTCGACGACGTACCCGCCTCGCTGCGCCCGCTCCTGGACGAACCGGCCTTCCGCGACGAGGGCATCGACGTCCCCCGCGTCACCGCCTGCATATGGCGGGAGACCACCGACACCTCCTGGCGCACCGGCCCGGCCATCACCTTCCCCCCGGACAGAGAGGACCCGGACGGCTCCGGCTATCTCTTCCACCTCCTGGCCGACCGTTCCCCCGAAGCCCTCCAGTCCTACTTCGAGGACTACTACGAGTGCCCCGTCCCCCTCGACACCGTCCGCCACGCCCTCACCGCCACGGCCCCCACCTCCTGATCCGGCACGACACGGCGAAGGGGCCCCGGCCGGCAGGACGCTGGCACGCGGTGAGTGCGTACCGAACCGTCTTCCGCCCTGAGGCACAGGCCCGACTCCGGAAGATCCCTCGCGCCACGACCCTGCGCGTCCCGGCCAAATTGACCGCGCTGGAGAGCACCCCCCTCGGCTCTCACACCGCCGCGCTCGTGTCACAGCCAGAACGCCGCCGCCTGCGAGTCGGCGACTACCGGGCCGCCTGCACGATCGGCACCGGAGAGCTCGTGGTGCGGCTCGCCCACGTCGGGCATCGCTCCACCGCGTACGCCACCTGATCCCAACTGATCCAGCGCTTGACCATCCAGCACGGAATGGACGAAGGGGCCGACCTCGGAGGAGTAGACCCCTTCTGCACTGCATGTTCGCCACATCAGCGACGTGGTGTTATTTCATCCGCTCACACGTTGAAGCGGAATCTGCGGTACAGGGCTCCCACCTGCGTAAACGCAGTGCTGGAAGTGGCTATCCAGCACGGTGACAAGTCACCCAGCACAGCACAACCCGCTCCACCCGGAGCAGATTGTGTACACATGGCACACTCGGTACGCTTGGGCGCATGACGCAGCCACTGCCCATAGAGTCCATCCGCGACGTACGTGCGCACCTGGCCGAGGTCGTGGAGCGCGCCGATCGAGATGACATGCCCACCGTAATCACCCGACGGGGCAAACAGGTTGCCGCCGTCGTCTCCATCGAGGTGCTGCGCAAGTACCAGGAATGGGAAGAGCGCGAGATCAACCGGATCATCGACGAACGCATGGCCAACCCGGCACCCGGCATCCCGATCGAGGACATCATGAGGGAGACACTGGCGCGCGGTGAGTGAATACCGAACCGTCTTCCGGCCAGAGGCACAGGCCGAGCTCCGGAAGATCCCTCGCGACATGGCCCTACGCATCCTGACCAAACTGACCGAGCTGGAGAGCGACCCCCTCGGCTCTCACACCACCGCGCTCGTGTCACAGCCAGAACGCCGTCGGCTGCGGGTCGGCGATTACCGGGTCGTCTACACGATCGACAAGGGCGAGCTCGTGGTGTGGGTCGTCCACGTCGGGCATCGCTCCACCGTCTACGACATCTGATCCCGACTGATCCAGCGTCTGAACGTCCAGCACAGGTTCAGCAGAGGCAGGCCCTAACCAGCACGGTATGGACGAAGGGGTCGGGCTCTCAAGAGCCCGACCCCTTCTGATCTGCTTGTTCGCCACGTCAGCGACGTGGTGTTATTCATCCGCTCACACGTTGAAGCGGAACTCCACCACGTCGCCGTCCTGCATCACGTAGTCCTTGCCCTCCATGCGGGCCTTGCCCTTGGCTCGGGCTTCGGCCACGGAGCCGGTTTCGACCAGGTCCTCGAAGGAGATGATCTCCGCCTTGATGAAGCCCTTCTGGAAGTCGGTGTGGATCACACCGGCGGCCTCGGGGGCGGTGGCGCCCTTCTTGATCGTCCAGGCGCGGGCTTCCTTCGGGCCTGCCGTGAGGTAGGTCTGGAGGCCCAGGGTGTCGAAGCCGACGCGGCCGAGGGTGGCGAGGCCGGGCTCTTCCTGGCCCATGGACTGGAGGAGTTCGAGGGCCTCGTCGTCGTCGAGTTCGATCAGCTCGGACTCGATCTTGGCGTTGAGGAAGATCGCCTCGGCGGGGGCGACCAGGGCGCGCTGCTCGTTCTTGAAGTCCTCGTCGACCAGCTCGTCCTCGTCGACGTTGAAGACGTAGAGGAACGGCTTGGTGGTCAGGAGGTGCAGCTCGTGGAGGAGCTTGCCCTTCTCGGTGCCCGCGCTGATGCCCGCGGCGAAGAGGGTCTGGCCGGACTCCAGGATCTTCTGGGCCTCCTCGACCGCGGCGAGGACCGCGACCTTCTCCTTCTGGAGGCGGGACTCCTTGGTGAGGCGCGGGACGGCCTTCTCCACGGACTGGAGGTCGGCGAGGATCAGCTCGGTGTTGATCGTCTCGATGTCGTCCTTGGGCGAGACCTTGCCGTCGACGTGGACGACGTTCTCGTCCTTGAAGGCGCGGATGACCTGGCAGATCGCGTCGGACTCGCGGA
This sequence comes from Streptomyces sp. NPDC058195, assembly GCF_042883525.1. NCBI lineage: Bacteria > Bacillati > Actinomycetota > Actinomycetes > Kitasatosporales > Streptomycetaceae > Streptomyces > Streptomyces sp. NPDC058195. The sequence goes on from NZ_JBHVVM010000002.1 coordinate 68,690, forward strand.
TGTTCGCGAGGAACTTGTTGCCCAGGCCCTCGCCCTCGGAGGCGCCGCGGACGATGCCCGCGATGTCGACGAAGTCGACCGTGGCGGGGAGCAGCCGCTGGGAGCCGAAGATCTCGGCGAGCGTGTTCAGGCGCGGGTCGGGGACGCCGACGACACCGACGTTCGGCTCGATGGTGGCGAACGGGTAGTTGGCCGCCAGCACGTCGTTCTTGGTCAGGGCGTTGAACAGGGTCGACTTGCCGACATTCGGCAGACCGACGATTCCGATCGTGAGCGACACGGTGGCGACTTCCTGAGGGGTGAGGCGGTGGGCGGTACGCGGGGCCCCGGGTGGGCCGATTCTCCAGTTTACGGGCGGGGGCAAGCGGGTACCCACGGGTCCGTCCGGGCGCGGGTGCGGACGCCGGTCCGGTTCCCGTTCGGCCGTGTGGCATCGAACTCATCCCCTAGCTCGCCCAAACCGCGTGTCCCGCACCCGCTTCGCCCGGCCCGGCGCCCTACGTTGTCCCGGTGGAGCAGCACAGGACACGTCCCCCGCAGCGCAGGCAAGCCCCTCCGGCCCCGCTGTCCCCGCAGGGCACCCTTGAGGAGACCGCGACCGTCTACCGGGCGGTGCGCCCGCCGGAGGGGCGGTCGCGGCCGGTCCCGCCCGTGGTGCTGGCGCTGCGCAGGCTGCCCAATCCCCGGCTGACCGCGATCGGGGCCGGGCTGTTCGCCGCGGCCGCCATGTTCGTACTGGCCTGTCTGGATCTGCTGGTCCTGGACGGTTCACCGGTGGTGTTCGGGGTGCTGTTCCTGCCGGTCTGCGCGCTGACCGCGCTGTGGGTGCGGCCCGCGGACCTGGTGACGGCGCCGATCATCGTGCCGATCGCGTTCGCTGTCGGGGTGGTACCGATCGCCGGGGGCACGGGCGGTTTCGGCGGCCGGATCATGGCGGTGGTCACGGCGCTCGCCGTGCACGCCGGGTGGCTGTACGGCGGCACGCTCATCGCCGGTGTGATCACGACCGTACGGAAGGTCCGGCAGATGCGTCAGCGGCAGCGCCGGACGCCGGTGGCCGCGCAGTCCCCGCGCGCCCCGCAGGGGGCACGCGGGCCCCGGCGGCGGCAGGACACTCCCTAGAGGACGGCAGCGGCCGGGCGGCGGCCGTCCCGCTAGCGGTCGGCGGCGGCCATCGCCGCGCCCACGATTCCGGCGTTGTTCTGGAGCTCCGCGGGCACCATCTCGGCCCGTACGTGCTCGATCAGGGGCAGGAACTTGGCGGCCTTGCGGCTGACCCCGCCGCCGATGATGAAGAGCTCGGGCGAGAACAGCATCTCCACATGGGCCAGGTACTTCTGCAGCCGGTGTGCCCAGTGGTGCCAGCTGAGGTCCTCGTCCTCCTTGGCCTTGGTGGAGGCGTGCGTCTCCGCGTCGTGGCCGTTCAGCTCCAGGTGGCCGAGCTCGGTGTTGGGGACGAGGCGGCCGTCGACGAAGAGGGCGCTGCCGATGCCCGTGCCGAGCGTCAGCATGATCACGGTGCCCTGGCGTCCTCGGCCCGCGCCGAAGGTCATCTCCGCGACACCGGCCGCGTCGGCGTCGTTCAGCACGGTGACCGGGAGGCCGAGCCGGTCACCGATCAGGCCACGGGCGTCCGTGTCGATCCAGCTCTTGTCGACGTTGGCGGCGGTACGGGTGACGCCGCCGGTGACGACGCCCGGGAACGTGACGCCCACCGGGCCCGACCAGTCGAAGTGGCCGACGACCTCGGCCACGCACTCGACCACGTCCTTGGGGGTGGCCGGCTGCGGTGTCAGTACCTTGTGGCGCTCCTGCGCCAGGTCTCCGCGGTCCAGGTCCACGGGTGCGCCCTTGATCCCGGATCCGCCGATGTCCACGCCGAAGATCTGCATACGGTCCACGGTACGGGCAGGCGGCCCCGCCCACTTCCCGGAACGGGACAGTCGCGGGACACCGCCTGCCGGCGGACCGTTCGCGGGCTACTTCCCCGAGAGGGCCGCGGCCTCGGCACGCAGGTCGCGGCGGAGCTCCTTGGGAAGCGAGAAGGTGATGGACTCCTCAGCCGCCTTCACGATCTCCACGTCCTCGAAACCGCGCACGGCCAGCCAGGCCAGAACGCCGTCGACCAGCACCTCGGGGACGGAGGCTCCGGAGGTGACGCCGACCGTGGAGACCCCCTCCAGCCAGGCTTCGTCGATCTCCTCGGCGAAGTCGACCAGATGGGCGTCGTTCGCCCCGGCGCCGAGGGCGACCTCGACCAGGCGGACGGAGTTGGAGGAGTTCTTGGAGCCGACGACGATCACCAGATCGGCGTCCTCACCCATCTGCTTCACCGCGATCTGGCGGTTCTGCGTGGCGTAGCAGATGTCGTCGCTGGGCGGCGAGACCAGGAGCGGGAACTTCTCCTTGAGCGCGCCGACCGTCTCCATCGTCTCGTCGACGGAGAGCGTGGTCTGGGAGAGCCAGACGACCCTGGACGGGTCGCGGACCTCAACGCCGGCGACGTCCTCGGGGCCGTCGACCAGCGTGATGTGGTCGGGGGCCTCGCCGGAGGTGCCGATGACCTCCTCGTGGCCCTCGTGGCCGATCAGCAGGATGTCGAAGTCCTCCTGCGCGAAGCGGACCGCTTCCTTGTGGACCTTGGTGACGAGCGGGCAGGTGGCGTCGATGGTGGCGAGCTTCCGCTCGGCCGCCTCCTGGTGCACGGTCGGCGCGACGCCGTGCGCGGAGAACATCACGATCGAGCCCTCGGGGACCTCCGCCGTGTCCTCGACGAAGATCGCGCCCTTCTTCTCCAGGGTCTGTACGACGTACTTGTTGTGGACGATCTCGTGGCGTACGTACACCGGAGCGCCGTACTGCTCCAGGGCTTTCTCCACGGCGATCACGGCACGGTCCACGCCCGCGCAGTAGCCACGGGGAGCGGCGAGCAGGACGCGGCGAGGTGTCGTAGCAGTCATGCCGACCATCGTAAGGCCGCGCCGGACGCGCGGAGGATCGGCCGGGTGGCGAGACTGGTCCTCGGTCTGCCCGCTGATCCTCATGTGATCCAGGAGGTCCCATGCCCGACAACGCCGCCGGGGTCGACGACGGGGGTCCGGGGGCGCACCAGGAGAGCGGGCGGCTGCGGCGGACTCTCGGATTCCGGGACCTGGTGGTCTACGGACTGCTGTTCATCGCGCCGATGGCGCCGGTCGGCGTGTTCGGCACGCTCGACGCGAAGTCCGACGGCGCGGTCGCGCTGGTCTATGCCGCGGCGACGGTGGTGATGGCGTTCACGGCGTTCAGCTACGCCCAGATGGTGCGGGTGGCCCCGCTGGCGGGCTCGGTCTTCGCGTACGCGCGCAAGGGGCTCGGCGAGGGGCCGGGCTTCGTCGCCGGCTGGATGGCGATGCTCGACTACCTGCTGATCCCGGCGGTCGCGTACCTCTTCTCGGGGATCGCCCTGAACGCGCTGGTGCCGTCGGTGTCGCGGTGGGTGTGGACGGCGCTGGCCGTCATCGTCACCACGCTGCTCAATCTGTGGGGAGTGCGGGCCGCCGCCCGGGTCGGCTTCGCGGTGCTCACGCTGGAAATCGTGGTGCTGGTGGTGTTCCTGGTGTCGGCGGTGGTGGCACTCGTGCAGGACGGGGCGCAGCGGGGCTGGCTGTCGCCGTTCACCGGTGACTCCGGGTTCTCCGCGTCGGCGGTGCTGGGGGCGGTGTCGGTGGCGGTGCTGTCGTATCTGGGTTTCGACGCGATCGCGTCGTTCGCGGAGGAGGTGTCCGGGGGGTCGGCGAAGGTGGCGCGGGCCCTGCTGTTCTGCCTGGTGCTGGCGGGTGTGCTCTTCGTGGCGCAGGCGTATCTGGCGGCGCTGCTCGAACCGATGACCTCGGCGGAGCTGGCCGCCGACCCGGCCGCGCAGGGTTCGGCGTTCTACGACACGGTGGACGCGGCGGTCGGCGGCTGGCTGCACGATCTGGTGGCGGTGAGCAAGGCGGTCGGGGCGGCGTTCGCGGCGCTGGCCGGGCAGGCGGCGGCGGGGCGGCTGCTGTTCGCGATGGCCAGGGAGCGGCGGCTGCCCGCGGTGCTGGCGAAGGTGGACGCGGGGTCCGGGGTGCCGCGGCTGGCGATCCTGCTGGCGGCGACGGTGACGCTGGCCGCCGCGGTGTGGGCGGCGCGGCGGGACGACGGGCTGGACCATCTGGTGTCGGTCGTCGACATCGGTGCGCTGACGGCGTTCGTGCTGCTGCACGCGTCGGTGGTCGGCTGGTTCGCCGTACGCCGGATGGCGGGACCGCCCAGCTGGTGGCGGCATGTGCTGGTGCCGGTGGTGGGGGCGGGGGTGCTGATCGCGGTGATCGTGGAGGCGACCGGGAGTGCCCAGGTCGTGGGGGCGTGCTGGTTGGCGGTGGGGCTGGTGGTGCTGGCGGCACAGCGGGGACTGCGGCGTACGCACCCCTGAGGGGGCGGGGACTGCGGCGGACGCACCCCTGAAGGGGGCGAAGGCCGCGGCGCGCGTACGGACCCCCGCTGGAGGGGGCGGGGGGCTGCGGTCGGCGGACGGGCTCTGAGGGGGGTGGGGCGGGAAGAAGCGCACGGCGGGCGGTGGTGGGGGCGGCCGGTTGTCGGTGGGGGCGGATACGCTCGCCCGCATGGCTCTCCACACGTCGGCGGAAGCTCCGCTGCCCGTAGGTGATGTGTCGCGGCTCATCGGCGGCTGGATCGACCGGCTCGGCGCGGTCTGGGTCGAGGGGCAGATCACCCAGCTGTCCCGGCGGCCGGGCGCCGGGGTGGTCTTCCTGACGCTGCGCGACCCCTCGCAGGACATCTCGGTGAGCGTGACGTGCTTCCGCCAGGTCTTCGACCGGATCGCGGACGTGGTGTCGGAGGGGGCGCGGGTCGTCGTCCTGGCCAAGCCGGAGTGGTACGCGCCCCGCGGCCAGCTCTCCCTGCGGGCCACGGAGATACGGCCGGTCGGCATCGGTGAACTGCTGGTCCGCCTGGAGCGGCTGCGGAAGTCACTGGCCGCGGAGGGTCTCTTCGCGGCCGGGCGGAAGAAGCCGCTGCCGTTCCTGCCGCAGCTGATCGGCCTGGTCTGCGGGCGGGCGTCGGCGGCCGAGCGGGACGTGCTGGAGAACGCCCGGCGGCGCTGGCCCGCGGTCCGTTTCGAGGTCCGCAACACCGCGGTGCAGGGGGTTCACGCGGTGAACCAGGTGGTCCGGGCGGTGCGGGAGCTGGACGGGCTGCCCGAGGTCGATGTGATCGTGGTGGCGCGCGGGGGCGGCAGTGTGGAGGATCTGCTGCCGTTCTCGGACGAGGAGCTGGTCCGGGCGGTGGCCGAGTGCCGTACGCCGGTGGTGTCGGCGATCGGCCACGAGCCCGACTCCCCGCTGCTCGACCTGGTCGCGGACGTGCGCGCCTCCACCCCGACGGACGCGGCCAAGAAGATCGTGCCGGACGTGGGCGAGGAGCTGGACCGGGTGCGGCAGCTGCGTGAGCGGGCGCTGCGCTCGGTGCGCGGGCTGCTGGATCGCGAGGAGCGGGGGCTGGCCCATGCCCTGGCCCGGCCGTCGATGGAACGCCCCCAGCGGATGGTGGACGAGCGCGCGGCGGAGATCGACGCGCTGACCGGGCGCGGCCGCCGGGTGCTGGGTCATCTGCTGGACCGGGCGGATTCGGAGCTGGCCCACACCCGGGCGCGGGTGGTCGCGCTGTCTCCTGCGGCGACGCTGGAGCGCGGTTACGCGGTGCTCCAGCGGGCCGACGGCCATGTGGTGCGGGATCCCGGGGAGGCCGGGGCGCCCGGCGAGGTGCTCCGGGCGCGGGTCTCGGGCGGCGAGTTCGCCGTACGGGTGAGCGAGTAGCGGGGCGCGAGTGACGACGGACGGGGGTCACCGGTTCCCGCTGGACCGGGACAGCCGAGCTGACCGGGACAGCCGAACCAGCCGAACCGGCCGAAGCAGCCGAAGCAAGCGCAGCTTGCGAAACAGCCAGAACAGCCGAAACACAGGGTGGAACGTATGACGGACGACGCGACGACGACGGCGGCCGGTGCCACGGGCACGCTCGGCTACGAGCAGGCCCGTGACGAGCTGATCGAGGTGGTGCGCCGCCTGGAGGCGGGCGGCACGACACTGGAGGAGTCGCTGGCGCTCTGGGAGCGCGGCGAGGAGCTGGCGCAGGTGTGCAGACACTGGCTGGAGGGCGCCCGCGCCCGGCTGGACGCGGCCCTCGCGGGTCCGGCGGCCGAAGGCCGGGGGGACGAAGAGGACGAGGAAGGCAACGGCGGCTGAATCCGCGCCACCCCTGTGGAGCGGATCACTCCGCTCCTACTTTAGTTGAAAGTTAACCTACTTCTCGTTACAGTCGGACGCGTCGCTCGATCCCCGTGTACGTCCGGAAGGTAATACGCACGATGTCCCTCGCTCTTGACCCCACCGCCCAGAACCTCCTCTTCCGCGAGGCCCGCACCGCCAACACCTTCTCCGACGAGCCGGTGACGGACGAGCAGGTCCAGGCGATCTACGACCTGGTCAAGTTCGGGCCCACCGCGTTCAACCAGTCGCCGCTGCGCGTCGTCCTGGTCCGCTCCGAGGACGCCCGCGCCCGCCTGGTGAACCACATGGCCGAGGGCAACCAGAGCAAGACCTCGACCGCCCCGCTGGTCGCGATCCTGGCCACCGACAACGAGTTCCACGAGGAGCTCCCGGCGCTGCTGCCGCACTTCCCGCAGGCCAAGGACGCGTTCTTCTCCGAGCGCCCGGTCCGCGAGTCGGCCGCCGCGCTGAACGGCGCCCTGCAGGCCGCGTACTTCATCATCGGCGTCCGCGCCGCCGGTCTGGCCGCGGGCCCGATGACCGGCCTCGACGCCGCGGGCATCGAGAAGGAGTTCCTGGACGGCGACCACAGCCTGCTGATGGTCGTCAACATCGGCAAGCCGGGCGAGGACGCCTGGTTCCCGCGCCTGCCGCGCCTCTCCTACGACGAGGTCGTCACGACCGTCTGATCAGCACCGCGCACGATCAGAGGCCCTGGAGCATCCGCTGCTCCAGGGCCTCTCGCGTACGTGTGCCCACGGCCCGCACTCCGCGGCGGGCGGGACGTCAGGAGGGCGAGGGCGCCGAGGACGTGAGCGCGGCGGCCATCTCCGCCAGCCGCTCCGCCGACGCCGAGCCCGTGACCACCGTGGTCGAGCCCTTGTCGTAGCGCACGAGGGCGTCGTACTTGTCGCCCTTCCAGTGCCGCCAGGCCTCACCCGCGACCTGCCGCGTACGGCCGGTGTCCGTGGCCTTCTGGCTGACCTCGGTGACGTACTGCTTCGCCGGGGAGGTGGACTGCTCCACCGCGACGTACTTGCCGTCCGGGTCGAGGAAACCCAGGTGCCAGCTGTTGCCCGCCTTGCGGTCGTAGCTGACCGAGGTGGCCTTCCAGTCGCCGGTCAGCCCGTCCGGGGCGGCCACCGGGTACGGCGCGGCGCGCCGGGCCGTCAGGAGCTCGACCCGGTAGTCGACGGCCGGGACCGGGTTGGCGTTCTTGTCCTGCGGAATGAAGATGTAAACACTCCCCGCGACAGCGGTGATGACCGCCATCGACAGGAACATGTCCCGCACCGTCTGCTTGCCTCGCTTGCTAGCCACGGGTCCATGGTCGCATTGCGCCCCCCGGGCCCGGCCCGGGGGCGGCCATCGACCCAAGCCGCTCAAAAGTGACCCGGTCTGCTCATTTTGTCGACCTGACGATAGAGTCACAGCACCCTCTTCCGGTCGTCGCCGTACAGAAAGGTGCGCTCCGATGTCCGAGCATCATCTGCCGTCCCAGCTGGAGGTCTCCCCCGAGGCCCCCGACCGCAACCTTGCCCTTGAGCTGGTCCGGGTCACCGAGGCCGCGGCCATGGCGGCCGGACGCTGGGTGGGCCGCGGCGACAAGATCGGCGCGGACGGCGCCGCCGTGAAGGCCATGCGAACCCTCGTCTCCACCGTCTCGATGAACGGCGTCGTCGTCATCGGCGAGGGGGAGAAGGACGAAGCCCCCATGCTGTTCAACGGCGAGCGAGTCGGGGACGGCACCGGCCCCGAGGTCGACATCGCCGTGGACCCGATCGACGGCACCACCCTGAACGCCAAGGGCATGCCGAACGCGATCGCCGTGCTGGCCGCCGCCGACCGCGGCGCCATGTTCGACCCTTCGGCCGTCTTCTACATGGACAAGCTCGTCACCGGCCCCGAGGCCGCCGAGTTCGTCGACATCAACGCCCCCGTCTCGGTGAACATCCGCCGGGTCGCACGGGCGAAGAACTCCGCCCCCGAGGACGTCACGGTCGTCGTGCTCGACCGCCCGCGCCACGAGGGCATCGTCAAGGAGATCCGCGAGACCGGCGCCCGGATCAAGTTCATCTCCGACGGCGACGTCGCGGGCTCGATCATGGCGGCCCGCGAGGGCACCGGCATCGACCTGCTGATGGGCATCGGCGGCACGCCCGAGGGCATCATCTCCGCCTGCGCCATAAAGTGCCTCGGCGGCGTCATCCAGGGGAAGCTCTGGCCGAAGGACGCGGCCGAGCGCCAGCGCGCCCTGGACGCCGGTCACGACCTGGACCGGGTGCTGTCCACCAACGACCTGGTCAGCGGTGACAACGTGTTCTTCGCCGCGACCGGCATCACGGACGGCGAGCTGATGCGCGGGGTGCGCTACCGCGCGGAGACGGCCACCACCGAGTCCATCGTGATGCGCTCCAAGTCCGGCACGATCCGGACGATCGCCTCCACGCACCGGCTCTCGAAGCTGCGTGCCTACAGCGCCGTCGGTTTCGACCGCGCGCAGTAGGCCCGCCCCTGGAGCTCCCGGGCCGGTCCGGGGTCGGCCGGCCCGGTCCGGGAGCTCTGGGCCACCACGCGAAGAGGCGCCCCCGTGTGCGGTGGGGGCGCCTCTTCGCGTGGTGGCCGCGCCGCGGGGCCGCCGTCGGGCCGCTGCGGGCGGAGGCCGGGCCGCGGGGCGATGCGCACCCGGACCCGGTCGGGACGGTCAGCCGGCCGCCGCGATACGGCCCGTGGCCCCGGCCGACGCCGACGAGGCCTTGAGCTCCATCTCGCGCCGTCTGCGCCGGGCGAGCACCACACGGCGCTCGGCGGCGGTGAGCCCGCCCCACACCCCGTACGGCTCGGGCTGTATGAGCGCGTGCTCCTGGCATTCGATCATCACGGGGCAGCGCGCGCAGACCCGCTTGGCGGACTCCTCACGCGCGAGTCTGGCCGCCGTCGGCTCCTTCGACGGGGCGAAGAACAGCCCGGCCTCGTCCCGGCGGCACACCGCCTCCGAGTGCCAGGGGCCTGCCTGATCCTCCCGCGCGGGGGCGCGCTGGGCAGGCACGGCGGCTACCTGCAGGGGCTGATGCGGCATGTGCAGCACGGTCCACTCCTGACGACGGCTTCGCGAGCGAGAGACGATGCAGCATTCCCTACCCGCTGTGCGCAGGCCCATGCACTGAGTGGCGCCCCGCACCCGGAGCGGAATTGCGGTGGTGCGGGAATTGGCTTGTTCTCGAAGTTTCACGAAGGGCCGCGCGGGTTCACGAGGGATCACGCGGGTTCACGGCGGTCCGGGAAGGTTTACGGAGAGCCCCGGAGCTTCCCGAATGCATTCGCGGGAGTTCCCCACGGCTTTACGGAGCCGCCGCGAGGCCAGTGGAGTACGCCCGCGGGCCCGCCGGGCCAGACCGGCCCCGGGCACTCGCGCGGCCGGTCAGCCAGGGTGCTCACGCGCCCGGTCAGCCCAGGCGCTTGCGCAGCCGGTCCTGGAGATCCGCGATGAACTTCCCGCGCTTGGGCTTCGCGTCGACACTGCCGAACACGGAATAGCCGTTGACGACGACGACCGGCGCCTCGGGGTCGCCGGATTCCAGTGTGGCGACCTCGAAATTACCGAAGACCCCCACACCGCCGCCGCGCAGTGAGATGTTCTCGGGAACCTTGATGTCGACGCTCCCGAAGACGGAAGTCGCGTTGATGACCGTCAGTCTCTGACCGAAAAGCGCCTCGGTCAGATCGATCTCGACGCTGCCGAAGAGGGCGAAGGCGTTCGTCCGGGCCCCGATCCGCCAGCGGCCCTTGCGGGTCGAGCCGCTGAAGATCGCCACCAGGTTGTCGGCCGGGCCCGCGGGGCCCCCCGCCTCCTGGATGCCCGGCGCGGCGGCAGCGGCGGGGCGGACCGCCCCGACGGCGGCCGGCAGATCCTGGACCAGCGGCTCCAGTTCACCGACGGTCTTGGCCCGGTAGACGGCGTCGATCCGCTCGGCGTGCTCGTCGGCGGTGAGCCGGCCCTCGGCCATGGCTTCGCGCAGGATGTCCGCGATCCGGTCCCGGTCCGCGTCGGAGGCACGGATACCGGCCTGGGCCACTGGCTGCTGCGGCTGCTGGGGCTGCTGGGGCTGCTTCTCGAGGTCCACCGGACCAGCGTACCCAAACGCGATAGATCGCGACTAGGGGACGTGGCACCCGGCGTGCCGGACCCGCCCCGTCCGCCAGGCCCGTCCCTGTGCGTCCCGGCACGCACGAAGGCGTCCGTCCGCCGGAACCGCGGGGCGCGCCCCGCTCCTTTCCGCCCCGTCCGGCACACCCGCCCCTTCGCGCCCGGCGCACCCGCCGACTGAGCCTTACCTCACAGCTTCGCCGCCCCGGCGGCGCTCTACCCTGGTGGGTGCGCTGCCCAAGGCTGGGCAGCCGCTGTCTGCCGAGTGAGGAATGGCCGTCATGCCAGAGTTTGCGTACTCCGATCTGCTCCCGCTGGGAGAGGACACCACGCCGTACCGCCTGGTGACCTCCGAGGGTGTCTCCACCTTCGAGGCCGACGGACGTACGTTCCTCAAGGTCTCCCCGGAGGCGCTGCGCACCCTGGCCGCCGAGGCCATGCACGACATCTCGCACTATCTGCGCCCCGCCCACCTGGCGCAGCTGCGACGGATCGTGGACGACCCCGAGGCGTCGTCCAACGACAAGTTCGTCGCGCTCGACCTGCTGAAGAACGCGAACATCGCCGCGGCCGGTGTGCTGCCGATGTGCCAGGACACCGGCACGGCGATCGTGATGGGCAAGCGCGGACAGAACGTGCTCACCGAGGGCGGTGACGAGGAGGCCCTGTCGCACGGCATCTTCGACGCGTACACCAAGCTCAACCTCCGCTACTCGCAGATGGCCCCGCTCACCATGTGGGAGGAGAAGAACACCGGCTCCAACCTCCCCGCGCAGATCGAGCTCTACGCGACCGACGGCGGCGCGTACAAGTTCCTCTTCATGGCGAAGGGCGGCGGCTCGGCCAACAAGTCGTTCCTCTTCCAGGAGACGAAGGCCGTGCTGAACGAGACCTCCATGATGAAGTTCCTGGAGGAGAAGATCCGCTCGCTGGGTACGGCCGCCTGCCCGCCGTACCACCTGGCGATCGTCGTCGGCGGCACGTCGGCCGAGTTCGCGCTGAAGACGGCGAAGTACGCCTCCGCGCACTACCTGGACGAGCTGCCCGCCGAGGGCTCCCCCACCGGGCACGGTTTCCGGGACAAGGAGCTGGAGGAGAAGGTCTTCGAGCTGACGCAGAAGATCGGCATCGGCGCCCAGTTCGGCGGCAAGTACTTCTGCCACGACGTGCGCGTGGTCCGCCTCCCCCGGCACGGCGCCTCGCTGCCGGTCGCGATCGCGGTGTCCTGTTCGGCGGACCGCCAGGCCGTCGCGAAGATCACCGCCGAGGGCGTCTTCCTGGAACAGCTGGAGAAGGACCCGGCGCGCTTCCTGCCGGAGACCACCGACGAGCACCTGGACGAGTCGGGCGACGTCGTCAGGATCGACCTCAACCGGCCGATGGACGAGGTGCTGGCCGAGCTGACCAAGTACCCGGTCAAGACCCGGCTCTCGCTGACCGGTCCGCTGGTCGTGGCCCGCGACATCGCGCACGCCAAGATCAAGGAGCGGCTGGACGCGGGCGAGGAGATGCCGCAGTACCTGAAGGACCACCCGGTCTACTACGCGGGCCCGGCGAAGACGCCCGAGGGGTACGCCTCCGGCTCGTTCGGCCCGACGACGGCGGGCCGGATGGACAGCTACGTCGCGCAGTTCCAGGCGGCGGGCGGCTCCCGGGTGATGCTGGCGAAGGGCAACCGCTCCCGGCAGGTCACCGACGCGTGCGACGCGCACGGCGGCTTCTACCTGGGCTCGATCGGCGGCCCGGCCGCGCGGCTGGCGCAGGACTGCATCAAGAAGGTCGAGGTCGTCGAGTACGAGGAGCTCGGTATGGAGGCGGTCTGGAGGATCGAGGTCGAGGACTTCCCGGCGTTCATCGTCGTCGACGACAAGGGCAACGACTTCTTCACCGAGCCCGCCCCGGCCCCGACGTTCACCAGCATCCCGGTCCGCGGACCCGGCCTCGCCTGATCCCCCCCCGTTATGTTTTTCGCGGTCCTGCAATGGGGCTGCTGGCCTCCGGGCCCGGTATGACTGTGTCCCCTCTGTCGAAGGCATGACCTGGGGGGTGGTGTCGCCGGGTCCGTGGGGTGCCGTCGGAGACGCTGATGAGAGACCCGGCCACCGCCCGGCCCGGCGCAACGCCGGGCACAGACATGGGCGGCAGGTCTGCATAACGTGGATGCGCGAGCACGGTGCCACCGCCATGGCCAGCATGGTCAACAACCTGGAAAGGGTGCGATGTTCGACATCGAAGGCGTGGGCGTCTTCCTCGGGATGGACGTCGGCAAGACCGCTCACCACGGCCATGGGCTCACCCCGGCCGGGAAAAAGGTCTTCGACAAGCCGATGCCCAACAGCGAACCCAGGCTGCGGGCCGTCTTCGACAAACTCAAGGCCAAGTTCGGCACCGTCCTGGTGATCGTGGACCAGCCCGCCTCGATCGGAGCTCTGCCTCTGACCGTCGCCCGCGACGCCGGCTGCGAGGTCGCCTACCTGCCCGGACTCGCGATGCGGCGGATCGCCGACCTCTATCCGGGTGAGGCGAAAACCGACGCGAAGGACGCGGCAGTGATCGCCGACGCGGCCCGGACGATGCCTCACACGCTGCGTTCGCTGGAGCTGACCGACGAGATCACCGCCGAGCTCACGGTGCTGACCGGCTTTGATCAGGACCTCGCGGCCGAGGCGACCCGCACCAGCAACCGGATACGCGGCCTGCTCACGCAGTTCCACCCCAGTCTTGAACGCGTGCTCGGACCACGGCTCGACCACCCGGCCGTCACCTGGCTCCTCGAACGCTACGGATCCCCGGCAGCTCTGCGGAAAGCCGGCCGCCGCAGACTCGTCGAACTCATCCGGCCCAAGGCCCCACGCATGGCCGCACGGCTGATCAACGACGTCTTCAACGCCCTCGACGAGCAGACCGTCGTGGTCCCAGGAACCGGAACCCTCGACATCGTGATCCCGTCCCTGGCCGCCTCACTCGCCGCGGTCCACGACCAGCGCCGGGCACTGGAAACCCAGATCAGCAGCCTGCTGGAGGCCCACCCTCTTCACCCGGTCCTGACCTCGATGCCGGGCATCGGAGTCAGGACCGCCGCCGTCCTACTGGTCACCGTCGGCGACGGGGGTGCCTTTCCCAGTGCCGCCCACCTCGCCTCTTACGCCGGGCTCGCCCCGACGACGAAGTCGTCGGGGACATCTATCCACGGCGAACACGCGCCCAGAGGCGGAAACCGGCAGCTCAAACGCGCAATGTTCCTCTCCGCCTTCGCCTGCATGAACGCCGACCCGGCCTCCCGCACCTACTACGACCGGCAAAGAGCACGCGGGAAGACCCACACTCAGGCCCTGCTCCGACTCGCCCGCCAACGCATCAGCGTCCTGTTCGCCATGCTCCGCGACGGCACCTTCTACGAGCCCAGAACACCCGCCATCACCCTCGCCGCATGACCCTCCCAAACACCCCCACACCAGGCACCACGTCCTTGACGAAGGACATAGAGACACCCCCCCGCACGCACGCACCTGAGCCGTACGCGTACGAGGGGGCCTTCTCATGTCTCCAGCAGGCCCGACGTCGCGACCAGGTAGCCGAGTTGGGCCCGGCTGGTGCTGCCGAGCCGCTCGGAGACGCGGCGTACGTGCTCGACGACGCTGCGGCGGCTCATGCCGAGCCGCCGGGCGATCGACTCGTCCGTCTCGCCGCCGACGACCGCCCGCAGGATGGTCCGCTGGAGGTCGGTGGTGACGACCGGGGTGCGCAGCGGCACCCGTTCCGGGCGGACCGGGACCGAGCGGGCCCACGCCTCGTCGAAGTGCCGGGCCAGGAAGCGGACCAGGGCCGGGTGCTCGATGCGCAGCGCGCTGTGCGGTTCGTCGGAGAAGGGGACGAACGCGAGGTCCTGGTCGAAGACCATGATCCGGTCGGAGACCTCGGCGAGCGTGCGGACCTCGGCGCCCTCGGTCGTCACCCGCTCGATGTAGGCGAGCGTCGCCCGGTCGGAACGGACCGTGTGCTGGTAGATCGTCCGCTGCCGGATGCCCCGGCGCAGGTTGCGCAGGTCCCGGGGGAGCGATTCCGCGAGCACCAGGGCGGGCCGGCCGCCGCCGGGGTGGGCGGTACGGACCTCCTCCCGGCAGCCGGCGACGGCCGCTTCGAGCGCCTTGCCGATGACGGCTGCGCCGGAGAGCCGGGTGAGCGCCGACGGTTCGAGCCGGCGCGCGTCGGCGTACAGGTCCTCGAAGAGGGTCAGGGCGGCGCGGGCCGAGCGCAGTGTGCGCTGTTCGCGGGCGATGGCCGCCTCGATGGGGCCGAGCGCATCGGCCGCGGCCGTCCCGGGCGGGACGGGGACGAGCCGCCCGGGTGTCCCCCGGTCCGCCACCAGCAGATGCAGGGCGCTCAGGCAGCGGGGCACCTCGCCTGGCGGAAGGCTTCCGTCCGCGAGGGCGCGCCGGTAGGCCGCGAGGGCCGCGTCGCAGACGCCGCCCGGTGAGGATTCGCGGCAATCGCACGCCCGTGGGCCAGAATGATCGTCCTTCACAAGCACGCAGATTACATTCGGGCAATCGCATGGCCCTGGGCGATCGCGCACACTCGGTGAGTATGGCCCGGTGACGCACGACATCGAGCGGCCGGATGATCCGGCGGGCCGGAGCCCGGCCATTGGTCCGGCGCGTGGGGCGCGCGCCCGGGTCGCCGTGCCCGCTCCGCGCGCGCCGGGGCCGACCAGGGGCGGGGGCGGGGCCATGGCCATGCCGTGCAACGCTATTCGGCCAATCTCGCGGGGGTCGTCGGCGCATCGGGGGGCCGCCGTGACCGGTCGGAGGCTCCCGGTGGGCCCCCGCGCGTCCCGGAGCCCGGCGGGGCGCCGCGCCGGACCGGCACCGCCGCTTTCCCGCACCGGCGCGCGCGGTGGACTTGCGCCGCACCGGGCCGCTTTGGTGGGTTGTCCGGCGTCCCCGAAGCGCTCCCACCGCCCCCGGACACCCCCCGCGCCGCACCGCTTCCGGCGGCCCTGCGCGGCACCCCCTCCCCTCTCACCGTCGAACACCGGAAAGGCGGACGCATGACGCCGCTTCCCCACCGCAGCCACAGCGACGACCTGCTGGACTTCATCAGTGCCAGCCCGTCCCCGTACCACGCGGTGGCCAGTGCCGCCCGGCGTCTGGAGAAGGCCGGATTCCGCGAACTGCGGGGCACGGACGACTGGACGGGCACGACCGGTGGCGCCTTCCACGTCCGCGACGGCGCGCTGATCGCCTGGTACGTCCCCGAGGGCGTCCCGGCGCACACTCCGTTCCGGATCGTCGGCGCGCACACCGACTCCCCGAACCTGCGGGTCAAGCCCACCCCGGACACCGGCGGCGCGGGCTGGCGTCAGGTGGGCGTGGAGATCTACGGCGGTGTCCCGCTGAACACCTGGCTCGACCGGGATCTCGGCATCTCCGGGCGGCTCGCGCTGCGCGGGCCGGGCGGTACGGTCGAGACCCGGCTCGTCCGGATCGACGAGCCGCTGTTCCGGGTGCCGCAGCTGGCCATCCATCTGGACCACTCGGTCAACGACGGGCTGGCGCTGGACCCGCAGCGCCATCTGGCCCCGGTGTGGTCGCTCGGTGGGGCGGAGAGGGGCGCGCTGATGCGCCGGGTGGCGGCGGCGGCCGAGGCGGAGCCCGGCCGGGTGCTCGGCTGGGACCTGATGCTGCACGACGTCCAGCCGCCCGGATACCTGGGCGCGGAGCGGGAGTTCGTGGTGTCGTCGCGGCTGGACAACCTGGTCTCCGTGCACGCGGGGGTGACGGCCCTGGCGGCGGCGGTGGCCGCGGCCGAGGCGCCCGTGTGCGTCCCCGTGCTGGCCGCCTTCGACCACGAGGAGGTCGGCAGCGGTTCGGCGACCGGGGCGCACGGGCCGCTCCTGGAGCGGGTGCTGAGCCGTTCGGTGACCGCCCGGGGCGGCAGCCCGGAGGACTGGTCGCGGGCCCTGTCCGGCTCCTTCTGCGTCTCCGCCGACATGTCCCACGCGGTGCACCCGAACTACGCGGAGCGGCACGACCCGGAGCACCGCCCGCTGCCCAACGGCGGCCCCTCGCTGAAGGTCAACGTCAACCAGCGGTACGCCACCGACGGCACCGGCATGGCGGTGTTCGCCGCGGCCTGCGAGCGGGCGGGCGTGCCGTGGCAGCCGTTCGTCTCCAACAACGCGATGCCGTGCGGTACGTCGATCGGCCCGATCACCGCGGCCCGGCTGGGTGTGCCGACGGTCGACGTGGGGGTGCCGGGGCTCTCCATGCACTCGGCCCGCGAGCTGTGCGGGGCCGCGGACCCGGGCCATCTGGCCGCCGCGCTGGGCGCGTTCGTCACGGCCGGCTGAGCCCGGGGCCCGGACGAACCGGGGGCGGGGCGGCCTGGGCCGCCCCGCCCCCTTCTCGGTTCCGTGGCAGTGGTGCCCGTTACACGAACCGCTGCTGTGCGCCCCCGTCGCAGCTCTGGAGCCTCAGCGGCTCCCTGGCTCCCGCCAGTGTCAGGCAGAGCCCCGTCGAGGCCGCCGGGCGCAGGGTGGACCCGTTCCTGACGAACTGCTGGTTGGCCGCGCCGGAGCAGTTGTAGAGGATGAGCGTGGCGCCCGCCCTGTAGTCGGCGCCCGGCACGTCCAGGCACCGGTCGTGGCTCAGTTCGGTGCGCAGGTTCTTGGTGCCGGAGTCGTACCACCAGCCCTGGTTACGGCCGCCGTGGCAGTCCCAGCCGCCGACCTTGGTGTCGTTGCGGGTGACCGAGGCGGGGGCGTCCAGACAGGTGCCGGTGGCCTCGTTCCTGACGGGCTTGAACAGGTCGTCCCAGGCTCCGGCCTGCAAGACCGGCTTTCCGGTGCTCGCCGGGTCGGCGCAGCTGGCCTCCCGCAGGCCGGAGTTGTAGACCTGGGTGAGGCAGGACGCGAAGGCGCCGTGACCGCGCTCGTTGGGGTGGTAGGACTGCCGCAGCGAGTTGGAGTCCGGCGGGAAGTGCCCGAGGTCGATGTAGAGACCGCGGGCGAAGGTGTTCTCGCTGCAGACCTCGTGCCCGTGGAAGAGCCGGGAGTTGTCGAGGTAGACGGCTCCGGTGTCGGCGGCGGCCTTGCGCATGCCGCGTTCGAAGGCGGGCACGGCGACGTTGCGGCCCCAGGCGGCGTCGGAGTCGTATCCGGCGCAGCCGCCGGGAAGCTTGCCGGGGAAGGCCGGATTGTCGTAGAAGTCCGGGCCGATGGGGCTCGGGTAGCCCATGACCACGAGCTTGTAGTCACCCGCGGTGTACCCCGCGTCGGACATGACGGTCTTCAGGTCGCGTACGGTCTTCTCGACCTTGGGGACGAGTCCGTCGACGCGCCCCTGCCAGCCGCCCTCGTACTTCGGCTGGCAGGTGCCCTGGGAGAGCACCCAGCGGGTGACGCAGTCGGTCATGACCGGGCCGAACTGGAGGTCGTCGTTGGCTCCCGCGACCAGCACGATCATCTTGATGCGGGTGTTGCGCGCCTTGATGGCGAGGTTGTCGCTCTGCACCAGTTCGTCGGCGTACTGCTTGGACCCGCCGATCACGATGTTGCCGGTGTACGCGCCGGAGCAGGAGACGTTGTACGTGACGTCGGCCGGGATGCCGGTGCGGTGGATGGCGGAGTCGGGCGAGCGGTGGCACCAGTTGTCGGGGCCGTTGGTGCCCGCCTCGTACGCGCCGACGCCCTCGCCGGAGATCTCGCTGTCGCCGAGCGAGATCAGCCCGGTCTTGCGCTGGGCGAGCGGGCGCTCGGCCGGGTCGCCGTACAGCTGGGTGGCCTCCGCGGCGCGGATCGCCTCCAGTTCGGGCGACAGCGGGGTGGACGCGGCCGTACGGGGGCCGGTGCCCTCCGCCGCGTCCGCCGCGGGCCCGGTGGCGAACGCCGTGCCGCCGAGTGCCGCCGCGATGGCCGCGGCGGCCGCGACCGTACAGCGGAGTCTGTGCCTGGTGCGCCTCATGGTGCCTCCCCGGGTTGTGGTTACCCCCGGTATTTACTGGTCGGTAGCCGTCTTGGGAATAGAAAGAACAAGACAAGTGCTCAACTTTTTCAGGAGGTTGTAACGAGATGGACGATGCACAGAACGGCGCCGCGCCCCCCGCGGGCGGTACGGATTTCCGCGTCGAGCACGACTCGATGGGCGAGGTCCGGGTGCCCGCGTCCGCCAAGTGGCGGGCCCAGACGCAGCGCGCGGTGGAGAACTTCCCGATCTCCGGGCAGCGCCTGGAGCGGGCCCACATCGAGGCCCTGGCCCGGATCAAGGCCGCCGCCGCGAAGGTGAACGCGGAGCTGGGGGTGGTGGACCCGGAGATCGCCGCGGCCATCGCGTCGGCCGCCGCCGAGGTCGCCGAGGGGCGCTGGGACGAGCACTTCCCGGTCGACGTCTTCCAGACCGGCTCGGGCACCTCGTCCAACATGAACACCAACGAGGTGCTGGCCACCCTGGCCACCGAGCGGCTGGGCCGCGAGGTCCATCCGAACGACCACGTCAACGCCTCGCAGTCGTCCAACGACGTCTTCCCCTCCTCCATCCACATCGCCGCGACGGCGGCCGTCACCCGGGAACTGATCCCGGCGCTGGACCATCTGGCGTCCTCCCTCGAACGGAAGTCCGTCGAGTTCGCCTCGGTGGTGAAGGCGGGGCGAACGCATCTGATGGACGCCACGCCCGTCACCCTCGGCCAGGAGTTCGGCGGCTACGCGGCGCAGATCCGGTACGGGGTCGAGCGGCTGCGCGCCTCGCTCCCCCGCCTCGCCGAGCTGCCGCTGGGCGGCACGGCCGTCGGCACCGGCATCAACACGCCGCCCGGCTTCTCCGCCGCCGTCATCGCCGAGGTGGCCCGCGCCACCGGACTGCCGCTGACCGAGGCCCGGAACCACTTCGAGGCGCAGGGGGCGCGGGACGGTCTGGTGGAGACCTCGGGCCAGCTCCGCACGGTCGCCGGGTCGCTCACCAAGATCGCCAACGATCTGCGCTGGATGTCGTCCGGTCCGCGGACCGGACTGGCCGAGATCACCCTGCCCGACCTCCAGCCGGGCTCGTCGATCATGCCGGGCAAGGTCAATCCGGTCGTCCCGGAGGCGGTGCTGATGGTGGCCGCGCAGGTGACGGGGAACGACGCGACGGTCGCCGCGGCCGGGGCGGCGGGCAACTTCGAGCTGAACGTGATGCTGCCGGTCATCGCCAAGAACCTGCTGGAGTCGGTCCGGCTGCTGGCCAGCGCCTCCCGGCTGCTGGCCGACCGCACGGTCGACGGCATCACCGCGGACGCCGAACGGGCCCGGGAGTACGCCGAGTCCTCCCCGTCCGTCGTCACCCCGCTGAACAAGTACATCGGCTACGAGGAGGCCGCGAAGGTCGCCAAGAAGTCCCTCGCCCAGCGCCGCACCATCCGCGAGGTGGTCCTGGAGTCCGGGTACGTCGACCGGGGCGACCTCACCCTGGAACAGCTCGACGAGGCGCTCGACGTCCTGCGCATGACCCGTCCGTGACCCGCACCGCTGCTCCGGTACGCCGGACAGCCCTAAAATCCGGCCATGGTAGGTACCGGAGAGACTGAGCGCTGGGCACCGGGTGAGCAGATCCTGTGGCGCTACCGCCGCAACGGCGGGCCGGCGGGGGGCGGCGCGCCGGAGCGCCGCGGCAGCCCCATCCACATCTGCCGCCCGGTCACCGTGGTCCAGGACACCGACGAGCTGCTGGCGGTCTGGGTGGCCCCGGGCACTCAGTGCGTGAAGCCGGTGCTGGCGGACGGCCGGGACGTGCACGCCGAACCGCTCGCCACCCGCTACACCGCCCCGCGCACCACGGCCCGTTCTCCCTGGCTGGGCAACGGGGTGCTGAAGCTGGCCCGGCCGGGAGAGCCCTGGTCGGTCTGGCTGTTCTGGGAGCCGTTCTGGCGGTTCCGCAGCTGGTACGTGAATCTGGAGGAGCCACGGGCCCGCTGGCGGGGCGGCGTCGACTCCGAGGATCACTTTCTCGACATCTCCGTCTACCCGGACCGCAGCTGGGTCTGGCGCGACGAGGACGAGTTCGCGATGGCGCAGCGGGCCGGTCTGATGGCCCCGGGGACGGCGCGCCGGGTGCGCGAGGCGGGCCGGGCGGCCGTCGCGCTGATCGAGGGCTGGGGCACCCCGTTCCGGGACGGCTGGGAGCACTGGCGGCCCGATCCACAATGGCGGGTTCCCGTACTCCCGGATGACTGGGACCGCACCCCCTCCGCCATGCCGTCGTGAGACCCTTGGTGCATCCCAGGGGGGCAACCGTAGGATCGCCCTCCGGGGAGCCGCTCCGCTCCGACCGGGAGTCGCGGCACCGCACCTGACCACAAGTCACCGCACGAGCACCACGCACTGCATGAGCTGTATGAGCCGCATCAGGCGTATGAATCGTATGAACCACTACGAGGGGGTGGAGACGTGCTCGCCGTTGGCCACCCCGTCGCCGGAAACGTTGTCACCGGACCGTTCCGCAGGCATCAGGTTTCAGCCCCTCGTTCCGGGGCATCCGGTGACAGCCGTTGTTATCGCCGCTCCTGCGGGGGCACAGTAGCGCCCCAGCAGGCGATTGCCTCATACAACCGGCCCGGACGGACGGAACCCCACGCGTGACGGAGCATCCCACCTCCCACGAAGGCCGGCAGCCTCTGGCCGCCCGGCCGCAGGAACGCACCCGGCCGCGGCAGCAGGACGCCGCGTCGGCCGCTTCGCCTGCCGCCGCGTCGATCCCCGGCCCCGCCCCGGCGCCCGGCCCCGGAGCGGCCCCGGCCGCCCCCGCGGGGCTCGACCCGCAGGCCGCGGTCCGCCGTGAGGGCGACCGGCTGCGGTTCGTCGGTGCCGCCACCCGGCGGATCGCCCGCGGCATAGACCTGGACGAGATCGTGCTGGGGCTGTGCCGGGCGAGCGTGCCGACGTTCTCCGACGCCATACTCGTCTACCTCCGCGACCCGCTCCCGGTCGGCGACGAGCGGCCGGTCGCCCCGTTCGTGCTGCGGCTGCGCCGGTCCGACCGGCTGCGGTTGAGCGAGGAGGAGACGGAGGGCCCGCCGGAGACCGAGCGGCTGCGGCTTCCGGTGATCGATCCGCACGGCGACCTGACGCCCGCGGCCGAGCTGTGCGAGGTCCGCTCCGGCGGCGCGCTGGCCGAGGTGCTGCGCGGGGTGCGGCCGGTCTTCGGGGACTCCGCGGCGGCCCGTGCCGCCCTGCCCGAGCTGCTGGGCGCCGGCCGGACGGTGCCGACCGGGCACCGCGCGATCCTCGCCCCGCTGCGCGGCCGCCGGCGGGTGATCGGCGCCGCCGTCTTCCTGCGCGGTACGGAGCGGCCCTCCTTCGAGGCCAACGACCTGCTGGTAGCGGCCCAGCTGGCGACGCACACCGCGCTCGGCATCGACAAGGCCGTGCTGTACGGGCGCGAGGCGTACATCGCCGACGAGCTCCAGCGCACGATGCTGCCCGACTCGCTGCCGCAGCCGACCGGGGTCCGGCTCGCCTCCCGCTACCTCCCGGCCGCCGAGACGGCCCGGGTCGGCGGCGACTGGTACGACGCGATCCCGCTTCCCGGGAGCAGGGTCGCCCTGGTGGTGGGCGACGTCATGGGCCACTCCATGACCTCCGCGGCGATCATGGGCCAGCTGCGCACCACCGCGCAGACCCTCGCCGGGCTCGACCTGCCGCCCCAGGAGGTGCTGCACCACCTCGACGAGCAGGCGCAGCGGCTCGGCAGCGACCGGATGGCGACCTGCCTGTACGCGGTGTACGACCCGGTCACGCACCGGATCACCGTCGCGAACGCGGGCCATCCGCCGCCCGTCCTGCTCCATCTGGGCGGCCGTGCGGAGGTGTTGCGCGTACCGGCCGGTGCCCCGATCGGGGTCGGCGGGGTGGACTTCGAGGCGGTCGAGCTGGACGCGCCCGCCGGGGCCACGCTGCTGCTGTACACGGACGGTCTGGTGGAGTCCCGGCTGCGGGACGTGTGGACGGGGATCGAGCTGCTGCGCGAGCGGCTCGCCGCCACGGCCCGGCTGACCGGCCCGGACCACTCGCCGCCGCTGGAGGCGCTCTGCGACGACGTGCTGGACATGCTCGGCCCGGGTGACCGGGACGACGACATCGCGCTGCTCGCCGCCCGGTTCGACGGGATCGCGCCGAGCGATGTCGCGTACTGGCACCTGGAGCCGGAGGAGACGGCCCCGGGCAAGGCCCGCAGGCTGGCCCGCCGGGCGCTGAGCCGGTGGGGGCTGGATGATATGTCCGACGCGGTGGAGCTGCTCGTCAGTGAGGTGGTCACCAACGCGGTCCGTTACGCGGAGCGACCGGTGACGCTGCGGCTGCTGCGTACCGACATCCTGCGCTGCGAGGTCGGCGACGACTCCCCGCAGCTGCCCCGGCAGCGCCGGGCGCGGGACATGGACGAGGGCGGCCGGGGCCTGTTCCTGGTGAACCGGCTGGCGAGGCGGTGGGGGGCGACGCGGCTCTCGACCGGCAAGGTGGTGTGGTTCGAGATGCCGCCGCGAGGCCAGTAGCCGCGCCGGTCTCCGTGCGGGTGCGCCGCGAAGCCCCGTACGGACGGTGACGAAATGTTGCCGACCTCCTGTCGGCGGGTTTCACTCGGTCGTGAACGAGACGACCTGGCCGAAACCCCACCGACGGGAGGACGCTCGTGTCCGAGGAACCCACCACCTCCACGACCCCGAACACCGCGTACACCACCAACAACGCCGGAATCCCGGTGGAGAGCGACGAGCATTCGCTCACCGTCGGATCCGACGGACCGATCCTGCTCCAGGACCACTACCTCATCGAGAAGATGGCCCAGTTCAACCGTGAACGGGTTCCCGAGAGGGTGGTCCACGCCAAGGGATCGGGGGCGTACGGCACCTTCAGGGTGACCAACGACATCAGCCAGTTCACCAAGGCCGACCTGTTCCAGCCGGGCAAGGAGACCGCCATGCTGGCGCGCTTCTCCACGGTCGCCGGTGAGCAGGGCTCCCCCGACACCTGGCGCGACCCCCGCGGTTTCGCGCTGAAGTTCTACACCGAGCAGGGCAACTACGACATGGTCGGCAACAACACGCCGGTCTTCTTCGTACGGGATCCGATGAAGTTCCAGGACTTCATCCGCTCGCAGAAGCGCCGCCCGGACAGCGCGGTGCGCGACCACGACATGCAGTGGGACTTCTGGACGCTGTCCCCGGAGTCCGCGCACATGGTGACGTGGCTGATGGGCGACCGGGGCATCCCGAAGACCTACCGCCACATGAACGGCTACAGCTCGCACACCTACATGTGGGTGAACGCGGGCGGCGAGCGGTTCTGGGTCAAGTACCGCTTCAAGACCGACCAGGGCATCGACTACTACCCGCAGGGTGAGGCCGACCGGATGGCCGGGGTGGACGGCGACGTCCACCGCCGTGACCTGTACGAGTCGATCGAACGCGGCGACCACCCGAGCTGGACGCTGTACGTCCAGGTCATGCCGTTCGCCGACGCGCCGGACTACCGGTTCAATCCGTTCGACCTCACGAAGGTGTGGCCGCACGCGGACTATCCGGAGATCGAGGTCGGCCGGATGACCCTCGACACGAACCCGGAGGACTTCTTCGTCCACATCGAGCAGGCGTCCTTCGAGCCGTCGAACCTGGTGCCCGGCATCGGTCCGTCGCCCGACAAGATGCTGCTCGGCCGACTCTTCTCGTACCCGGACACCCACCGGTACCGGATCGGCCCGAACTACGCGCAGCTGCCCCCGAACCGCCCGCGGTTCGGCCGCAACTCGTACGCGAAGGACGGCCCGATGCGGTACGAGCCGAGCCGTACGGCGGCGGTCTACGCGCCGAACTCGTACGGCGGCCCGGCCGCGGACACCGAGCGCTTCGGCGACCCGGCGGGCTGGGCGACGGCGGGCGAGATGGTGCACGAGGCGTACAAGCTGCACCGTGAGGACGACGACTGGGGCCAGGCGGGCACGCTGGTGCGCAAGGTGATGGACGACCCGCAGCGCGAGCGGCTGGTGGGGAACATTTCCGGCCATCTGCTGGACGGGGTGAGCGCCCCGGTCCTGGAGCGGGCGCTGCAGTACTGGCGCAACGTCGACAAGGACCTCGGCGACCGGATCGCCAAGAAGGTCAACGGCGGCTGACCGCGGCCGGAGGAGACGGGTGAGGGGCGGTGCCGGAGACCGGCACCGCCCCTCACCCCGCGTTCACTGACCGGCCGGTACGTTGTTCCCGCCCGGCTGGCCAGGGCGTCCGTCGTTCGGCCCGCCGCCCGGCTGTTCCGGGGACTGGGTCGGCGGCGGTACCTCCGGCGACTGGCTGGGCGGCACCTCGGGCGACTGGCTGGGCGGCACCTCGGGCGACTGGCTCGTGGACTGCGAGGGGGTGTCCGGCGACTTGCTCGGGGTCGTGTCGCTGCTCGCGGACTGCGAGGGGGACGTCGACGGCGAGGACGGGACGGTGGCCTGGCCCCGCTCGACGTCCTCCAGGTCGAACCGGGTGGTGGAGCCGCCGCCCAGCGCGTCGAGCGTGTAGTCCGCCCAGATCTCCGCCGGGAAGCCGCCGCCGTTGGCCCGGCCGGAGTTGGCGGTGCCGGTCAGGCTGACCTGGACACCGCCCTTGGGGGATTCGCCGAAGAGCGCGACGACGGTGGTCAGCTCGGGGGTGTAGGCGGCGAACCAGGCCGACTTGTTGTTCTCCGAGGTACCCGTCTTGCCCGCCGCGTCGTAGGCGCCGGTGTTGGCGGCCTGGCCGGAACCGGCGTCCACGACACCGGTCAGCACGGAGGTGACGGTGTCGGCGGACTTGCGGCTGATC
The DNA here is from genome assembly GCF_042883525.1 of Streptomyces sp. NPDC058195. Taxonomy (NCBI): domain Bacteria; kingdom Bacillati; phylum Actinomycetota; class Actinomycetes; order Kitasatosporales; family Streptomycetaceae; genus Streptomyces; species Streptomyces sp. NPDC058195. The sequence continues at coordinate 93,950 of NZ_JBHVVM010000002.1, forward strand.
ACCTGCTCGCCGACGCCCTCGACCGGGTCGATGGTCCGGTCGCGGTGCTTGGCGGACTTCACGATGAAGGGGGTGACCTTCTTGCCGTGGTTGTCGAGCGTGGCGTACGCACCCGCCATGTCCCAGGTCGAGGCGTTCATGGTGCCGAGCGTGATGGCGGGGCGCTCGGGGAAGTTCTTGTCCGGTACGCCGAGGGCCAGCGCGGTCTTCTTCACCTTGGCCGGGCTGACATCGACGACCATCTGCGCGAAGGCCGAGTTGATCGACGCGTTCATCGCCTTCTGCACGGTGACGGAGCCGTAGCTCCGGTCGTCCTCGTTCTCCGGGGCGAACGGGGTGTCGCTGCCGACGACGGGCCGCTTGCTGGTGCCGTCGTAGCGGGTGTTGACGCCGATCAGATCGCCGCTCTGGGTCCTGGACTCGTTCTCCAGCGCGGAGGCGAACACCAGCGGCTTGAAGGTGGAGGCGGGCTGGTAGTCCCGGCGGGTGGCGTTGGAGTAGTAGTGCTTGATGTAGTCCACCCCGCCGTACATCGCGACGACGGCGCCGGTCTTCGGGTTCACGGACGTGGCGCCCGCCTGGACGGTGGCGTCGACCTTGTTGCCCTCGCGGTCCAGCTTGGACTCCAGCTGGCGGTCGACGGACTGCTCCAGCTTCTTCTGCTTCTTCTTGTCGATGCTGAGCGTGAAGGTCCAGCCGCCGGCCTGCCGCATCTCGTCGGTGACGCCCTGCTTCTTCAGCTCCTCGTTGGCGGCCTCGACGAGATACCCGGTCTGGCCCTCCATGCCCTTGGCGGGCTTGGCCTTCTGCGGGACCGGGAACTTCAGCTTGTCGCGCTCGGCCTGGTCGAGCCAGCGCATCTCGACCATGTTGTCGAGGGTGTAGCCCCAGCGGTCCTTGACCAGCTTCCTGCCGGTGTCGCTCGCGGTCTGCCAGTCGTACTGGCTGGGCGCCTGGAGCACGGAGGCCAGGTAGGCGCCCTGGGAGACGGTGAGGTCCTTGGCGTCGACGCCGTAGTACGCCTGCGCGGCGGCCTGGATGCCGCTGGCGCCGCGGCCGTAGTAGGCGGTGTTGATGTACCCGGCGAGGATGTAGTCCTTGCTCTTCTTGCTGTCGACCTTGAGCGAGATCACCAGTTCCTTGAGCTTCCGGCTGATCGTCGGGTCCTGCGTCAGGTAGTAGTTCTTCACGTACTGCTGGGTGATGGTCGAACCACCCTGCTTGCCCTTGCCGCTGAGGGTGTTGAGCAGACCGCGCGTGGTGCCCTTCAGATCGATGCCCTCGTCGTCGTAGAACGTCTTGTTCTCCGCGGCGACGAACGTGTGCTGCACCGCCTTGGGCACCTCGGACAGGTCGACGATCTGGCGGTTGACGCCGTCGCCGGTCCTGGTCAGCAGCGTTCCGTCGCTGTACTGGTAGACGTTGCTCTGCCGCTCGGCCAGGGCGTTGGCCTTCGGGATGTCCACGTACAGGTAGAGCGCCACGAAGGCGCCCATGCCCAGCAGGCAGAACCCGAAGAAGGCGCCCAGCATTTTCCGCCAGGTGAAGAGCCTGCGTATGCCGCCGCTCTTCGAAGCCCTTCTCTGGGCTCGCCGCGCATCCGCTCGACCCATCGCTGTTTTGCTCCTGTTTCTCTGCTCGACCCGCTCAGCTCAGCCCCGCCAGCTAACACCGTCGGCAAGGACGAAAAGCAAGAGATGCGGTCTTTTGCGGACGTGACAATCAGCACCTGTTCCCTAGGGAACCGACTCCCGGGAGGCGCCCAAGGTTGCCATCCGATGTAATGTGTAATCACATTGCTAGCACCGAACACGCCTTCGAAACGGGGAACCTCATGACCGGCCACGACCTCGGGCACGGCGCCGCCGCCCAGGACACCGACCTCACGCCCGACACCCCGCAGATGCCCGAACCGCAGGTGAGGGAGGTGACGGCGCACAGCATCCCCGGCGGCCTCGGCCTGCTGCTGACGGTGCTCGGGGTGGTCGCCGGTATCGCCCTCGCGATCGTCGGCGGCGTCGTCGGCTCGAACGGCAACAACGCCGTGGGCGTCCCGGTCTGCGTCTTCGGGGTGCTGCTCGCCATCGCCTCGTTCTTCTGCATGACGGGTGTGAAGATGGTCGCACCGGGCGAGGCCCGGGTGATCCAGCTCTTCGGCCGGTACGTCGGCACGATCCGCGCCGACGGGCTGCGCTGGATCAACCCGCTCACCAGCAGCCGCAAGATCTCCACCCGGGTCCGCAACCACGAGACCGCCGTCCTCAAGGTCAACGACGCCTACGGCAACCCGATCGAGCTCGCCGCGATCGTCGTCTGGAAGGTCGAGGACACCGCTCAGGCGCTCTTCGAGGTGGACGACTTCCTGGAGTTCGTCGCCACCCAGACCGAGGCGGCGGTCCGGCACATCGCGATCGAGTACCCCTACGACGCCCACGACGAGGGCGGGCTGTCGCTGCGGGGCAACGCCGAGGAGATCACCGAGAAGCTCGCCGTGGAGCTCACCGCCCGGGTGCAGGCCGCCGGGGTGCGGATCATCGAGTCGCGCTTCAGCCACCTCGCGTACGCCCCGGAGATCGCCTCCGCGATGCTCCAGCGCCAGCAGGCCGGTGCGGTGGTCGCGGCCCGGCAGCAGATCGTCGAGGGCGCGGTCGGCATGGTCGAGATGGCGCTGACCCGGATCGCCGAACAGGACATCGTCGAGCTCGACGCGGAGCGCAAGGCGTCGATGGTCAGCAACCTGATGGTGGTGCTGTGCGGTGACCGCGCCGCCCAGCCGGTCCTGAACACGGGCAGCCTCTACCAGTGACCGAACAGCCCCCGGCCCGCCGGACCCCGCCGCAGCGCAAGCAGATGCTGCTGCGGCTGGATCCGGCGGTGCACGACGCGCTGGCCCGCTGGGCCTCCGACGAACTGCGCAGCGCGAACGCCCAGATCGAGTTCCTGCTGCGCAGGGCGCTGGCGGAGGCGGGCCGGCTGCCGGGCGCGGCACGGCCGATCCCCCGCCGGGGCCGCCCCCCGAAGAACCCGGAGGCGTCGGGAACGCAGGAATCCCCGGAGCCGCGGCAGCCGCCGGAAGCCTGAGTTCCGGGGCGGCGCGGGGCAGTGGGCAGGGGTATTCACCAGGGGTATACATCGCGGGTATACACACCGTGTACAGTGCTCCGCATGTCTATCGGCCACACCCTGCTCGGACTCCTGGAGTCCGGCCCCCGCCATGGCTACGACCTCAAACGCGAGTTCGACGAGAAGTTCGGCCATGACCGCCCCCTGCACTACGGGCAGGTCTACTCGACCATGTCCCGGCTGCTCAAGAACGGCCTCGTCGAGGTCGACGGCATCGAGAGCGGGGGTGGCCCCGAGCGCAAGCGGTACGCGATCACCGAGGCCGGGGTCACCGATGTCGGCGCCTGGCTCGCGCAGCCGGAGAAGCCCGAGCCGTATCTCCAGTCGACGCTCTACACCAAGGTCGTCCTGGCGCTGCTCACCGGGCGCAGCGCGGAGTCCCTGCTGGACACCCAGCGCGCCGAACACCTGCGCCTGATGCGCATGCTCACCGAACGCAAGCGCAAGGGCGATCTCGCCGACCAGCTGATCTGCGACCACGCGCTCTTCCACCTCGAAGCCGATCTGCGCTGGCTGGAACTGACCGCCGCCCGGCTCGACCGACTCGCCATGGAGGTGGGCGCGTGATCCCCGCCGGTTCCCTGCTCAGCGCCGACAGCCTGCACAAGACGTACGGCCAGACGCCCGCGCTCGACGGCGCGTCCTTCTCCATCCACCCCGGCGAGGTCGTCGCCGTGCTGGGCCCCTCGGGCTCCGGCAAGTCGACCCTGCTGCACTGCCTGGCCGGCATCGTCACCCCGGACCGGGGCACGATCACCTACGCGGGCCGGGAGCTCTCCGCCATGTCCGACGCCGAGCGCAGCGCCCTGCGCCGTACCGAGTTCGGCTTCGTCTTCCAGTTCGGCCAGCTCGTCCCGGAGCTGACCTGCGTGGAGAACGTCGCGCTGCCGCTCCGGCTGGCCGGGGCCAAGCGCAAGGAGGCCGAGCGCACGGCCCTCCACTGGCTGGAGCGGCTGGAGGTCGACGGCGTGGCCGCCAAGCGGCCGGGCGAGGTCTCCGGTGGCCAGGGCCAGCGCGTCGCCGTGGCCCGCGCGCTGTCCGCCTCCCCGAAGGTGATCTTCGCGGACGAGCCGACCGGTGCGCTGGACTCGCTGAACGGCGAGCGCGTGATGCAGCTGCTCACCGAGGCCGCCCGGTCCACCAACGTCGCCGTGGTCCTGGTGACCCACGAGGCGCGGGTCGCCGCGTACTCCGACCGTGACGTCACCGTGCGCGACGGGCGGACCCGCGACCTGGAGCACGCCGGATGACCCTGCTCGACGAGAAGAACGCGGCGGCCCCGCCGGCCGTCCCGCGCCCCACCGCGCCCACCGGCCTCGCGGCCTGGCTCCGCGATCTCGGCCTCGGCATGCGCTTCGGCGCCGGGGGCGGCCGTGAGGGCTGGATCCGCACCGCGCTGACCGCCGTCGGCGTCGGCCTCGGCGTGGCCCTGCTGCTGACCGCCGCCTCCGTACCGCACATGCTCCAGCAGCGCACCGACCGCAGCGCGGCCCGCGCCGCGAGCATCGTCGACGAGTCGCCGGGCAAGCCCGCCTCGAAGTCCGACACCTCCGTGCTGCGGTCCGACGTCGAGACGGAGTTCCGCGGTCGCGTCATCGAGGGCCAGCTGATGCGCGCGGACGGTGCGCACCCGGTGCGCCCGCCAGGGGTCGACCGCTTCCCCGCCCCGGGCGAGATGGTGGTCTCCCCCGCGCTGAAGGAGCTGCTGGGCTCCCCCGACGGCAGGCTCCTCAAGGAGCGGCTGTCGTACCGGACCATCGGTACGATCGCCGACCCCGGCCTGGTCTCGCCGGGTGACCTCATCTACTACGCGGGCGACGACACCCTGACTCCCGCCCGCAGCGGCCAGCGGATCGACGGGTACGGCGACCGGAACATGGGCGAGGAGATGCCGTCCATCCTGATCGTGCTGATCATCCTGATCAGCGTGGTGCTGCTGATGCCGGTCGCGATCTTCATCGTGACGGCGGTGCGGTTCGGCGGTGACCGCCGCGACCGGCGGCTCGCCGCGCTGCGCCTGGTCGGCACGGACATCCGGATGACCCGGCGGATCGCGGCGGGCGAGGCCCTGTTCGGGGCACTGCTCGGCGTGCTGACGGGTGTGGCGTTCTTCTTCGTGGCCCGCGAGTTCGTCGGCGGCATCGAGGTGTGGAACGTCAGCGTCTTCCCGGCCGACCTGGTGCCCGATCCGCTGCTGGTGGCGCTGGTGATCGTCGCGGTGCCGCTGACGGCGGTGGTGGTGACGCTGGCCGCGATGCGCGCGGTGGTGATCGAGCCGCTCGGTGTCATCCGCAACGGCCGCAGGCGCGGACGGCGGCTCTGGTGGCGGCTGCCGGTGCCGGTCGCCGGTCTGGCGGTCCTCACCCTGACCGGCAAGGTCGAGGCGTACGGCCCGGTCAACCCGTATCCGATCGCGGGCGGGGCGGTGCTGGTCCTGGTCGGACTCGCGCTGCTGCTGCCCTGGCTGGTCGAGGCGCTGGTGAACCGGCTGCACGGCGGCCCGGTTCCCTGGCAGCTCGCCGTCCGCCGGCTCCAGCTGAGCAGCGGGGCGGCCTCCCGGGCGGTCAGCGGCATCACGGTGGCGGTCGCGGGCGCGGTGGCGCTGCAGATGATGTTCGCCGCGGTCGGCGACGAGTTCAACAAGCTGACCGGGCAGGACACCTCACGGGCCCAGTTCTACACGTTCTCCGAGAAGGTCACCCCGGGGGGAGCCACCGAGGTGGCCCAGGCGTTCAGGAACACCAGGGGCGTGACGTCGGTGACGGGCAAGGTCGACGTGTACGTCACCCACCCCGGCGACGCCGAGGGCTCCGAGGAGGTCCAGCGGACCACCAGTCTGACCATCGCCGACTGCGCGAGCCTGCGCGAGATGGCCCGGATCGGCGCCTGCAAGGACGGCGACACCTTCGTCTCGCACCCCAGGAACGACAAGTCGATGACCCGGTGGATCGACAAGACGGCCCGCAAGGGCAAGGAGGTCATGGCCTCGGCGGGGGATGCGTCGGTGCGATGGACGCTGCCCGCCGACGCCCGTACGGTCACGGCCGTCGACAGCCCGCTGGGCGAAGAGGCCACCGGCATCCTGGCCACCCTCGGCGCGGTGGACCCGAGCACCCTGCCGGGCGCGGCGCTCCAGACCCAGATCCGGGTCGACGAGAGCGTGCCGGACGTCGCGGAGTTCGTACGGAACACGGCTGCCAGGATCGACCCCACGATGCGGGTGTCGACCGTCACGTCGGTGGCCCGTGACAAGAAGTACGCCAGCGTGCAGCGCGGCCTCCAGGTCGGCGGGACCGCGACGCTGCTGCTGATCGCGGCCTCGATGCTGGTCTCGCAGCTGGAGCAGCTGCGCGAGCGCAAGCGCCTGCTGTCGGTCCTGGTCGCCTTCGGCACCCGGCGCTCCACGCTGGGCTGGTCGGTGCTCTGGCAGACGGCGGTGCCGGTGGTGACCGGGCTGGTGGTGGCCATCGCGGGCGGGCTCGGCCTGGGGGCGGCGCTGATCTCCATGCTCGACAAGGAGATCACCAACTGGTGGCTGTTCCTGCCGATGACCGGTGCGGGCGCGGCGCTGATCGCGCTGGTGACCCTGGTGTCACTGCCTCCGCTGTGGCGCATGATGCGCCCGGACGGGCTGCGTACGGAGTGACCGAGCGGTAGAGAACGACGGGGCGCGGCCTTGCGGGGCCGCGCCCCTTCACGCTTCCCCTCAGCGGTCGGCCCCGTCCCGTACGCCGTCCGTCACCCGGACCGGCAGCGCCGCCATCGCCCGGCGCAGTGCCGCCGCGAGCTCCTCGAACTCCTCCTGCCGGGCCGCCCCGGTCCGCATCCCCAGCGCCACCCGCCGCGACGGGGCCGGTTCGGCGAAGTAGCCGGTGGCCAGCGCGTCGTTGCGGTCGGTCTCGACGGTCAGCGCGGTCCGCGGCAGCAGCGTCACCCCGAGTCCGCCCGCGACCAGTTGCACCAGTGTGGAGAGCCCGGCCGCGGTCGTGGTGACGGGGGCGCCCGTGGTGCGCCCCGCCTCGCGGCAGATGTCCAGGGCCTGATCGCGCAGGCAGTGGCCCTCGTCGAGCAGCAGCAGCGGCAGCTCGCGCAGTGCCTCGCGCGGGATGTCGGCGCGCCCGCCCAGCCAGTGTCCCTTCTCCATGACCAGGACGAAGTCCTCGTCGAAAAGCGGGAGTTCGCTCACCCCGGGCACCCCGAGCGGCACCGCGAGCAGCAGCAGGTCCAGCCGTCCGGCGGCGAGCCCGTCCAGCAGCGAGGAGGTCTGCTCCTCGTGGACCTGGAGGTCGAGCTCCGGGTAGCGCTCGTGGACCAGCCGCAGCACGGTCGGCAGCAGATACGGGGCGACGGTCGGGATCACGCCCAGCCTGAGCACTCCGGTGAACGGTGCCCGGACCGCCTCGGCCTCCTCCATCAGCTCACCGACGGCCTCCAGCACCGCCCGCGCCCGTACCGCGAGCCGCTCCCCCGCCGACGAGAGCAGCACCTTGCGCGTCGTACGCTCGATGAGCCGGACGCCCAGTGCCTCCTCCAGCGCCGACACCGCCCCGGAGAGCGCGGGCTGGCTCATCCCGATCGATGCCGCCGCGTCCCGGAAGTGCAGGCACTCCGCGACGGCGACGAAGGCGCGCAGCTGCGAAAGACTGGGCTGTTTGGGGCGAGTGCCCTGATTGCTCTGCACCACTGATAGGCACCTCCGATCATCACAACCAACTATAGCTATTTCCGTGATCAATGGACTCTGTGCCAAGGTGGATCTCGTCCAACCCTCAGGAAAGCCCCACAAGGGATTTCCAACGCTTCAAGGAGAGCGCGTGCTCACTGTCGGTGACAAGTTCCCCGAGTTCGACCTGACTGCCTGTGTCTCGCTGGAGAGCGGCAAGGAATTCGAGCAGATCAACCACAAGACCTACGAGGGCAAGTGGAAGATCGTCTTCGCGTGGCCGAAGGACTTCACCTTCGTGTGCCCCACCGAGATCGCCGCCTTCGGCAAGCTGAACGACGAGTTCGCCGACCGTGACGCGCAGATCCTCGGCTTCTCCGGCGACTCCGAGTTCGTGCACCACGCCTGGCGCAAGGACCACCCGGACCTGACCGACCTGCCCTTCCCGATGATGGCCGACTCGAAGCACGAGCTCATGCGTGACCTCGGCATCGAGGGCGAGGACGGCTTCGCGCAGCGCGCCGTCTTCATCGTCGACCAGAACAACGAGATCCAGTTCACGATGGTGACCGCCGGTTCCGTGGGCCGTAACCCCAAGGAGGTCCTGCGGGTCCTGGACGCCCTGCAGACCGACGAGCTGTGCCCGTGCAACTGGACCAAGGGCGAGAACACCCTCGACCCGGTCGCGCTCCTCTCGGGCGAGTGAGCTGACGGCGACATGGCACTCGACGAACTGAAGGCCGCCGTTCCGGACTTCGCCAAGGACCTGAAGCTGAACCTCGGTTCGGTGATCGGGAACAGCGAGCTCCCGCAGCAGCAGCTGTGGGGCACCGTTCTCGCCTGCGCGATCGCCTCGCGCTCGCCGAAGGTGCTGCGCGAGCTGGAGCCGGAGGCGAAGGCCAACCTCTCCGCGGAGGCGTACACCGCCGCGAAGTCGGCCGCCGCCATCATGGCGATGAACAACGTCTTCTACCGGACCCGGCACCTGCTGTCGGACCCCGAGTACGGGACGCTCCGCGCGGGCCTGCGGATGAACGTCATCGGCAAGCCCGGTGTGGAGAAGGTCGACTTCGAGCTGTGGTCGCTCGCGGTCTCCGCGATCAACGGCTGCGGGCAGTGCCTGGACTCGCACGAGCAGGTGCTCCGCAAGGCCGGCGTGGACCGGGAGACCATCCAGGAAGCCGTCAAGATCGCCTCGGTGATCCAGGCGGTCGGCGTGACCCTCGAAGCCGAGGCCGTGCTCGCCGAGTAGGACCGTACCTGCCTCTCCGGTACACACGAGGGCCCCGTGGACGACCGACCGTCCACGGGGCCCTCGTGCATGTCCTGCGCGGCTACGCGTCCTTCGTGCCGCCGCCACCGGGCCCGGCGGTTTCGGGCGGTGCGCCGGGAGCGGGGGTCGGAGCGACGTCGAGCGCGGTCGCCCCGTGCGGCGACGGGGCGTGCCGCAACGCCTCCTCCTGCCCGTACGTCCGCAGATAGCCGACCACCGTGTTGGTGACCGCGACCAGCGGGACCGCGACGACCGCGCCGCCGATGCCGGCCATCAGACCGCCCGCCGCGACCGAGAGCACCACAGCCAGCGGATGCACCCGCACCGCGCGCCCCAGGATGAACGGCTGGAGCACATGGCCCTCGATCTGCTGCACCGCGAGCACCACCGCCAGCACCATCAGCGCGGCGAACACCCCCTGGGTGACCAGCGCGACGACCACCGCCAGCGCCCCGGAGATCACCGCGCCGACCAGCGGGATGAAGGCGAACAGGAAGATGAAGACGGCCAGCGGCACCGCCATCGGCACATCGAGGAAGAAGATCCCGAGCCCGATGAAGATCGCGTCGATCAGTGCCACTATGACGGTGCCCCGCACATAGGCGGTCAGCGTCCGCCAGGCGCGCGGCCCGGCCCCCGCAACACCCGGCCGGGCCTGGGCGGGCACCAGCTTCAGCACCCAGCGCCAGATCCGGCGCCCGTCGTAGAGCAGGAAGAGCGTCGAGAACATCGCCAGCAGCATGCCGGTGAGGACCTCCACCATCACGGTGACGCCCTGGAGTCCGGCCGTGGTGATCTGCTCGGTGTTGGTGCCGATGGTGTCGCTGAGGTTCTTCGCGACATCGTTGATCTGCTGCTCGGTGACGTGGAACGGGCTGTCGAGCAGCCAGTGCTTGAGCTCCTCGATACCGTCCCGCACCTTCTCGGAGAGGGTGTCGATGTTGTCCATCACCTGCCAAACCACGAACCAGCCGACCAGGCCCATGATGACGAAACCGAGCACCGCCGTGACGGCGGTGGCCAGTCCGCGCGGAAGCCCGTGGCGCCGCAGCCGCGCGACGGTCGGCTGGAGCAGGGCGGTGACGAGCAGCGCGGCGACGAAGGCGAGCACCACCAGCTGTACGGCGCTGATGACCCGTATCAGCACCCAGAGGGTGCCCGCGAGGACCAGCACCCGCCAGCCGGCCTCGGCCGCGACACGCATCCCCCAGGGGATCGCCGCGACCGGATCGGGCCGGGCGGCGACGGACGGCGCGTACGAGGGCGGCGGCGGCACATGACCGGCCGCGGCGGCGGGCGGGGCTTCCTTCTCCGCCCCCCGGCCCTCGGGGGCAGGGGCCTTTGGCGCCGGTCCGGGCGGCGGCGGTGACGCGACCGGTGTCGGGGGTTCCTCGTGCTCGGTCCTGGCCCGGCGCTGTTCCAGCCGGTCACCCAGATCGGTCAGTTCGGTGCCCAGCCGGGAGAGCCACCCCGGTAGTTTCGACATGATCGTTCCTCTTCCCCCGTCTTTTCTCCCGCCGCCCCCCGACCGGGCCGCGGGAACCGACCGTACACGCGCGAAGCCCCCCACCGTAGAACGGTGAGGGGCTCTGCGTAGCCGGAATCAGAACCTCGGAGGTTCTAATACCACTTGTGCTGCTGCCAGAAGGACCAGGCACCACACGGGCTGCCGTACTTCCCGTTCATGTAGTTGAGGCCCCACTTGATCTGGGTGGCCGGATTGGTCTGCCAGTCGGCTCCGGCGGTGGCCATCTTCGAGGCCGGCAGCGCCTGCACGAGGCCGTAGGCACCGGAGGACGGGTTGGTGGCCCGGTAGTTCCAGGTGGACTCGTGGTTCACGATGTTGCTGAAGCACTGGAACTGGCCGGCGGGGATCATCTGCCGCGCGATCGCCTGGACCTCGGCCGCGGTGTACGAGCCCTGCGCGGCGAAGCTGGAGGCGCTGCGGATCTCGGAACGGTTGGCCCGCTCCTCCTTCTCCTTGCGCTCCTGCTCGGCCCGCTGCTCGGCCGCGGCCTTCTTGGACTTGGCGTCCTTGGCGGCCTGGATGCGGGCCGATTCCTCCACGGACTTCTTCGCCGCGGCATCGGCGGCGGACGCCTGGGCGTCGGCCTGCTGCGTCAGCGAAGCGGTCTGCACCTGGGCCTGCTGGCCCGCGGGAATGTCTGCGAGCAGCGTGGTGTCGGCTGCGGCCGCCTCGAAGTTGTTGTCATCGACAGCAGGAGTACTGCCCGACGCAACGCCCACGACGGCGCCAACGGTGGTTACGGCGGTGGCGGATGCCACGGCGAACCCCCGGACCGAGATCCGGCTCACACGGTGTCCTTCCAGCATCGCCCGCTTAGGTGACCTCGCGGACGCAATCGTGCCCCTGGCGCTGGCCTCCCTACTGCTTGGGTCACGGGGAGGCACGGGCCCGGTGGGCGACTCCCTGAGGAGCGCCGCGTGGTACTCGCGGGCGGCATACGGACGGCGTCTGTTGAGTTGTGCGGTGCATGGCACCTCGAAAGGTGCGGGTGTGCCGTATGCGGGGCCTGACGGAAGCAAGACTCTGCCGGAACGGCACGCCGGGAAGCAATTCTCTGTTGCGTGTGAAAGCTCACACCTCGTTTGGAGCAGACGATTCCCGGAAACAGCGTCGCGACACGGCGACGCCCGGCTAAGCTGTTCCGCTCGCCGGGCGCACCGAGGGTCACATCCCTGTCAGATCTGGCCTTCCTCCAGCATTTCGGTCACCAGAGCGGCGATCTGCGAACGCTCGGACCGGGTGAGGGTGACGTGCGCGAAGAGCGGATGCCCCTTCAGTTTCTCGACCACGGCGACGACTCCGTCGTACCGGCCGACCCGGAGATTGTCCCGCTGTGCCACGTCATGGGTGAGGACCACCCGGGAATTCGCCCCGATCCTGGACAACACGGTCAGCAGGACGTTCCGTTCGAGCGACTGCGCCTCGTCCACGATCACGAAGGCGTCGTGCAGCGAGCGGCCCCGGATGTGGGTGAGCGGCAGGACCTCCAGCATCCCGCGTCCCAGCACCTCCTCGATGACCTCGCGCCCGGCGACCGCCGAAAGGGTGTCGAAGACGGCCTGTGCCCAGGGGCTCATCTTCTCGGCCTCGGTGCCGGGGAGATAGCCCAGCTCCTGCCCGCCGACCGCGTACAGCGGGCGGAAGACCATCACCTTGCGGTGCTGCCTGCGCTCCAGGACGGCTTCGAGCCCGGCGCAGAGCGCCAGCGCCGACTTGCCGGTGCCCGCCCGGCCGCCGAGCGACACGATGCCGACGTCCTGGTCGAGGAGGAGGTCGAGCGCGATGCGCTGCTCGGCGCTGCGGCCGTGGATGCCGAAGGCCTCCCGGTCACCCCGGACCAGGCGCACATTGCCCTCGGCGGTGACCCGGCCGAGCGCCTTGCCGCGCTCGGACTGGAGCACCAGTCCGGTGTGCACGGGAAGTTCGGCGGCCTCCGGGACGTACAGCGTCTCCTCTCCGTAGAGCAGGTCCACCTGCTCGCCGGAGAGGGAGAGCTCCGCCATGCCCGTCCACCCGGAGTCGGTGATGGCGAGTTCGGCACGGTACTCCTCGGCGAGGAGGCCGACCGAGGACGCCTTGATACGCAGGGGCAGGTCCTTGGAGACGACCGTGACGTCGTACCCCTCGGCCTGGAGGTTGCGCGCGACCGCGAGGATCCGTGAGTCGTTGTCCCCCAACCGGTAGCCGGCGGGCAGTACGCCGGGGTCGGAGTGGTTCAGTTCGACGCGCAGCGTGCCGCCCAGGTCCCCGAGCGGGATCGGGGCGTCCAGCCTGCCGTACCGGACGCGGCAGTCGTCCAGCAGGCGCAGGGCCTGCCGGGCGAAGTATCCGAGCTCCGGATGGTGGCGTTTGGCCTCCAGTTCCGTGACCACGACGATCGGGAGCACGACTTCGTGTTCGTCGAAACGCGTCATGGCGTTCGGATCGGCCAGCAGGACGCTGGTGTCGAGAACATAGGTGCGCCTGTCGGGAATGCGGCGCTTTGTGCTGGTCACCACGGAAGGACGTACCCCCTCGGACGAGGTTGGGGTGCGACGGCGTCGCGGAGCATCCCAATGGAGAGGAAAGGCCGGGCAGGGACCACGATGCACGGGCCGGATACCGGCCCTCCGCGTCGTTCGTACGGTCCTTCGTGTGCAAAGGGCCTCCCGGGCGAGCGGACTCGATGCCGCTCACTTGGACACGACGTCCGCCTGGTTCCTGACCGGACGTCGACCTGTCAGGGGTATTCCCTCGAACAACCGAAGCCATGCCGCCCGGGACGGGCGGGCCGTGCGGGACGTCCAGGAGACCGGCTAGCCGCCGAAGCGGCGGCCGCGGGCGGCGTAGTCGCGCAGCGCGCGCAGGAAGTCGACCTTGCGGAAGGCCGGCCAGAAGACCTCGCAGAAGTAGTACTCGGAGTGCGCGGTCTGCCAGAGCATGAAACCGGACAGCCGCTGCTCGCCGCTGGTACGGATGACCAGGTCGGGATCGGGCTGGCCCCGGGTGTAGAGGTGCTCGGAGATCATGTCGGTGGAGACGATCTCGGCCAGGTCCTCGAAGGAGGTGCCCTTGGCGGAGTGATCCAGCAGCAGTGAGCGGACCGCGTCGGCGATCTCCTGGCGACCGCCGTAGCCGACGGCGACGTTGACCAGTATCCCGTCGACGTCGAAGGTGGCCTGCTCGGCCTCCTTGAGCACGGTCTGGGTGCCAGCGGGCAGCAGGTCGAGCGTGCCGACGTGGTGGACCCGCCAGCGGCCGTCCGCGGCGAGGTCGCGCACGGTGTTCTCGATGATCCCCAGGAGCGGCTTCAGCTCGGAGTCGGGGCGGTCGAAGTTGTCCGTGGAGAGCAGCCAGAGCGTGACGACCTCGACGTCCGTCTCGCTGCACCAGCCGAGCAGCTCCTTGATCTTGTCCGCGCCCGCCTGGTGCCCCTGCGCGGCCGTGCCGCCGGACGCCTTCGCCCAGCGCCGGTTGCCGTCGAGGATGACGCCGATGTGCTTGGGCACCTGGGTGAGGTCGAGGCGGCCCTCCACCCGGCGTGCGTAGAGCCCGTACACCAGGTCGCGCAAGTTCACTGAGTTTCACCCTCTCGGTTCCGTGCGGGCCCGGCCGCCCCCCGCTGCCCGGGGTCCGGGGCCGTCCCCCCGGGGGTCACCGCACTCGTCCGCGGGGCGTTTCGCCCCGCCGTGCCGTGGCAGTCCCCGAAGCCGCCACATTACTGCGCGGGCGGCGCACCGGCCCAACCCGGTCTGTCACAAGTCCGTGATAAGGAGAGAAACGTGACTGATTCTCCTCTTCTTTACCGTGCAGACGATGCCCGTTACGACTCCATGGAGTACCGCCGCACCGGCCGCAGCGGTCTCAGGCTTCCCGCCGTCTCCCTCGGTCTCTGGCACAACTTCGGCGACGACCGCACGCTGGGCTCCCAGCGGGCGATCCTGCGCCGCGCCTTCGACCTCGGGGTGACCCACTTCGACCTGGCCAACAACTACGGCCCGCCGCCCGGCTCCGCCGAGCTGAACTTCGGCAAGCTCTTCCACCAGGACTTCGCGCCGTACCGGGACGAGCTCATCGTCTCCACCAAGGCGGGGTACGAGATGCACCCCGGCCCGTACGGCGAATGGGGCTCCCGCAAGTACCTGCTGTCGTCGCTGGACGCCTCACTGAAGCGGATGGGGCTGGACTACGTCGACGTCTTCTACTCCCACCGCTTCGACCCCGCGACTCCGCTGGAGGAGACGATGGGGGCCCTGGCCTCCGCCGTCCAGCAGGGCAAGGCGCTGTACGTGGGTGTCTCCTCGTACACCGCGGAGCAGACCGCCGAGGCCGCCCGGCTGCTCCGGGAGATGGGCGTACCCGCGCTGATCCACCAGCCGTCCTACTCGATGATCAACCGCTGGATCGAGGACGACGGGCTGCTCGACACGCTGGAGACGGCCGGCATGGGCTGCATCTCCTTCGTGCCGCTCGCCCAGGGCCTGCTCACCGGGAAGTACCTGAAGGGCATCCCGGAGGGTTCGCGCGCCACCCAGGGCAAGTCCCTGGACCCCGCGCTGCTCTCGGACGAGGTGGTGCGCCGCCTGAACGGGCTGAACGCGATCGCCGAGCGGCGCGGCCAGTCGCTCGCCCAGCTGGCGCTGTGCTGGGTGCTGCGCGACAGCCGCATGACGTCCGCGCTGATCGGCGCGTCGAGCGTGGCGCAGCTGGAGGAGAACGTGGCGGCGCTCGCCGGACCGCAGCTGACCGCGCAGGAGCTGAAGGAGATCGACACCTTCGCCGTGGACACCGCGGGCACCAACATCTGGGCCGGGCGGGGCTGACGCGCGGGGCCGCGGGGCCGGGGAGCCCGGCGCCGCGGGCCCACAGAAAACGGGCCGGTCCGTGGGGGGGGATACGGACCGGCCCGAGGGGGGGTTTCCACCATAACCCTTCGTAAGTGCCGACGCGCGCCACGCCACTCAACAATCACTCTCCGGATACACCACGCATGCGGACAGCTTCTGACCTGTTGGGTGGATAGCTTCCCGGCATGACGACCCGAACCGCAGCCGTGACCTGGTCCGCCGCGAACGCCCGCCGGATGGAACGCCAAGGACTCACCGCCCCCACCGCCCTGTCCCCCGCCGGGGTGGTCGGCACGCTCCTGGGGGCGCACGCCCAGGTGCTCTCCGCCGCCGAGCTCTCCGTCGGGCTGCGGACCGAGGGGGTGACCCGGGCCGGAGTGCGCGACGCGCTGTGGCGCGAGCGCACCCTGGTCAAGACGTTCGGGCCGCGCGGCACCGTGCATCTGCTGCCGGCGGACGAGCTGCCGATGTGGACGGGGGCCCTGTCGGCGCTGTCCTTCGGACGCGGCTCCTTCGCCAAGGACGCCCGGATGACGCCGGAACAGACCGAGACGGTGCTCACGGCGATCGGGGACGCGCTGACCGGGGCCGAACTGACCGTGGACGAGCTCTCCGAGGCGGTGGTGGAGCGGGCCGGGGCGTGGGCGGGGGATCCGGTGATGCCCGCCTTCCAGGGGATGTGGCCGCGCTGGCGGCAGGTGATGCATCTGGCGGGCCACCGCGGGGTGCTGTGCTTCGCGCCGAACCGGGGCCGCAAGGTCACCTACACCCGCCCCGATGTCGTACCGCTCGACGGTCCGGCGGCGCTCACCGCGCTCGTACGCCGCTATCTGCACGCGTACGGGCCCGCCACGCCCGCGCACTTCGCGAAGTGGCTGGCACTGCCGCCGAGCCCGGCGGCACACCTGTTCGAAGGGCTCGCCGCGCGCGGGGAGATCGAGCCGGTGACGTACGAGGGCGGACCGGCGTGGGTGGGGGCGGGCGACACCGGCTTCCCCGCCGAACCGGCCCGAGGGGTGCGGCTGCTTCCCTACTTCGACGCCTTCCTCATCGCGTCCCAGCCGCGCGAGCGGCTCTTCCCCGGCGCGGCGTACACCCGGGCGCTGGCGGGCGGTCAGGCGGGGAACTACCCGGTGCTGCTGGTCGACGGCACGGCGGCCGGGGTGTGGCACCAGCGGCGCTCGGGCCGCCGGATCGCGGTCACCGTGGAGCCGCTGGAGCCGCTGCCGGGGCGGCTGCTGCGGGAGCTGGAGGCGGAGGTGGCGCGGGTCGGCGAGGTGCTGGAGGGGAACGCGGAGCTGACGGTGGGTGAGGTGACGGTGGGACCGCACGCGTAGGGGGCGCTCGGCCGACCGGGTGAGAAGCCCGGCCGGCGCGTTCGTGCGGCCGGCCCGTTCCTGCGGCTGGCTCGGCTGGCGGGCCGGAACGCGTGCGCGTCCGCCGACGGGCCCCGCACCGCCCGCGCGCTCACCGCGCGGGCCACCGCCGGTCCGAGAAACCCGACGGGCTGACGGGCTGACGGGCTGACGGACAATGCCGTTGCCCCGGTCAGGGGCCCTGACCGGGATCGCCGCCGGTACGCCCGTCCGTGCGGACGGGGCGGTGGAGGATGTCCTCCGGTGCCGTCAGGACCCGGATGCCTGGGTCTGCTCCGGATACCAGGTGGCGGTGACCGTCAGATGCGCCTGTCCGCTGCCACTGACAATGCCGATCTTGAGATCGTGCCCGAGCTGAACGCCGAAGCTGACGGACACTTCGGCGGGCGGGGTCGCCCCGGTGGTGACCGCGTCGTGCACGTCCTGGACCAGTGCGCCGAGGGGTTGCAGCGTCGTCCGCAGCGCGTCGGCGGCAACGGCGGCCGCCCGGCGGCGCCGGGAGACCGGAACGAGCGGGCCTATGCCGTCCGGTGCCTGCTCCGCGTCGGAGACGGAACGCTCCGCGGGCTGGATCAGGAAGTGGACCGTGGTTCCGTCCGAGAGAGCGAAATCCTGTGAATCGTTCATGCGGATCATTCTGTGGGAGGCAGCGCGGCCAGATGGTGGAGTTGCCCGTCTCCGCCGCGGGATCCTCTGGTGCCTCCAGGTCAGGTGCAGGGGGGCTGTGCCGGGGTTCCGTCCGGCAGCAGTTCGCGCTCGGCGGAGGTGTAGTCGCGGTCGGCGACCTTGCACAGGGCCCGGAACTGGGCTTCGGGACGCAGGTCGAAGGTCCTGCGCCGCAGGGTGAAGGACTGCTTCACCCCGCCGAGGAGCACCGTCAGGCGGCTGCTCCGCACGGAGGCCGCCGCCCCGTCGGGGACGTTCAGGGTGGTGGAGTTGCCCGCGTCGGCCAGTTCATGGACCGTCACCCGGCCCTTGCTGTAGGTGAGGACCCGGTCCCCGTCGCCGATGCCGACCAGGTACCCGTCCACGGAGCTGGACGCGCTGCCGGGCAGCTGCCTGTGCCGGTCGACATCCCACACCCGGATCTTCCTGCTGCTGGTCTGGACGGCCAGACGGGAACCGCGCTCGTCGAAGGCGAGAGGACCGGTCGACGGCTCGTCGCTGGTGAAGAACGGCGCCGCGACCGGGAGCCCCGTCAGGGTCCTGATGTGCCGGGGCGTGCGAAGGTCCCACAGCAGGATGTCGCCGAACGCGGCACCACGCCGGGTCACCGCCACGACCTGACCGGGGTGGTGCGGACGGGGGACCAGCCGTCCCCGGGTGAAGATGTCGTCGATGGTGCCGATGCCGGACCGGTCCGGATCGGGGTGGGCGGCGACCGGCCGTGTCAGGAGGGCCCCGTTGGCGGCGTCGATCCGGGCGAGGCGCCCGTCGACCGTCAGCAGGGCGATCTCGCTGCCGCCCAGGGCGGCGACATCCTCCACCTCGCCTCCCTGGCTCCCCTGCGCCTTCGCCGCCGCCTTCGCCCCGGGCAGCGCACCGTCAAGGGGCACCTTGTCCTTCAGGCTCCCCGCCGGGTACGCGGCGAGCAGGTTGCCCTCCCTGCTCCACACCACGACCCGTCGTGAATCCGCGGTCCAGGCCAGCGTCCAGGACGGCGCGTCACCGAGGAACGGAAGCGGCACGGACTGCCGTGGGGCGCCGGACGAGTCGAAGACGCGCAGGCTGCTCCTGTCGGCGGTGGCCATGAAGCGCCCGTCCGGCGACACGCTGGAGGCCGTGTCGCCGTCCGTGGCGGGGAACCGCCCGCGGTCGTACCGCTCGGCGCGCACGATCAGGAGCGCGGTGCCCAGTGGCGCCAGGACCACCGCCTCGCCGTCGTCGCGGGGTACCACCGCGAGGCCCGCGCTGGAGAGGTCCGTGTCGCGGGCGCTGGGGATGCGGGCGATGCGGGTCTGCCCGGTGGCGAGGTCGGTCAGGATCTTCTCGTCGTAGAGTCCTGCGTCGGTGCCGCTCGACGAATCGTCCGGCGACGGGTGGAAACGCTGGGTGCTGTCCATGCCCCAGCCGACGGCGAGCAGTCCGGAGCGACGGCCGGGAGCGGTCCCGAGGGGCTGTGAGTACGCGTCGTCACCGGCCCGGCGGATGAGGAGCTCACCACCGGCCGCCAGCCTGGCGCCTGAGACCAGGTTGTCCTTGAGGAGGGCGGTGTGCCGCAGCCGGGCGGTGCGCAGGTCCCTGATCTCGATCCGCTGGTTCTCCGCGCCCGGGGTGTGGCTGATGGTCACGACGGAATCCGCGTCGGAGGTGAACGCCGCCTCCTGCGCCCCTCTCTCGGGGACGAGCCCGTCGGGTACGCGGATGCGAGCACCCGATCCGGTCTCCCATGCCTCGGCGAACGCGGGTGGGCACTTGGGGAGGGGGGAGCAGCGGGACGAGGGCTTCACGGTCAGCAGGAGCCGCTTGCTGTCGCTGCTGAAGTCCAGAGTGCCGTTCACCGTTCCGGCCGACGGATGGACCACGGACAGCGGCTCGGGGCGGAGGGAACCGTCCAGCCGCCACAGGAGCACGACGTCCCGGGAGCCCATCGCGGCGAAGAAGCGGCCGTCGGGGCTCAGGGCCCGCACCTGGACCAGTCCCTTGGGCACGCCGCTCAGCTCCCGGGTGCGCGGCGTGCCGCTCAGGGCGTCGGTGACCACGGTGAACCGGGGGTTGTCGCTGCTGCGCGTCGAGGTGACCACCAGCACGCGGCCGTCCGGGGTGGCCGCCATGTCCGTGGCGCGCCCCTCCCAGACCGACGGGTGGCTGGCCAGCAGGTGCTGTCCGCGGACGTACTGGGTCAGCAGGACCTGGCGGGTCGTGGCGGTCGGCCGGGCGTTGTAGGCGGCCAGCGCGAGTTGCAGGGCCGTGGCGGGATCGTCCGGCGGACGCGCCTCGGATGCCTGGGCGAGGAGGCCCGCGGCCTGGGAGCGGAGCTGCTGTTCGGCACTCCGCAGGCCACGCCAGGTGGAGACCGCCAGGACGATGGAGAGCGCCGTGAGTACGGCGAGCACCCCCGCGGCGCCCCTGCGTACGAGGATCCTGCGCCGGGAGTGGCGGTGGCTCAGCTCGATGAAGGCGCGCTCCTGCGCGGAGACGTCCTGGCTGTGCCCGTCGAGCCTGAGGTCCGCCTCGGCCAGGTCCGAGCCGCTGAGCAGACGCGCGGGATCGCTCTTCTGCGCCTGCCACCGGCCCACATCGGCGCGCAGCTGTTCCTGCCAGGCACGGAAGTCCCGGGACTCCACCAGCCAGGTGCGAAGGAGCGGCCAGAGTCCGATCAGTGCCTCGTGCGCCAGGTCGACGATCTCCTCCTGCCCGGATTCCCCCGGGGCGTGCGAGAGGACGAGGAGTCTGCGCGAGGACCCGGCCAGCTCACGGACGAGTTCGAGGAGTTCCGGAGCGAGACCGGCGGTGCGGGCGGGCCTGCGGACGAAGGTGTCGCCGTCACCCGGCCGGGCCAGCTGTGCGAACAGCCGGGGCGCGAGCTCCTGCTGTGTGCGCGTCAGCTTGCGGTGGACACCGTCCGCGTGTCCGGCCAGGGCCCCCGCGATGCCCCCGAACGCGTCGTACGCGGCATGGGTGAGCATCGAGCCGCTGCGCTGGTGCCACAGCTCGGTCAGGGCGAACTGGACCAGTGGCATCCGCCCCGGCTCGCCGCCCGCGTCCTCGACGATCCTCCCGGGCAGTCCCGGCTCGAACCACAGCCCCGGCACGGCGTCGACGGGCGCGGTCACCGCGCGCTTCAGGTCGTCGTCGCTCAGCGGTGCGAGGAACCGCACGGCATCACTGACGGCGTCGGACGTGCCGGACGTCACCAGGGCGTCCAGGGAGTCAGGGCGCGCGGTGGCGACGACCCGCAGGGCTGCCGCGCCTCGCCGGCCGGCGAGGACGGACAGCATGCGGAACAGCTCGCACGCCTCGGCGGGCACGGCGCGCGCGTACTCCTCTAGCTGGTCCACGAAGAGCACGTGCCCGGCGCTCGGACCACGGGCCAGGATCCGCTCCCGCAGCGCCGCGAGGACATCCGGGCCGTCGGCGAGGAGCCAGGCCAGCTCCTCGGTCCTGACGAGGTGTTCGATCTCGCCGAGCCCCGGTTCCAGGACATCGGTCAGTACGTGGGCGAGAACGGAGGCCGCCCGGGTGCCCGGGACCGGACGCGCTTCGCACACGCCGACCCCCTGCTCCCGCAGCCGGGGCAGCACCCCGGCCCCCACCAGGGAGGACTTCCCGCATCCTGACGGGCCCACCACCAGGACCACCGGCCTCTGGTCGAGGGCCTCCATCACCCGGTCGGTGTCCGCGTCACGGCCGTGGAAGAACCGGGCCTGTTCCTCGGTGAAGGGCTCCAGCCCCTGGAACGGGCAACGCGCCGCGACGGTGCGCTCGTCGATCAGACCGGCCGACGGCAGCAGATAGGCGGTGCTCTCCCCCCGGTGCGCGGCCACGGTCATGCCGACGACCCCGCCCTGGGTGTCGTCCCACACCGGAGAACCGCTGAACCCTTCCGTGACACGAGGGCCGGGCAGGTGCGCCTCCATCTGCAGGAGGCCCGCCCCGGAGCGGGCGCGCAGGGTGCCCCGCACCCAGACGCCGTGATCCGCGCCGTTCGGGTGTCCGAACGCACGGAACGGGTGTCCCCAGACCGCGGTCCCGTCGACGAGCCTCACCGGCCTCGCGCCCTCGACGGGCCGGTCCAGCCGCAGCAGCGCGACATCGGCTCCCCCGTGGCGCCAGGAGACCACGCTCGCCCGCGCGGAGGGACGGGCGGACAGGAGCGGGAAGTCGAGGTTCACCGGCCCGCGGGGGGCCTCGTCCACGGACGCCGGGAGACCGAGGGCCTCTTCGACGACGTGCGCGCAGGTGCACACCAGGTCTGCGGCGACCAGGAATCCGGCACCGGCCACGTCTCCGCCGAGGGAGTACATCCGCACCTGCGAGGCCCCCAGAACGTCACCCCGCAACTCCGCGGCCATGGCGCTGCTCCCTTCGCGTCCGGACAACGTACCTACGTTCCACCGCCGTTGGGGGAAAGACAACGCGCCGCGCTGGTACGGCTGTTGAGCCCTGAGGTACGCGCCGGACGAGAGGAGCGGGCACCGTCCGCGGGCACGTCGCCCTCAGGCGGACCACGGAGACCGGCCTGATCGCCGACGCCCCGCTGCCCGACGGGCCTGCCGGGGACGCGGCCTGGGCCCCGGGCCTCTGGCGGACGGCCCGTACGCCGGCGCGACCGCGCCGAACGGCGCGGGCGCGTGCGTGCCCTCGCCTCACCAGCGGCGCCAGCCGGTTCGTGGCCGCCGTGGACGCGGCCCGAAGGGCTCCGCACGCCGTCCGGGGGCTCAGGTGGGGGACGGGGCGCCTCGGTGGCCGCGGGTGAAGCGGATCGCCACGGTGTCCCCGCCGCCGACCACGAAGCTGCCGCCCTCGCAGCGGATGACGGCCTCGCGCACCTGGCCGTTGGTGTCGCCGCGCTCCTCGGTGCGCAGGACGGTCCAGCCGCCGTCGGGCGGCCCCGGCAGGCCCGCCGGAGCGGCGAACTCCCACTGCCCCGACGGTACGCACCAGTCGGGCAGCCGCGGCCAGGCGCCCGGCCCGACCCGCAGGCTCCCGTCCGAGGCACAGGTCAGCAGCAGCGACTGGCCGTCCGCGAGCAGGAACTCGGCGGCCTCCGGCTCCGCCAGCAGCCCCTCGGGACGGTAGAAGACACCGAGCACCCCGACGATCCGCGCGCCGCTGAGCCAGTCGGCCCTCCGCTGCCGCGGAACCCGCGGCAGGCCCTCCTCGTTGTCCGCCCTCATGGCCGACTCCCTCCCCCAGGCGCTCACCGTCCAGGGTCGCACCCTCCGGCCCCCCGCGCCGGGTCCGCCGGTTTGCGCGCCTCGATCAGGAACCGGGTGGTGTGGGCGGTGAACGGCCCCCGGGTCTCGATCAGATGGTGCAGTTCGGCGAGCCGGGGCCGGTACTCCTCGACGGTGAAGCCCGGCACCATCCAGATCACCTTGCGCAGGAAGTAGACGACGGCGCCGATGTCGAAGAACTCGGTACGCAGCCGCTCGGCACGCAGGCCGACGACCTCCAGCCCGGCCGTCCGGGCCGCCGCGCGGGCCTGTTCGGGGTCGCGGGCGCCGCGCACCTCGGGGGGCTGCGGTCCGAGGAAGTACTCGACGAGCTCGAAGACGCTGGCCGGGCCGACCTGTTGGGAGAAGTAGGTACCGCCGGGGGTGAGCACCCGGGCGATCTCCGCCCACCAGGTGGTCACCGGATGGCGGCTGACCACCAGGTCGAAGGCGTGGTCGCCGAAGGGCAGCGGGGGTTCGTCCGGATCGGCGACCACGGCCGCTCCGCGCGGGTGCAGCAGCGCGGTGGCGCGGGCGACGTTCGGCGGCCAGGACTCGGTGGCGACGGTGAGGGGCGGGAGCTTCGGTACGGAGGCGAGCACCTCGCCTCCGCCGGTCTGGACGTCGAGCGCGGCCGTGGCCCGGCCCATGCGCTCCGCCATGGCGCGGGCGTACCCCCAGGAGGGGCGCTGCTCGGTGGCCCGGCCGTCGAGCCAGGAGAAGTCCCAGCCGTCGACGGGGGCGGCGGCGGCCTCCGCGACGAGTGCCTCGAACCGTGCGCGTTCTGTTTCGGGTGCTGCGGCCATACGGGAATGGTGTCAGCGGGGCGCCGGGCGGCGCGACTCATATGTGGCGCGACTCGCACGCGGCACGGCTCATACGCGGCACGACCCATACGCGGCACGGCTCGTGCGCGGCACGGCTCGTGCGCGGCACGGCTCGTGCGCGGCACGGCTCGTGCGCGGCGCGGCTCGCGGTCAGGCGGCCAGGGCGCCGAGCAGGATGCCCAGCAGCGCGCCCGTGATCATGAAGGGGCCGAACGGAATGCCGGTCTTGCGTCCGGCCCGCCTCAGGACCATCAGCCCGAACCCGTACGCCGCGCCGAGCAGGAATCCGGCGAAGCCCCCGGCGAAGACCATGGCCCAGCCGTACCAGCCGAGGACCATGCCCAGGGACAGGGCGAGTTTGACGTCGCCGAAGCCCATGCCGTTCGGGTTGATCACGAAGAGCAGGAAGTAGAAGCCGCCGAGGGCGGCGCCGCCGAGCAGCGCGGAGAGCCAGGAGCCCGCGTGTTCGGGGAGGAGCGCCGCGAGGCCGAGGAGCACGGCGGCGGCCCCGGCCGCGGGCAGGGTCAGCCGGTCGGGCAGCCGGTGGACGCGGCGGTCGATGGCCGCCAGGAGTACGGCGACGGGGGCCAGCAGCAGCCAGGCGGCCAGTTCCGGGCGGGTTCCGGTGGCTGCCGCGAGGGCCGCGCAGGACACCGCGGTGACGACGGGGACCAGGACGCCGGGGGCGTACCGCGCGGGGTGGCGCGTGGCGCCGGGACGGGCGGCCGGCCCGGCGGGCTGTTCGGCGGAGCCCGCGTCCGGCTGTCCGCCGGAGGCCTCGGCGGGGCCGTCCGCAGGGCTATCGGCGGGGCCGGGGACGGGGACGGCCGGGGCCGTGGCGCAGGCCGCGCAGCGGGTGGAGCCGAGCCAGCCGCGGGCGGCGCCGGTCAGCGCGTGGCCCGCCGGGCAGGCGTCACGCCAGGGTTCCTCCGGTTCCACGGAGAACCGGTAGGCGGCACGCGGGACCAGCAGTCCGGCGACCGCGCCCCAGAGTGCGGCGAGCACTGTCAGCATGGCGTCCACAGGGCGACCCTAGGCGGGGGGCCGGGCGCGGGTCATGGGTCCTGGGGCCCACCGCGTACGGTTCCGGACCCAGCGGCCGTCACCTGGCGCTACCTTCTTGGCCATGGCTCAATGGCGCAATGGCAGAGGTACGTTGACGGTCACCGACGGACAGGGCGGGCGGGGTGAGGCGATACCGCTGCGGATCGCGGCCTCCTACCGGGCCCGCAGCCGCGGTCTGCTCGGGCAGGACGGGATCGACGGCGCCCTGATGATCACCCCGTGCGGGAGCGTGCACAGCTTCCGGATGCGGTTCACCATCGATGTGGCGTACCTGGACCGGAAGTTCCGGGTGGTGGCGGTCCACACGATGAAGCCCGGACGGCTGGGCCTGCCCCGGCTGCGGGCCCGGCACGTGATCGAGTCGGAGGCCGGGACGATGGAGGGGTGGGGCATCCGGCCGGGGGCCGTGGTGACGGTCGAGCAGACCGCGACCGACCGGACGTGACCGGCCGGACACCTCCGTACGACCCGCGCCGGGCCCCTGCTACGGCCTGAGCTTCGTGCGGGAGAGCGGGAGGGCCGGGGCGATCGACCAGAGGACCTCGGCCTCCTGCGCGCCGGGGTTGTCCCAGGCGTGCGCGGCCCGCGCGGAGAACGTCGTGGAGTCGCCCGCCTCCAGGAGCCTGGGCTCGCCGTCCACGGTGAGCCGCAGTACGCCGCGTACCAGGTACGCGAAGACCGTCTCGGCCTCCAGGCTGTACGCGCCGCCGGAGCCGCCGCCGGGCCGCAGGATCGTCCGCATGACCTGGACGTACCGTTCCTCGGCGGGGGTGAGGAGGAACTCCTCGATGCCGTGCCCGCCCATCTCCAGCCGGGCGCCGATACCGCCCTTGACGACGTCCTGGTCCGGATAGTCGAAGAGCGTGGCGATGCCGGTGCCCAGGGCCTCGCAGATACGGATCAGGGTCGGGACGGAGACCGAGGTCTTGCCGCGCTCGGCGAGGCTGAGGAAGCCCTTGGTGACACCCGCCTCCTCGGCGACCTGCGCCAGCGTCAGCCGCTGCGACTGGCGCAGTTCGCGCAGTCGCGGACCGATCGTGGACATGTGGGTGTCAGCGGCTTCGGACATGGCGGACACGCTACCTGTCGGAGAGGTCACGGGCAGTGGCGGGGGAGAAGCAGGTCACAAGGCTGCACAAAGGGTCTTTACCCATCGAGTTTAGTGCTGTAAAACTTGACGAAAGTTTAATGGCGCTAAACAAGACGCCCTGGCGGACCTCCGTGCCGCCCCGACGGCCGTATGCGCCGCCCCTCCCCCGTTCCGTTCCGCACCACCCGAGGAGTAGGCCCATGAGCTCCCCGTCCTTCCAAGAGAGCACCGCGCGCACGGTGCGCGGCGTCGTCTTCCGCTCCCCTGGCCAGGAGGTGACCGTCGCCGATGTCACGCTGGCCCCGCCCGGCCCCGGCGAGGTCGAGGTCGCCGTGACGGCTGCCGGGGTCTGCCACTCCGACCTGCACGTCATCCGCGGCGAGTGGGACCACCCGGTCCCGGTCGTGCTGGGCCACGAGGGCTCCGGCGTGGTCACCGCGCTCGGCGCGGGCGTCACCGGCCTGGCGGTCGGCGACCACGTGGTGCTGTCCTGGGTGCCGTCCTGCGGCGAGTGCCGCTTCTGCCTGGCCGGGCGGCCCGCCGCGTGCAGCCTGGTCGCCGAGGTCGTGGCGCCCGGCGGCGTGCTGTACGACGGGACCAGCCGTCTCTCCGTCGACGGCGAGAGGGCCCACCACTACCTGGGTGTCTCCTCCTTCGCCGAGCGGGTCGTGGTTCCGGCCTCCGGCGCCATCAAGGTCCGCGAGGACGCGCCGCTCGACGTGATCGCCCTGGTCGGCTGCGCCATCGCCACCGGGGTCGGCGCGGTCCGCAACACCGCGGGCGTCGAGGAGGGCGCGACCGTCGCCGTCATCGGCTGCGGCGGCGTGGGCCTGTCCTGCGTGCAGGGCGCACGGCTGGCGAAGGCCGGCCGGATCGTCGCCGTCGACGTCGTCCCGGAGAAGCTGGAGCTGGCCCGCAGGCTGGGCGCGACGGACGCGGTCGACGCCCGTGACGGCGATGTCGTCGAGGCGCTGCGCGCACTGGTCCCCGAGGGTCTCGACTACGTGTTCGACGCGATCGGCAAGATCGAGACCACCGAGCAGTCCATCGCGGCGCTCGGCCAGGGCGGCGCCGCCGTCATCGTCGGCCTCCCGCCGACCGGCCGCACCGCCCGCTTCGACCCGCTCGCGCTCGCCGAGGCCGACCAGCGCATCCTCGGCTCCAACTACGGCTCGGTGGACGCCGCCCGCGACATCCCCGCCCTGGTGGACCTGGTGGTGTCGGGCGAGCTCGACGTGGAATCGATGATCTCGGCGCGGCGCCCGCTGCACGAGGCGGGCGACGCCCTGGCCGACCTCGCCGCCGGTCACGCGCTGCGCCAGCTGCTGATGATGGAGGACCGGACATGAGCACCGCCGGAAAGCAGACCGCCGCCCCGCCGTCCGACGGCCTGGCCCACCGCTCCGTCTCCACCTTCGAGGTCGGTGCGCAGAGCGTCGCGAACGTGGCGCCCAGCGCCGTCATCGCCTTCGCCCCCGCCAGCATGGCGGCCTCCGCGGGCAACGGCGCCTGGTTCTCGTTCTTCCTGGCCATGGCCGCCGTGCTGGCCATCGCGTACTGCATCTGTGTCTTCGCCCGCAGGCGGGCCGGGGTCGGTTCGCTGTACGCGTTCTCCCGGCTCTCGCTCGGGGCGCCCGGCTCCTTCGTGACCGGCTGGGCGCTGCTGATCGGCGCGGTGTGCATCGGTTCGGGTTCGCTGGCAGGCGCCGGGTACTACACGGCGCGCGCCCTCGACCAGATCGGCATCGGGATCTTCACCGGGATCACCGGGCAGATCCTGCTGGATGTGCTGCTGGCCGCCGTCGCGATGCGGCTGACGATCGCCAGTGTGCGGACGGCGGCGCGGGTCGCCTCGGTGCTGGAGGTCGTGTCGATCGTCCTGATCGTGGTCGTGCTGCTGCCCGCGTTCTTCAAGAGCGGCAACATCATCGACACCGACCAGCTGAGCCTGAGCGGTTCCACCCTCGACGGCATCGTCTTCGCCGTGGTGCTGGGTGTGCTCGGCTTCGTCGGCTTCGAGGGCGCCGCCTCGCTGGGCGCCGAGGCCACCGACCCGTACAAGGCGATCCCCCGCTCGGTGATGGGCAGCGCGATCCTGGCCGGGGTGCTCTACATGTTCGCCACGTACGCCCAGGTCGCCGGGTTCGGCGGGGCGGACGCGCTGGGGAAGAGCTCCGACCCGATGGACGAGCTGGCGGAGATGTCCGGGCTCGGCTTCCTGAAGTTCTTCCTGCACGCCGGGTTCGCCGCCTCGTTCGTGGCCGTGGTGATGGCCTGCATCACCGTCGCCGCCCGGCTGCTGTTCGGCATGGCGAACGAGGGCGTGATGCCCGCCCGGCTCGGCCGCGCCCACCCGCGCCACCGCACCCCGTCCGCCGCGATCTGGGTCATCACCCCGTTCGTCGTCGTTCCGGCGGTGCTCGTGGTCGGCGCCGGGACCGCACCGCTGAACGCGACGTCGTACATCGACACCATCGGTGTCTTCGGCTACATGCTCAGCTACACCCTGGTCTGTCTGGCCGCCCCGCTGTTCGTGCGCCGGATCGGGGCACGGGGGCTGCTGGTCACCTGGCTCCTCGGCCTGATCGGGGCCGCCGCGATGGTCTACGTCTTCTACCGCAACCTGTGGCCGGTCCCGGAGTTCCCGCTGAACGTGCTGCCGTACGTGTTCGTCGGCGCGCTGGTCGTCGGAGTCGTCGGTTTCGCCGTCCTGAAGGTCCGCCGCCCGGAGGTCGCCGAGCGCGCCGGAACCTTCGCGGACGATCTGGACTGACCCCCGACGGGGCCCGCTCCCCCGATGCCCCGCCCCTCCCGCACCCCGCGGGCGGGGCGGGGCATCACGCGTTGGGCCCGACTTTGGGGCCAAGGGCCCAGGTCACCCGGCTCGTACACCCGTACGCTCACGGCCACGCCCGCATCCCGAACCGCGGGCTCACGCAGGGCAAGCAGGGCGAGCGGGCGTCGGAGAGGAAGAGCCGTGACTGGTGGCGGGGGCTGGGGAAGTGGAGGCAGGGGCCATATACCTCCCGGGAGCCGGGGCGGTGGCTCCGGCGCGGGCAGCGGAGCGTTCTTCGCGCTGACCCGTAGCTGGGCGGCCGGCGCGCTGGTCTACATCGCCGCCGGATATCTGGTCTCGCGCGGGCTCGTCGAGCTGCTGGCCTCGGACGAACGGCTCTCCAGCTTCGGCTGGCGGCTGGCGCTGCTGCACGTACCCAACGTCATCACGACCCTGGTCACGGTCCTGGCCTCCGCCCGGGTGCTGCCCGAGGAGCACCGCGACTCCCGGGTGAAGTCGCTCAGCGCCGCGCTCGCCGTGCCGGTGGCCGCACTGGTCTACGGACTCGCCGTGTCCTGGCACCTGGTGGGCGTCGAGGGCGCCTTGATGCCGGTCGTGTCGGTGGTGACCGGCGCTGCCGCGGGCCTGGCCGTCGACCGGCTGCTGGAGGACCGCGAGGAGGAGGCGCCCGCCCCGTACCAGCCGTACTCCTGGCGGGACGGCGGGGCCACCGCCATGGAGTACCTCGGGGTGGTCGTCCTGGTGGTCACGCTGATCGGCGCCATGTCGATGGCGGGGGTCGGCGGGCAGATCGGTGAACGCATCCGCTGTGCGATCAGCGCGATGGGCGGCGGCGGGGGCGGCTGCTCCAGCGGCGGCGGCAACGGCACCGACACCACCGCGAAGCCGAAGACGGACGCCGACTACGAACCCAAGATGTGCCAGGTCTCCAGCGTCTCCGACACCGTCGGCGGCAAGGTGAAGATCGGCTGGTTCGAGTGGGGCAACGAGTACGGCTTCCAGCAGAAGGTCAGCCAGGCCAACACCGATGTGAACGGCGACGGCAAGGTCGACGAGAACGACAAGCTCGTCTACATGACGTTCACCGACGCCGCATCGGTCGGCGCCAACGCCTCCACCCCCGGCGTCAAGCTCGGCAAGCTCGGCAAGGCGGACGTCGACGTCGGCGGCGGCATCAAGATCACCAACGGTGACACCTGGGTCTTCAAGAGCGAGGAAGAAGCTCAGAAGATGCGGGACGACATCGAGGAAATGAAGATGTGGGAGACCTCCACCAAGTACAGCGGCGGCTACGGCGGTGGCTGGTACTCCGGCATGAAGTGGGCCGACAAGAAGAAGGACGTCGAGAAGAAGATCGGCGACAAGAAGATCTCGTACTCGACGATCGGCCTCAACGCCTACGCGGACGGCGGACTCTCCATCAGCGCGGGCGACGACTCCAAGCTCGGCGCGAAGCTCGGCGGCAAGGCGAAGTTCTCGCCCGAGGTGACCATCACCAAGGACGACGTGAACGGCAACGAGTCGTACACGTACACCGCCAAGCTCGAACTGGAGGGCAAGGTCAGCGGCACGGCGGGCCCGCTGGGCGGCACGGCGGGGGCGAAGGACAGCCGGACCGGGGCGGTCACCGTCACCCGTGACCAGAAGACCGGGAAGATCGTCCGCATCGACATGACCCAGACCGTCGAGGGCACCTCGACGTCAGACAAGGGCGACGTCAGCGGCGACAACGGCAAGAAGGACGGCGACAAGCGCGGCGGCAAGGTCAGCGGCACCGACTCCTCCGGCGAGACCGGCATCCAGGTCAGGACGAACTCGATCGTCTTCGGCAAGGACACCGACCAGGCCACCGAGGACAAGCGGGCCGTCGCCGAGCAGTGGCTGGACGGCTCCGGCAACAACACCGCCCCCTTCGAGTACCTCTTCGGCGATCACACCATGGAGAACAAGCCGGCCGGGACCGACCCGTTCGAGCAGCTGATGTACCAGGACGGCCTGTCGAGCACGATGAACTACAACGGCCAGACGGACGCCCAGGAGTTCGGCTTCGAGGTCTCGCTCGGCATGAGCCTCGGGTTCTCGATCTCCGACGAGCACAAGAAGGAGACCCTGACGGACGCCCAGTTCCTCGGGGCCCCGCAGGGCGACAAGCGCTCCTATCTCCCGTACAGCTACTGCGCGAAGTAGCGGTACGGAAGGATGGACGCGGAGCACCCCGGCCGCGACCGGCACGCAGGCACGACGAAGAGGCGATGGGCGATGACGACGACACAGAAGATCCACCGGGCGATCGGCGCGACTGCTGCCGCCGCCATCGGCCTCGTCCTGCTCACCGGGTGCGGCGGCGACTCCGCCGCCCTCCCGGAGGGCTGGGACAAGCTCGACACCAAGAGCCTCTCCGTCGGCTACCCCGGCGACCAGGGGTACAAGGAGCAGCCCGAGGCCGAGCTGGCGAAGGGCAACGCGGCCGTCGCGCTGAAGGAGGAGAGCGGGCTGCGCACCGGCATGGTCTCGGTGCAGCTCGACTTCGCCACCGGTGTGGACGACGCGGGCGAGGCCGCGGCCGCGGCGGGCGCCGGCATCGGGGTCGGCGCCACCCGCAAGGCCACCGAGGACGTACGGCTCACGGGTCCGGAGAGCGCCCGCGACGCCCGCCGGATCGACTACGAGTTCACGTCGAGCGGCGAGGACCGGACCCCGGCCCAGGGCACCCGGATGACCGGGGTCGTGGTGGCGGGCGTCGATTCGAAGAAGGTGCCGTTCGCGGTGCGGATCAACGCGGTCAAGGGCACGCTGAGTACGAAGGACCTCGACGCCTTCGTCGACTCGATCACGGTCAAGTAGCGGATCGGGGGCGCTCGTCCATGCAGATGCTGCCCGGCGGCACAGCCACCTTCCTGCTGCTGTTCGGCCTGTTCCTCGGCGCGTTCGCGGTGCGTTCGGCCCTGCGGCTGAGCCGGGTGCTGCGGCTGCTGCGCCACGGCGAACGCGCCGAGGGGCGGTGCGCCGGGCGGCGCACGGTGGACCGCGGGCCGGGCGTGGAGCGCAGCTACGCCACCGAGTACGTCTTCGCCTTCCGTACCGGCGACGGGCGCGACATCGAGTTCACCGACCACGCCCCGGGCCCGTTCGGCTTCGAGGCCGGGGCGCCCGTCCGGGTCAGCTACGACCCGGCCGATCCGGCGCGGCGGGCCACGGTGGCCGGGCCGGGAGCGTGGGGTCCACTGCTGATGCCCGCGCTGTTCACCGGGGTGCTCGGGGCGTTCGCGGTGGGGCTGCTGGCCGGTTTCGCGGCGATGCGGGGCTGGATCTGAGACGGTACGCGGTCTCCGGCCCCGGTCCGCGAAGGACGGGGCCGGGACCGGCGGTCAGAAGCGGTCCCGGTCGAACGGCGTCGGGAGCTTCTCCAGCGCCCCGGCCTCCCGCAGCCGCTCGTTCGCCCCGATGACCGCAGCGGTCTCCGCGGTCTTCGTGCCGCCGTACGTGAGGTCGATGACCAGACCGCCGTGCGCGGTGCGGACGTACGTTCCGGGCAGGGAACCGGGGGCGAGGGCGGCCCGCCCGGCGGAGAGGAAGACCGCCCGGCCGCACCTGGGGTCGCTGTTCGCCAGGTCGAACCGCTCGGCCACCGCCCGGTACTGGGGCCGGTCGTACACCTGTCCGGTGTCGAACTCCCAGATCTCCGCGAGGAGCCGCAGGATCTCCGGGGCTCGGCGGATCACCTGGGCGGTCTCGTCCACCTCGCGCGAGCGGAAGGCGAGCGCGACGGAGTTCACCGCGTACCGCGAGGTGCTGCCCGCGTGGACCGCCAGGGACACGTGCGCCGTACCGGGGTTCCGTGCCCACAGCGACGACGTGTAGCCCGCCACGTCGAGGTCGGGGCCCGTGTTCTTCCGCTCGATGTACTCCGCCAGCGCGGCGGCCGAGGGCTCCAGCACGGGATCGGACGGGAGGTCGTCACCGGCTTCGTGCCACTGGCCGAAGGTCGGCCCGTCGATCTCCCCGAGCGCGGTGAGCGTGCCGGCCCAGCGCTCGGCGATGGCGGGTACGGATTCCCCGCGAGGGCCCCAGAGGCCGTTCACCACGACGTTCAGCACGACACGCTCTCCCTCGGACTCGGGCCCCGGTTCGCAGTTCGCCACCCCCGTCCGGCGCTCAGCCGATCACGTCGCCCGGGGTGTTGATCACCTTAACCGGGATGCCCCGGTCCTCGAACATCTGCCGGGCCGCCTCGGCGACGTCCGGGTCGGACAGATGCCACTCGACCGGCTTGCCGCGGGCCGCGTCGACCTGCCGGGACGCCTGGTCGGCCCAGCGGTTGGCGATGTCGGTGTTGAGCGTCCCGGTGTCGGCGTTGTAGTACTTGGGGTTCTTGTACCCGTACTTCGCCTCCAGGTAGGTGCCCCGCGAGGCGTCCCAGCCGTCGAAGTCGACCGGCTTGCCGGTGAGCTTGTCCAGCGGGACGCGGTACTCCTTGCCGCGGCCCACCTTGGAGATCTGTTCCTGGTAGCGGGCGCCCATCTCGGTCGGGTAGTTCCAGACGCCGGGCTTGATCTCCTGCCAGTTCCCGGTGCCGCCGTCCTTGGACCCGGTCGTCGGGTCCTTGAGGTCCGTGTACCAGGCCGGCTTCGGTTCGTTCTGGCCGGCTTCCAGGGACTTCTTGCGCTTGGCCTCCTTGGCCGCCCTGGCCGCCTCGTCGGCCTGCTTCTGGGCCTCGTCGGCGGCGGCCTTCTTCTCCGGGTCGACCTCGTCGCACGCGCCCATGAGGAAGCCGACGGGCACGGAGCCGGGCGGCGCCGCCAGTACGGCGGTGCCGGAGCCGGACGCACCGACGGCGGGGCCGCCCTCGTCCGCAGCACCCTCCGGGACACCGTAGGGAACGCGGAGACGGCCGCCGATGCCGACGGTGCAGCCCTTGAGCCCGGCCTTCTCGGCGGCTTCGTCGGCGTGCTGCTGCGCTTCCTTCGCGGCCTTCTCGGCGGCGTCGACGTCCCCCGCCTTGGCGGCCTTCTTCGCCTTGCCCGCGGCCTCGCCGGCCTTCTCCACGAACTCGCCGAGCTTGCCGAGTTTCCCGAGCTTGCCCAGCTTTCCGAGCTTGCCGACGAGCTTGCCCTCGCCGTAGCCCGGGATGAACAGCGAGCCGATGTTCCACAGGCCGGTGCCGATCGCCTGGCCCTCGTCGCCCCGGTTCCACATGTCCCGGACCTCGTCGCCGATGAACACGTCGTCGAGGACCGTCAGGCCGGTGCTGCCGGACGCCTTCGTCCAGTCCCAGAGCGCGCCGAGGTAGTCGCCCTTGTCCCACTTGTCACCGGCGCCCTTGGAGTCCTCGCTCCACTGGTCGCCGAGGCTCTTGCCGTAGTCCTTCAGGCCGTCCCAGGCCTTGATGGGGTGCAAGACCGTGTCGATGGTGCCCGTGATGTCGCCCCACAGGCCGTCGCCGATCAGGCCCTCGAAGAAGCCGCCGGTCTGGTGCGCGGCACAGGAGAAGAAGGCGCCGACGCCGGAGGTGCAGCTCTCGCCGGGCTCGTCGTCCCCGTTGTCGCCGCCGCTGTCGTCCTGGTCGTCGCCGCCGTCCGGTTCCCCGGAGCTGTCGGTGTCGTCGCCGCCGTCGTCGACCTGGGTGACGTCGTCACCACCGGTGCTGCCGGAGTTGCCGGAAGCGCTGGAAGCGCTGGAGTTCCCGGAGGCGCCGGAGCTCCCGGAGCCACCCGTGGTGCTGGAGTTGCCGGAGCCACCCGTGGTGCTGGAGTTGCCAGAGGCGCCCGTGCTGCCCGCGGCGCCCGAGGTGCTGGTTCCTCCGGCCGTGTCCGCGCCCCCGGCGGTGTCCGCGCCCCCCGCCGAATCCGCGCCGCCGGAGCCCTTGGCGGGGCCCGCCTCCACGTTCCCGCTGCCGGGCGCCGGGCAGGCGCTCCCGGTGAGGCGGCAGATCGCGTCCTGCATCCCGCCGGTGATCTGGGCGCCGATCCCCGTGACGACGAGCCCGCCGATGAGGGCCACGACGACCAGGACCATGCCCAGGTACTCCATCGCGGTCTGGCCCTCGTCCCGCCGCCACCGGATCATGCGCGCGAGGCTGAACCGCCGGTGCGGCGCGCGCTGCCCGAGGGGAAGGCCGAACCAGTCGCGGGCGCCCGGCCGGAACAGCAGGACGACGACCACGACCGGGATCACCAGCTGGGTGACCCCGCGCGCACCGCCGTCCCCGATGTTCGCCAGGGCGCCGAGGGCGAGCCAGACGTGCACGGCCAGCAGCCCGCGCCGTACCCAGGTCCCGCCGGTCCGTACGTAGAGCGAGAGCACGAAGGCCACCGTGCTCGGCAGCGCCGCGTACAGCAGCAGTCCGAGCAGCTGGCCGTCGATCACGTCGACCGACGACGCCACCGTCAGCACACCGATGCCGCCGAGGGCCGCGGCGGCGAACAGCAGCCGTACGAGGATCAGTACCGCCTGAAGGGGGCGCGGCAGCGACTGCCTGCCTCCGTACCCGCCCGTGACGACGCCGCCACCGGCTCCGGGGCCGCCGCCCGCGACCGCGATTCCACCCATGCCAGACACGACGAGTCCCCCAGCTTGCCGGTGTAAGGCCAGAGTTCAGCCACTCCACGCATCCGACCACACCGGCACCCTTCGGGGCATGGGCCTCAGGGCCCAATGCAAGGCTCAAAGTCACCGATTGCGGCCCGCACGGACCCGAAGCGGCGGAACCGGCCCCCTCCCGCCGTTACCGGACGGGCACCTCGCTGCCGAACAGCATCCAGGGCGACTGGTCGTACGAGGCCACTCCGGCCAACTGCGGCTGGGTCGCGGCGATCTGGTGCCGCACTGCCAGGGTGTCGGGCCAACTGTCGAAGTACGTCGTGCCGTTGATGACGACGCCGCTCCAGTCCGTGGCCCCCGAGGCGCCCTCGCGGTCGACGACGAAGCCGATGCAGAGCACCGAGGCGCGCCCGATCGCCTCCCGGATCGCCCGCGCGGCCACCTCCTGTTCGTCCCGGGTCAGACCGCCGAAGCCGAACTCCAGGGCCACGACCCCATCCCGCATCCGGCGGACCCGCGCGGCCACGCCCGCCCCGCTGTCCACCCACAGCATGAAGTCGACGCTGTCGAGCCGCTGGAGACCGGCCAGGAGGACGAGCTGTTCCCTGGTCACCCACGACGGGGTGCCCCGTGGCCCCGGCCCCGGGCCGAGGAGCGTGATCCGCCGGGTGACCGGATGGCTGAGCCGCAGCCCCGCCGCGTCGAGATCGCTGAAGAGGCACTCGGAGTCCGGGCGGCTCCAGCCGAGGTGGTACGAGTAGAAGAAACCGTCACTCATCGACACATCACCCCATGAAAGACAGGTGGGAGCGTGCAGTTCAGGTGCGCGCGGGCACGCCGGACGGGCGCACCTTCCGGGCGCCTGCCAAGGGGACTCGCAGTTGGTCGTTCACGAGCCTAGCCAGGCACGATCCCCCGGGCGTGGGCCCAGGGGCCCACGGCCGGACCCCAATGCCCGCCCCCGCGCACCGGCCGCCGCACAGCCGCCGCACAGCCCCGGACGGCTCCTCCACGGCGGCGGAATCCGGTGGACAACGGGTACCCCGTCGCGGATCGTGTACGCCGATGACACGCACCGACACGCCTCCCGCCCGGGACGAGCGCACCCAGCTGGCCACCTTCCTCGACTACGCACGCGACACCGCACGCGCGAAGTGCGAGGGCGTCTCCTTGGACAACGCCCGCCGGGCCCCGCTGCCCGGCTCCCCCCTGATGACCGTCGCCGGGCTGGTCAACCACCTGAGCTGGGTCGAGTACTACTGGTTCGAGGTGGTCTTCCTCGGCGGCGAGGACGAAGGGCCGTGGACGGAGGAGGACCCCGACCGCGAGATGCGCGTCGCGCTGGACATGCCGCTCGACGACGTACTGGCGCTGTACGCGGAGCGCACCTCCCGCTACCGGGAGCTGGTCGCCTCCCACGGCCTGGACACGCTGGCGGTACGCCCGCGCGACGACGGCCGCCACCCCGATCTGCGCTGGATCGTCCTGCACCTGATCGAGGAGACCGCCCGGCACAACGGCCACCTCGACCTGATCCGGGAGATCGTCGACGGCACGACCGGCGTGTAGGCCCCCGGCCGCGCCCCGCCGTTCACCCCAGCGCGGTGACGGCGGGGACGAGGTGTTCGGCGACCTGGTGGGTGAAGCTCACCGGGTGCCGGTCGGGCAGCAGCTGGATCTCGGTGACGCCCAGGTCCGCGTACGCCCGCGCGTCGTCGAGGAAGGCGGCCGGCCGGTCCAGCACCGGGCCGTTGTACAGCACGGTCTTGGTGAGGGCCGCGTAGTCGCGGTCCTCTGCGGCACAGTGGGCGCGCAGGACGTCGAGCTTGTGGGCCACCTCGTCCGGGCCGGTGGCGAAGAGGTTGCAGGCGTCGCCGTAGCGGGCGACCAGGCGGAGGGTCTTCCGCTCGCCCCCGCCGCCGATCATGATCGGCGGGTGTCCGCCGATCGGCTCGGGCACGCAGAGCGTCTCGGCCAGCTGGTAGTGCCTGCCCCGGAACGGCCCGTTGTCGTCGCTCCACATCTGAAGGCAGATCCGGATCGTCTCCTCCAGCCGCTCGAAGCGTTCGGCGACCGGGACGACCGGCACGCCGAGTCCGTACTGCTCCCGCTCGTACCAGGAGGCGCCGATGCCCAGCCGGGCCCGGCCGCCCGAGAGCACGTCGAGGCTGGTGACGATCTTCGCGAGGAGGCCGGGATGCCGGTACATCACGCCCGTGACCAGCAGGCCGAGGGGCATGCGTTCGGTCAGCGCGGCCACGTAGCCGAGGGTGGTGTAGCCCTCCAGCATGGGTTCGTCGGGGACGCTGCGCCCGGTCTCCATCTGGAAGTAGTGGTCCATCACGGTGAAGGACGCGATCCCCGCCTGCTCGGCGATCCGCGCCGTCTCGGCGAGCGTGGGCGCGATGAGCGCGGGGTCGGCCGGTGTCGAGTAGTTCCAGTAGTGCAGGCCGAGCTTCATGTCCCGTCTCCCTTGCCGCCTCCGTCGCCGCTCCTGTGGGCCGTACACGGTCGGCTGCCACGCTACGCGGGGTGACCGGCCACCGGTATCCGGGCGGGGCCGGACGGGTGACGGCGGCGATCCCGCCGGGCCGTGGCCCTCAACTCCCTTACAGGCCAGCCTGCTTGATGAACCCAAGACCTCCACCCGCACGCCCCGCGTCCCAACGCGGAGCGATGGCGTCCACCGGCGGGCCCCGGGACAGGACACCGCCCACGGCCGGGACGACCGAAGGGCCCGCAGCTCCGGGCCCGGTTCCGGCGCGGGACCGACGCCGCCCAGCCCGTCGGCACCCGGCATACGGCGCCGGTGCCCGACGCGGACACCGAGGCGGCGGTGCCGTGCGTCGCCACCGGTTACGCCCCCGGCGCGCCGGGCCCGACGGCCCCGACCCCGCGCGGCAAGGACGGCAGGAACGGGACGCACGACAGGAGCGGCCAGGACGGTCAGGACAGCCAGGACGGTCAGGACGGCCGCCCGGACAGCACCGGCCCGAGAACGGGGCCCGGCTCCAGCTCCGACACCAGCTCCGTGTCCGTGTCTGTGTATGTGTCCGGCTCCGGCTCCGGCTCCGCACAGCGGCCAGCACATCGGCTCCACCAAGGCCACCGTGGACAAGGCCCCTTCGAACGGCCTGCGCTACGGCATCAAGGCGGGCCCGCTCTGCACTAGGGTCTTTCGTTTGGATCAGGCTGGATCAGGGAGCGGGGGCTGGTGCGTGCAGCTGCAAGGCGGAGGAAGGAGCCGACGCGGAGCGTCGGTGACTGACGACAACGCGGCAGATGTGCGTGCCGGCCCCCGCGAGCCCGGCATGATCCAAACGAGAGGCCCTAGCTCCCCCGAGGGGGCGTCCCTCACCTGCACGCCCCGTCCCGGGGCAAGGGATACCGCTACGCCCGTTAAGGCCCCCCTGTCACGCGAAACGTTCCGGCAACCCGCCACCACGGCTTGGATACCTCAACTACCTTATGGCCGTGGACCAGTTGAAAACCGAAGACCCTCTTCACATCGGCCCCTACCGTCTGATAGCCCGGCTGGGCGCGGGCGGCATGGGCCTGGTGTACCTCGGCCGTTCCGAGGCCGGACGGACCGTGGCCGTGAAGGTGGTGCAGGCCGAGCACGCCCAGCATCCCGAATTCCGCAGACGGTTCGCGCGCGAGGTAGCAGCCGCCCGCCGGGTGGGCGGTACGTGGACGGCGGCCGTGCTCGACACCGACACGGAGGCACGGGTGCCCTGGGTGGCGACCCAGTACATCCCCGGGCCCGATCTCACCTCGGTGGTCGCCCGGGACTTCGGCCCGCTGCCCGAGCACTCGGTCCGCGTCCTCGCCAACCGGCTGGCCACCGCCCTGGAGTCGGTGCACGCGGCGGGGCTGATCCACCGCGACCTCAAGCCGTCGAACGTGCTGGTGACGGTGGACGGACCCCGCGTGATCGACTTCGGCATCGCACGGGCCATGGACAGTCTCGCCGGGGACAGCCTGCACACCCGTACCGGGATGCTGATCGGCTCCCCCGGCTTCATGTCCCCCGAGCAGGTGCGCGGCATCGACCTCACCCCGGCCAGCGATGTGTTCTGTCTGGGCGCCGTGCTCGTGTACGCGTCGACCGGCCGCCTCCTGTTCGGCGCCGCGGAGACCGGGCTGAACGCCCATCTCTTCCGCGTCGCGGAGGACGAGGCGGACCTGACCGGCGTACCGCCCTCGCTCGTCGGGCTCGTACGCGACTGCCTGCACAAGGACCCCGCCCGGCGTCCCACGCCCGCCGAGGTCGCCGCCCGTACCGCCACCGGACCGGACGGCGCCACCGGACCGGACGGCGAATGGCTCCCCGGCACGGTTCTGGCCCAGCTCGGGCGCCATGCCGCCCAGTTGCTCGACTTCGCCCCGGAGACCCGGGGCACCGCGTCCCCGCCGCCGTCCCCGGACCCGCGCATCCCGGCCCAGCCCCAGCACCCCGCGCAGTCCCCGTCCCCCTCCCAGCCGGTGCCTCCTTCGCCCGCGTACACCCCGACCACACCGGCGGACCGGCAGCCCTCGCCATGGGTCGGCCCCTCGGCGGACGTGCCGCCCGGCACCCCGCCCCCTGGACGGTGGCGCGGGCTCGGTGTCGCGGCGGCGGCGCAGCTGCTGGTGGCGATGGGCACGGCGTCCCTCACCACCGCGCTTCCCTCCATATCCGTCGACCTGGGCGCGGCACCGCATCTGTTCGCCTTCACCACCGCGCTGGCCTTCGCCCTCGTGCTGCCACTCGGCGGGCACCTCACCGACCGGCTGGGCCGCAAGCGGGTCCTGACCCTCGGCCTGGCCGGTGTCGCGGCGTCCTTCGTGCTCGTCGGGCTGGCCGCCTCCACCACCGCGATCTTCTGGTCCACCGTCCTGCTGGGCGCGTGCGCCGCGCCGGTCTCCACGGCCGCGCTGGCCCTGGTGTCCGCCGACTTCACCGAACCGCGGGAGCGCGGCAGGGCCTTCGGGCTCTACGCCGCGGCGGCAGGCGGCGGCATCGCCTTCGGCGCCTTCACCGAGGGGTGGCTGCTCCAGGCCGCGAGCTGGCGTACCGGCATGTACGCCGTCGGCCTGCTCTCCGTGATCCTCTCGATCGTCGCGGCCTCGGTGGTGCCCGACCACCCGGCCGACGCGCCCGCCCGCGCCGACGTGCCGGGGCTGTTCCTCGCCACCGCCGGGACCGTCCTCGCCGTCAGCGGCTTCGGCTACAGCGGAGCGATCGGCTGGGCGCCCCCGTACGCCCTGGGGATCGGGATCATCGGCGTCCTCCTGCTGCTTGCCTACGGGAGGCGGCAGTTCCGCGCGGACCACCCGCTCGTACCGGCGCACGTCCTCAGGGAACCGGACCGGCTCTGTGCCTGCCTGGCCCTGCTGGCGCTCGGCATCCCACTGCCGCGGCTCTGGTTGTACCCCTTGGGAAGCCTGCTGCTGATGGCCCTCCTGGCCCTGCTCACCGCCACGCAGGTCTCGGCCCGCTTCCAGCACCGGCTCGACCCGCGCGCCCTCGTCGTGCCGGGGCTGGTGCTGTCGGCGCTCTGCACGGCACTGCTCACGTCGGGGGCCGTCGGGCCCCTGCCGGTCCTTCCGGTCATGGGCATCGCTCTCGGCCTGGCCCTGCTGCCGCTCTACGCCACCGCCACCGGCCGGACCGCGCCGCGCCACGCGGGCGGCACCTCGGCCCTGGTCCTTGCCGCGCCCCTGATCGGCGGCCACTTCACCCCGTGGGGATCAGACGAGATCGTGAACGGGTACGCCGCCGTCGGCCTCACCCTGCTCGCGGGCCTCCTCGCCGCCCTGCTCATCAAGGCGAGGGCTCCGCGGACGTAGTCCACTCGCCCGGACGGCCGGCCGATGAGTTCCGCCGCTGCCCGCAGTCGTACCCGTAGAAGAATGCTGACGCACCACAGCACACCTGACACGGGAGACTCCGACATGCGCACCCTGATCAGCACCGCCTTCGTCTCGCTCGACGGCGTCATGGAGGCGCCCGGCGGCGAGCCCGGGTACCGGAACGCGGGGTGGACCTTCAAGGACATCACGTTCGTACCCGAGGCCTTCGAGATCAAGGGCCGCGAGCAGCAGGAGGCCACCGCGATGCTGCTGGGCCGGGCCAGCTACGAGGCGTTCAGCCCGGTCTGGCCGGACATGGCGGAGTTCGCCGACTACCGGGCGATGCCGAAGTACGTCGTCTCCACCACCCTCACCGGGGACGATCTGGTCCAGAACTGGGGCGAGACCACGATTCTG
This sequence comes from Streptomyces sp. NPDC058195, assembly GCF_042883525.1. NCBI lineage: Bacteria > Bacillati > Actinomycetota > Actinomycetes > Kitasatosporales > Streptomycetaceae > Streptomyces > Streptomyces sp. NPDC058195. The sequence continues at coordinate 135,189 of NZ_JBHVVM010000002.1, forward strand.
CGCTCGCTCGACGAGGTGGCCGCGCTGAAGGAGACCGAAGGCGGCCCGGTCATCCTGCACGGCAGCGCCTCCCTCAACCGCGCCCTGTCCGACGCCGGTCTGATCGACCGCTACCACCTGCTGGTGTTCCCCGTCCTGCTCGGCGCGGGCAAGCGCCTGTTCAGCAGCACGGACAAGGACGCCCAGAACCTGAAGCTCGTCGAGCACGAGGCGTACTCCAACGGCCTCCAGAAGAACGTCTTCGACGTCATCCGCTGACCGCGTGCGGGCCGTCCGGGCCCGGCCCGCACGGCCCCGCACGCCCCGCACGCCCCGTCCGGCCCCGCACGCCCCGCACGGTCAACGCCTCGCACCTGACCCGCAGACCGAAGCCGCACCCCGTTCCCGTCGGCGCCCCGGCACCCCGGTGTCCCGGTGTCCGGTGTCCCCACCGGAGACGCCGACAATGCGGACGCTGCTTCTAGCGGGGCAGCATCACCCACGATTTGGTCCCGTGATGCGGGAGTTCCGCGTCCTCGATATCCCACTCCCCGCCCCAGTCGTCCACGACAGCTGCCAGCAGCCAGAGCGCGCGACGCCGCCGCGCCTCGCAGAGCGCGGCCACATGAGGCCGGTCATGCCGCGCGTGCTGATCCCAGACCAGGATGCGCACCGCGTCCTCCCTCTGACGCAGCGAGACGTAGATCTCCCGCCCCTGGCCGATCCGGGCCCCGATGGCCACCAGCTCGTGCACCACGTGCGTCGCGGGCCAGGCGTACCGCCCCAGACCATGCGCCTCCAGCGCGGCGGCCACCACCGTGCGCCCGACGAACGGGCTGCGCACGTCACCCGGCAGCGTGAAGCTCAGCCTGAAGCCCCGCCGGGCCGCCTCCCCCGGAAGCGGGGCGGACCGAAGGTACGGAACCGGCGTCCCGATCTCCGCGGCAACCGGGCAGGGCGAGGCGAGCGAAGCTGTGTGCATGACTGACTCCCTTACATGGACGGCACGTTGACGCGTCTCTTCTTCGCGTGGGCGCGCTCGAATGGCTCACACGGATGCGACGGCGGGCGAGCGGTGGCCTTGTCTCCCCGGCGCGATGCCGCCCCTCCCGGGGCAGGAGGCTGCGGGCAGGACCGCGCGATGCACTTCCGACTCGACGACCTTGTGTGAGTGGTGCGTGACCTAACGTAGCGCAGCATTGGCACATGTGCCTTTACTTTGGAGGCAATTACCTCCCGCTTGTTGGACTGGACGGCTTCACAGCGGCAGACTGTGCCCACCGTCCGCAGGAGAGAGAGCCCATGCCGAGCAGTTCCACTCCGACAGAGCGCCAGAAGCGGCTCGGCGCTGAGTTGCGCAAGATGCGCGTCGCCACCGAGGCCACGACGACGTACGCGGCAGGGCTGTTGGGCGTTGACCGGACGAAGGTCTCCAACATGGAGAGTGGCGTCCGGCCCATCACGTCTGCTCGCGTCCGCACACTGGCCTGCAACTACGCCTGTGCAGACGCGGACTACGTCGACGCGCTCGTGGACATGGCGGAGCAGCGTGAGAGCGGCTGGTGGGAACAGTACCGGGGCACACTTCCATCGGGCCTCCTGGACATCGCCGAGCTCGAATGGCATGCGCAACGGATCCGTACGGCGCAGACCGTTCATCTCCCGGGCCTGCTGCACACCGACGGATACGCTCGCGCGGTGTTCGGCGCCGTGCTGCCCGAGCTGTCCCGCCTGGAAATCGAGTTGAGAGTCGCGCACCGCATGGAACGGCAGCAGGTACTTGAGGGCGAGACTCCCACCGACTACGTGAGCTACGTGCACGAAGCCGCCCTGCGCATGCAGTTCGGTGGCCGGGCCGTCACTCGTGAGCAGCTGCTTCACCTGTGCGAGATGTCAGAGCGCGAGCACATCGATGTACGAGTGATCCCCGTGGATCGCGGCGCGTTCCCTGGAGCCGGACACGCGCTCCTCTACGCCCACGGAGTTGTGCCGCAACTCGACACCGTGCAACTCGACTCGGCTCATGGACCCGAGTTCATGCACGCAGAGGCGCAGCTCACCAAATACCGCGCGCACCTGGACTGGATGGCGGAGGCATCGCTGTCCCCCTCCGATTCCAGAGACTTCGTGCGCGCCGTCTCCCATCAACTCTAAGGATGGCCAGCATGCCCGAGATCAATTGGGAAGAGCCGTACTGCGGCGAGGGAAACAACTGCTTCCGGCTCGGCACCGACGACGACGGCAACGCGTTCATCGCAGTCCGAGGCGCGGAGGACCACTTCCTCACCGACACCCGCGAAGCGCTCCGCCAGATGATCCTCGACATCAAGGCAGGCAAGGCCGACCACCTCCTGTAGGCGGAACACGGCAGGGGCCCGGCACCGCGATGCACTCGCGGTACCGGGCCCCTGTCGCTGTGGCGCTGTTCCTCAGGAAGACGTGCCGCGCGGGAAGGAGACCTCCACGCGCCGGTTCTTCTTCCGGCCTTCCTCCGTGCTGTTGTCGGCGATCGGGTACTGCTCGCCGTAACCGCGGATCTCGAAGCTGATGCCCGCCAGGTCCTTCGCCAGCACCGCGTGCACGGCGTTGGCGCGCTGCTTGGACAGGACGTCACCGTGGGCCGACGAACCGAGGTTGTCGGTGAAGCCGAAGACGCGCACCTTGGTGGCGTTCTGCTTCTTGATCTCGGCCGCGATGGCCGCGATACGGGAGTTGGCCGCGGGGCTCAGCTTCGCGCTGTCCTTGCCGAAGAGGACTTCGGCCTGGAGCGCGAACTTGACGTTCGCATTGGTGTCCTCGCGACGCTCCTCACCGCCCATGTCCTCGACGACCTGAACGACGTCGAGGACCCGGGCGGGGGCGAGGGTGGCACCGTCGACCATCTTGAGGTCGGAGTCCTTGCCGTCCACCGCGACGGGCGGCGTCTCGGACGCCTCGGTGCCCGGCGGTACGCTCGGCCCGTCGTCGGCCAGAGCTGCCGAGGCGCCCATGACGGACGTCCCGGCCATCAGCACGACGGCCGCGACCGCCATGCCTGTCAGCTGAATCGGACCCCGTCGCCTGCGCGTGCTCGTCATTTCGACATCACCCGGAAATCTTGAGCGACGTGGTGGCGAACGTCGGCAGGTTGAAGTCGACCTCGGTCGTCGCCGCCGGCGGCGCCGGGAACTGCATGAACACCGGTACGGATGTGCCGGGCTGGACCGCGGACATGCCGGTCGTGCACAGGCAGCGGCCGTCGGTGTCCCGCAGGATGTAGTAGCGCTTCTTGCCCGCCTTGTCCACGAGCGTCGCGCCACCGACGGAGTTGAGGTTCTTGCTGACGATGATGGACTCGCCGCCAGCCCAGGCGGACGGGTTGACCGGGGCCTGCCCCTGGTTCTTCAACTCGCCCTGGACCGTGACGAAGCCGCCCGCGTCCCGCTTCACCTGATTCACGACCAGAAGCATGCCCTTGTCGCCCCTGGCTTCTGCGAGCTTCACATTCGGGTCCACCTTCTCCCCGGCCGCGGTGTCCTCCTGCTTCTCGCCCTTGTCCTCCTCGGAGGACTTCGGGGAGTCGGGCGAGGACGGCGTGCCGGAGTCCTTCGTCCCGCCGCCGTCCTCGGCACCGCAGCCGGTGACGACCAGGGCCAGGGCCGCCACCAGTGAGGCGGCGGCCACTGCCCTTCGAGACTTGATGGAGCGCCGAATGCTCATCGCTTCTGATTCCTTTACTCGTCGTTCTCTGTCAGCTGTCGACCAGGTGCACGTCAAAGAGGGTCTTGCTCACCGCGGACCAGGGCGGAGGGCTCTCCGGACTGATCGTGAGCATCTGTCCCCCTCGGCAGGAGAAGAAGTACATGTCCTGGACGCCGTCGTCGTTGTAGTCGACGGATCGCCACCGGGGGCAGCGCCACTCGATGACCGCGGTGGCATGACCATTGGCGAACTTCCGCTTCATGCCGGGAACCACAGACGCACCCACAGGCTTGAGGGTCTTGACCTTGACGCTGATCTTGTCCCGCTCGCCCCCGGGCGAAGCAACGCACCCGGGAGGAACGACCTTGGCCTCGTTCGCCGCGGCGTACGAGTGAGCCGCAGGACACCCCAGAACCGGATGGCCCTGGAGGAACATGTCCAGGGTGCCCCCGGGCAACGAGGCGTAGAAAGGAGCCCCGAACAGTTCACGGGACTGCTGCGCGGCAGCCACCGCGGCGGCATCCGCCGCACCCTGGGCTCCATTACGCAAGGCAGAGGCCTTACCGACGGTAAAGAAGGCAAACGCGAGGAAGAGCAGGCCCGCCACCATCACTACGTAGATGGGGAAAGCCTGCCCTGCCTCGCCGCGAAGTTTCGCGGTCATTAGCCGGCCTTGATCTGCGAAACCAGGTCGGAGATCTTGCTCGAGATCGAGCCGCCGATACCCGAGGCGGCGATCGCGCCGATGATCGCCACGACCACCAGGATGATGCCCAGGTACTCGAACGCCGTCTGACCGCGGTCCTTGTTCTCGAAGCGCTTCTGGATGGCGCTGACCGTGGTGTTGGCCCAGCCGTTGACGCGGACGGCGGTCTTCAGGGTGATGTTCGACATGGTGTTCCCCTCCGGGTTCGGCCGACCGGTAGCCGGCCGACTCGCAAGTTTCTTGGGTGTCGCCTGCGGAACCGGCTTCCTCCTGGCCGGTGCCGCTGGCGACATGAGAAACATACGGCGACGAGCCTCGCTCGCCGGAGGGCCCCAGGGCCCATTCCCGGGCCCAAAGCGTCAGTTGGGTCTGCGGCACCCCCGCGGACCGCTCGGGCCCACACCCTGCCACCGGCCCGCTCGTGTTCTTCCTCCGCTGCTGCCCCTGCGCCTGCTCAGCCACGGCGACCACCGGCCCCGTGTGCCCCATTGCCCGTCGCGGGTGCCGTGCCCAGCCAGCGGGCGATGGCCTCGCTGCGACTGGTGCTGTGCAGCTTGGTGAAGATGCGGTTGATGTGGTTCTTGACCGTCTTCTCGCTGATGAAGCAGGTGGCGGCGATCTGCTGGTTGCTCATGCCGGACGCGATCAGCTCCATGACCTCCACCTCCCGCGAACTCAGCCCGTACTGCTGCCTGTTGAGTGACGCGCCGGGTTCCCCGGCCATGGAAGACTGTGCCACAACTGGTTGCATCTGCGAAAGACCCTGAGGTGTGCGGACCGGTCGCGGCGCAGGTGGCGCCGGTTCGGACCGGGGTGCGTGCGCGGGCGCGCCGTGTTGCTGAACGAAACTCGGGGCGTGACCGTCGTAGCCGGGGCCCTGGTAGGGAACGCCGGTGGTCAGCGCTGTTCCGAGCCCTTCGGGCAGGGGCCCCGAACGCGGCCCGGGGCCTTGGCGCATATGGGCGAGCAGGGCATTGGCGGCGGTGGCGGTGAAGTGGGCCCGGCCGTCCTTGGTGTCGCGTACGGCCTGCACCAGCTGGTCGGCGGTGAACTCGCCGTGGACGAGGTATCCGCACGCCCCCAGCCGCAGCGCCTCGTGGACGATCTCGTTCTCACGGCTGTAGGTCAGCATCATCACGGGTGCAACCTGCACCAGGTGCGGCAGCGCGGATATGCCGTCGACTCCGGGCATCCGGACATCGAGCAGAACGACGTCCGGACGGTGCCGCACGGCCATGTCGTAGGCCTGGCGGCCGTCCGTGGCCTCCGCCACGACCTCGATGTCGTCGCGTCCGGAGAGCAGGACGCCGAGACCGGCGCGGACCACGGGATTGTCGTCCGCGACGACGACCCGCAGGGCGCCCGGTCCCGCCATGGGCGCGGCAGGGGGGAAGGGAGGCAGGGGCTCGGATGCCGCGGACTGCTGGGGAACGGGGAAGGCGGGAGAGCTGGGCTCCGAGGTGAGCGGTGTGACATGCGAGGACGTGTGCTGGGACGCGTGGTGCGGTGCGGCCCAGTTCTGGCCCGCGGTGTGGGAAACGTCGTCCGGCATCTGCGACCTCCTCTCAGGGTTCTCGGGGGGGTGGGTGGGGCGTATGAACGGTTCAGTCGTACGGCCCGGCTCCGGAGGTGGCGAGCAGAGCGGCGATCGGGAGTTCCAGGCGGACTTCGGTGCCCTTGGCCGCCTGGCCCTTGCCGATACGGATGCGGGCACCGATGGAGGCGGCGCGCTCGACCATGCCGACCAGGCCGAAGTGTCCGGCGTGCCGGAGGTCGTCGAGGGTCGTGCCCGGGGGCAGGCCGCGCCCGTCGTCGTAGACGCTGACGCGCAGCACGTCGCCCTTCACCCCGGCGAGGACGACGAGGTAGGTGGGGTGGGCGTGGCGGTGGGCGTTCTCCATCGCCTCGGAGGCGATGGTGAGCAGCTGGCGGGCGACGACCTGGGGTACGGGCGGGATCGGTGCGTCGTCGAGGAGCCGGAAGGTGGCGGCGAGCTCGTGCCGCTGGGTGAAGTCCTGGACCCGGGCCCGGAGTTCGCGCTCGACGTCCACACCGCCGTCGAGTCCGGACTCGCGGCGCAGGTCGGAGAGGAGTTCTCGGGACTCGGCCGCGGCGCGGCGGGCCGCGCGGGCGACCAGTTCGGCCTGGTGTCTGACGGTGAGCGGGTCCATCCGGCCGGAGGAGACGGCCAGGCCGTCGGCGGCCAGGGCCAGCCCGTGCAGGGTCTTGGCCACCGAGTCGTGCATCTCCCGGGCGAGACGGGCCCGCTCGCCCTCCACGGCCTCGCTGACGGCGAGTCGTGCCCTCGTCTCGGTGAGTGCCTGGCTGGCGGAGCCGAAGCGGAGGAGGAGGTTGCGCAGGGTCACTCCGACCGCCCCGGCGATCACGCAGAAGCCGGGGAGGAGGAATACCGTCGCGTTACCGGCCTCCAGCTTGGGATCGGTCCCGTACACGCCGAGGACGATCGCGGTCTGGAGCGCCGCGAAGACCGCGGCGCCCCGCCAGCCGTAGACCAGTCCGGCCAGCAGCGGGGTGCAGACCGTGACGTAGGCGAGGGTGGACTCGGGAGTGGCGGTGATCAGCAGCAGCGCGCCGAAGAAGGCGTCTATGCCGAGCAGCCAGGGGTGGCGCAGCAGGACCGGGCCGAAGCGTTCCCAGTCGCGGAAGAGGACGTAGCTGCCCATGAAGGTGACGAGTACGGCGGCCCCGATCAGCCAGGTGGCGAGGCCCGAGGCGGCGTGGTCGATCGCGAACGGCGTGGCCACCGCGATCATGGCGAGCCGGAAGCCGAAGACCTGGCGGCACATCGCCTGGAGCGCGTTGAGCTGGATCGCGAACGCCGGGCGCGATCCGGGGTCGGCGATCGCCTGACGCACCTGTGCGTTCAGTCCGGCGTGGATGCTGCCGAGCTGGAAAGACATGAGCCTGTCACCTCCTTCCGGTGGCTCTGCCACCACCCGCCACGGTCACGTCATCCGCCCATGAGGGTGCTGAAGTCGACGTTGACGCCGTAGACGAAGCCGACGGTCAGCATCACGAGGGTGCCGGGAAGGAGGAAGGTGGTGACCGCGAAGGTGGCCTTGGGGACTGCCCTGGCCGCCTTCCGGCGGGCGTTCTGGGCGTCGGTGCGCCGCATGTCGTTGGCGATCTGGATCAGTGTCTCGACGATCGGGGCACCGAGTTCCTCGCCCTGCTGGAGCGTGGTCACGAACATCGCGACCTGCTCGGAGTCGTTGCGCTTGCGCAGTTGCTCGAAGGCCTCGCGACGGCTGACACCCATGTCCATCTGGCGCAGGGTGATGCGCAGCTCGTCGGCCCAGGGGCCTTCGTACTTCTCGGCGACCCGCGCCAGGGCCTGCCGGAAGCCGAGTCCGGCGGAGACGACGACGGCGAGCACGTCGAGGAAGTCGGGAAGGGTCCGGTCGATGTGGTCGCGGCGGATACGGACGGCGGACCAGATGCCGACCTCGACCCAGAAGATGCCGAAGGCGATCAGCACCAGGGAGAGGAAGACCTGCCCGCGGATGATCATCGAGAACGCGCCGAGCAGACCGAGCCCGCCGTAGACGGCCCGGCGCGCGGCGTAGCGGTCGATGGTCAGACCGCCCGGGTTACCGGCCATGTCGATCTGTCGGCGCTTCTTGTTGACGGCCTTGGGGCCCATCATCCGGAGCACCATGGGCGCCCAGCGCATGCCGAGGCGGTCGATTCCGGAGCCGACCGCACCGGTACGGGTGGAGCCGACCTCCAGCGCGATCGCGAGGTCGCCCGGGAGTTTCGCGTCGGCCCGGTACATGCGGATGCCCGCGATGGCCCCGAAGACCGCGAGTCCTATGACGCCTGCCAGCAGCAGATCCATGTGTGCGTCGCCCTTCAGACGTCGATCTTGGAGAGGCGGCGGATCACGATGAATCCGATCGCGTACAGGGCCAGGGAGACGATCACGGCGACCTGTCCGATGAACGCTCCGGTCATGCGGTCGAGGGCGCCGGGCATGACCGCGTTCATCAGGAGCATGGCGCCGAGACCGAAGGCCGGAACGGCGTAGGCCGTGACCGTCACCTGGGAGAGCTGGGTCTTGACCTCGCGCCGGGTCTCCTTGCGCTCCTCCAGCGTCTCGGTGAGGTTGCGCAGCGAGCTGACGACCGTACCGCCTGCCCGGTTGGACAGGACGAGCGTGGTGACGAGGACGACGAGTTCACGGGAGGGGAGCCGGTCCGTCAGCTCGCTCATCGCGTCCTCCAGCGGCTCGCCGACGGCCAGGCGCCGGGAGACCCGGGCCAGCTCCTCACCGGCCGGGTTCTCCATCTCGTCGGCCGCCATGCCGATGGACGTACGCAGTGCCAGGCCCGCCTGGGTGGCGTTGGCGAGGATGCGGGCGAGCTCGGGGAGCTGGTTGATGAAGTGTTCGGTGCGCTTGGTCCGTTGCCAGTTCAGGAAGGCGTTGGTGCCCCAGAGGCCGATGAGGGCGGCCACCGGGCCGAAGAAGCTGGCGAGCATCGACGAGGCGATCATCCACAGCCCGGCCATGGAGACGACCGCGTAGACGAAGAACTCGCCCGGGGTGATCTCCAGACCGGTGGCGGCCAGTTTCAGTTCGAGCTTCCGGCCCAGGCCGGTCTTCCGCAGTCGGCTGTCCAGCGCCCGGAACCGGCGACGGCGGCCGGTCTCCGGTATGTGTCCGGTGTGCGAGAGGCGGTCCACCAGGGCGTCGCGGTCGGCCTTGCCGCCGCTGTAGGCGTGCAGGCCCGCGACGCCGGCGACGCCGGCGAGCAGCGTCGCGCCAATGGTGAGCAGAGGGAGATTGGTCATGGCTCGGTACCTAGTTGGCCTCTCGGGTGGCGAGCTGTTCGGCGGAATCGGCGACCCCGAAGGCCTGCGGGATGGGCTGGCTGGCCATGTAGAGGCGCTCGGCGATCTTGCGTGGGAGCGGGAGGTAGGAGAACTCGCCGTTGATCCGTCCTTCGGCGTCCATCGGCTGGGCGTTGAACTTCGCGACGGTCACGATGCGGTAGGGGTCGCGCCCGTGCGAGTCGAGGACGGCGATCTCGGTGATCTTTCGGGAGCCGTCGGCGTGCCGGGTGAGCTGGACGATCACGTCGACGGCGCTGTTGATCTGGTCGTGCAGGGCCTCGAAGGGAATCTCGATCTCCGACATCGACGCCAGCGTCTGCAGACGCATCAGCGCGTCCTCGGCGTTGTTGGCGTGGACGGTGGCGAGCGAGCCGTCGTGACCGGTCGACATCGCCTGGAGCATGTCGAGCGACTCACCGCCACGGACCTCACCGACGACGATGCGGTCGGGGCGCATACGCAGGGAGTTGCGGACCAGGTCGCGAATGGTGATCTGGCCCTTCCCCTCGACGTTCGCCGGGCGGGACTCCAGCCGGATGACGTGGCTCTGCTGGAGCTGGAGCTCGGCGGAGTCCTCGATGGTGACGATGCGCTCGCTGTCGGGGATGAGGCCGGAGAGCGCGTTGAGGAGCGTGGTCTTCCCGGTGCCCGTGGCGCCGGAGACGATGACGTTGAGCTTGGCCTGGACGAGCCCGGAGAGCAGGATCAGCATCTGGTCGTCGAGCGACCCGACGTTGATCATTTCCTGGAGCGTGAAGGCCCGGGGGAACCGTCGGATCGTGAGCGTCGCGCCGGTCAGGGACAGCGGCGGGATGATCACGTTGACACGTTCACCACTGGGTAGACGCGCGTCGACCATGGGGTTCGACTCGTCGACGCGGCGGTTGACCGTCGACACGATGCGTTCGATGGTCTGCATCAGCTGCTCATGCGAACTGAACCGCATCGGCAGCTTTTCGACACGGCCGCTGCGCTCGACGAAGATCTGGTCGGGCCCGTTCACCATGATTTCGGTGATGGAGGCGTCCTCGAGGAGCGGTTCCAGGATGCCGAGACCGAGTGCCTCGTCGACGACCCGGCGGATCAGCTGGGTGCGTTCGACGGTCGAGAGGACGGGCCCCTCGCGGCTGATGATGTGGCTGAGTACGCGCTCCAGCCTCGCCCGCCGGTCTGCGGCGGCGAGCGAGGACATCTCCGCCAGGTCGATCTCCTCGAGCAGCTTGGCGCGGTAGGTGGCCACCATGTGGCTGTCCTCCCGCGCCCCGCCGTTCTTCTCGGGGGCGGTCATGCGTGCCCGCAGACTCATTGCGTCACTCCTCGTTCGGAAAAACTGCGGTGCCCAGTCGTGCGGGGCGGGCGCCGGTCAGCCTCTCGGCATGGTGGAACTGCGCTCGGCCCAGCCCCAGTCGTCGATACCCGGCACGACGGAGGGAATCCTCACGCGGGTGGTGTACGTCACTTCGTCGTACCCACCGCTGCTGGTGAACTTCGAGTTCTTGTAGCTGCCCAGCCAGTCGCTCATCGCGTCACGCCCCGCCTGCTCGGAATCCCCGCGCGGCACGTCCTGCGTGGCGGTGCGTGCCGCCGCGCGGGCACCCGTGCCCGCCTGGTTGGCGGCGTACGCGGCGACGCCCAGCTGGATCGCGAAGAGGCCCACCAGGAGCAGCAGCGGGATGAAGCCCATGTACTCGATGGCGACCTGGCCGCGGTCCCGGCGGGCCGCGGCGGACTTGCCGCCCGGTGTCCGTACGCGCATGCTCATCGCTTGGCCTCCAGCGGCGACGCGGCGTTGCCCTCGATGGTCATCGGCCAGTTGAGTACGCCGGGTACCAGGACCGGCACCCGGAGCTGCACCGTGGCCTTGTACAGCGCCCCGGAGCTCTCGCATCTGGTGCGCTTCATCGACTTCCGCCAGACCGGCGGCAGGTCCTCCTCGGCCGCATCGCGGCAGGACTGCCCGCGGTACGAGCCCTGGGTGATGGCGCCCTCGTGCGCCGCCTGGTCCGCCGAGTTCCCCGCGAGGGAGAACGTGTAGCCGATGAGGGCGCACTGCCAGAGTGCGATCAGCAGCAGGATGATCAGCGGGGTGACGCCCAGGAACTCGATCGCGGTCTGGCCGCGGTCCCGGTCGCGGGCGGAAAGGAGGGTGCGGATCCCGGTGCGGGCCGGGACGGCGTCACCGCGCCGCCCGCCGCGTATCTCCGTGTCTCTCGTCTCGGTGAGTGTCATTGGTCAACTTGCCCCCTGGGTCGTCGCCCGGTTCCGGGCACCGTCGCGGTCGCGTCGGCGCCCGATCGAGCCTCGGTCGTTCTTGAACTTCGCGGTGCTCTTCGCGCTGTTCTTCTCGGCCTTCTCAGGAACCTTGACGATGCCCAGCTCGCCCGCAAGGGCCCAGAGGGCCTGTTTGACCGTGCTCTTGGAATCGAGCTCGTGCAGCCGTCCCGCGTCGACCACGCTCTGGAGTTCCTTGAAGTTCGCGGGAACGGCCGTGTTGGCCGTCGTGGTGCCGGTGATCTTCTCGATCAGCTGCGGCTGGATCTCGGTGTTGCGGATGAAGCGGTTGACGACGGTGACCGTCTCCTCCGCCTTGCGGATCTGGAGCCGGTCCCACATCCGTACGACCCGCTTGGCCCCGCGCACCGCGATCACGTCGGGCGTGGTCACCAGCAGCGAGGTGTCGGCCATCTCGATGGCCGCGGCGTTGGCGCCGTTGAGCTGGCTGCCGCAGTCGATGACCACGACCTCGTGGCGCGAGCGCAGGGCGCTGACGATCTGCCGGGCCGAACGGTCGCTGACCTCCTCGGCGCTCTCGCCCTCGCCGGGCGCCAGCAGCAGCGCGAGGCCGGTGCCGTGACTGAACACGGCGTCGGCCAGCACCCGCGGCGAGATGTCGGTGATCGTCGACAGGTCGACGATCGACCGGCGGAACTGCACGTCCAGGTACGAGCCGATGTCCCCGGCCTGGAGGTCCATGTCGACCAGGGCGACGGTGCGCCCGGACGCCTGGGCCGCCAGGGCCAGCTGTACGGCGGCGACGGTGGTGCCGACCCCGCCCTTGGCACCGCTGACCGTGATGACCGTACCGCCGGGACCGGTGAAGACATCGGTCCCGGAGGTCAGGTGGCGGCGTACTCCGAGGGACCACTGGGCCGCGGATTGAACCCGGTTGGCCAGTTCTTCGTAACTGAGGGGGAGGGTGACGACACCGCGCGCACCCGACTCCATCGCGGACGAGAACAGACCGGGGGTGACATCGGCGGTGATCAGTACGACCCCGATGGCGGGGAAGCGGAGGGAAACCTCCCGGATCAGCTCCAGCGCCGGCACCGGCCCGATCCGCTCGTGGACCAGCACAACCTCGGGCAGGTCATCGAGCGATTCGCCCGCGAGCCGGGCGAGGGTGTCGATGAGCTGCGTCGAATCACTGACCGGTGCGGCCGGCTCCGCTTCGGGGAGCTGGCTGAGCAGGGTGGTGACGGATCTGGCCGCGTCGATGTCACCGACGGCCGGGAGGATCCTCGTGGTCATTCGATCCTCACTTGTCCTTGTCGAGGGTGTAGGTGCGGTCCCCGGGACGGATGGTGCTGTCGCTGCCGGAGGCCAGCAGCGCGAGGCGTACGTGCTCCGCGAAGGACTCGGCGTAGGCGATGCGCTGGGTGTCGAGCGTGTTCAGGGCGAAGGTGATCGGGACGGCCTCGGTGCCCATGTTGGACTTGCCGTCCTGGCTGGGCTCCAGGGCGGTCAGCTTGCCGACGTCCAGGACCTTGGCGTTGGAGACGATGACCTTCGACTGGGAGGCCTCGCCGTCGCGCTCACCGGCGAAGGTGGCGTAGATGTTCACGGTGGCACCGGGGGTGATCTTGCCCGCGACACCGGTCGCGGCGTCGATCATGATCGCGATCTCCTGCTCACCGGGCTGGAGCTCGGGGCGGCGCTGCATCATGTCGGACTGGAGCAGCGAGCCCTTGCGCAGCTGGGTGACGGCGATCTTGCCGTTCACCTCGGAGAGATCGGTGACCGCGTTGCGGGAGAGCCAGCGCTTGGGCATCGAGACCTTCTCGAACTGCCCGGCGGTCAAAGCGGTGTAGGGCGCCACATCGGACTTCAGCTGGTAGGCCGAGACCTCGGGGCCGACCTTGGAATTGACGTCACTGATCACCGAGAGCACGCCGGCGAAGGCGCCGAAGGCGCACAGAACCGACAAAAGCAGGAGTATCACGCCGCGGCGCTGACGGGAGTTCATGGGCCGGACAACCTCGTTCGATTCGGATGCATGGGGCAGCGGACGGAAGGGCGTCTACGGAGGAAAGCGGAAGCGCTAGGCGTGTGGTGGCGCGAGCGCTTCATGGCTGAGGACACCGGCGGAGTGCAAGCGGTTCTCGGTCGCGGGAAGCGGGGAGGAGCAGAACCCGCAACGATCACCGATGAGTTCCATGCGGCACCAGTGGCAGTTCTCACGGCGCACGGAGGCCACCAATTGGTACAGGACGGAGAGGTCTGGCAGATAGGCGGCGAATTCCACCAGTTTCCCGGTCCCCCACCACGACGGGGACTGGGACGGAAGCGCGGACTCCTGAATGGCCTGGACCTGCCACGCGGGTGCGAGGGTTTCCTTCACCCACTCGGACTGCGACTGGCCTTTGGCGGTCATGAGGTGCGTGCCGAATTCGGGGCCAGCCGGCAGATCGGACTTCGGACCGACCGTGACGAGCTGCGGCTCGGGGCCCGTGACAACGGCGAACAGGGAGCCCGGCACCCAGGACTTGGCATGGGTCTTGAGGTCGACCGGCACGCGGTCGAACTTGGCGACCGAGTGGAGCAGGGCACCCGCGTGGATGTAGTGCGTCAGCAGCCGGGCGGCGGAGGCGACCACCCCGGGACTGAAGTCACAGATCGACAGCTGGCGCAGCTGCCTGACGAGCACGGCGACGCCCAGCGGCGGGAGGTCCACCTTGACCAGGGCGATGCGGTCGCTCTCCAGGACCGAGCGCACGGAGTAGAGCCTGCGCTCGTGGGCGGGCGAGATGCTGGACGGGTAGACCGCGACGACGTAGCCGTGCTGCTCCAGCAGTACGTGCATGTCACCGATGGCCATCTCCAGCGCCTGGGCGTCCGGAGCCTGCAACAGGGCGGCTGTCGGTGTCTGCTGATCGGTAGGAGGAAGTACCAGATCAGCACTGGTCACTGCTATTGCGGTCGGCACGCTGTTCCCCGTTTCGGCTCCGGCCGGACGCCGGTCATGGCGTCGGCCGCAATCGCTCCTGCTCCGCGGTCTGGCTCAGCACTTTATCCACGTCCTACCTGGCAGAGAACACTTTTCGAGGGGCATTCCGACAACACATGCGAGGCGCCCGCGTAACACCCGCGTGCTAAATCGGAGCAAATCGAAAATCGTCAAATTCCGTACCACTGCGGAGGGTTACCGTCCCGCCTTCCCGCGGTCCGGGCAGGACCTTCATCGGTGCACGTCAGCGTGGACACGGCAGGAATGGCGCGTCCCGCACGACCGCCGCCGACGGTCCGGACGCTCACTGTCCGAGCACCCCCGCAGGATCGCTCGAACAAGGTTACGGAAGGTCAACAAAACGTCAATGCATGGCCACGAGAACGTGACTTCGCGGCCGTCGGAGGGCAGCGGCCGGTGCACGGGAGGGCCCGGCGCGCGGCGTAAGCGGAGTGCGCGCGGGGCGGTCGCGGTGACGGCCCGGGGGTCGCCCGGCACGGGCGGCGGACCCGGTTCCTCCCGCCAGAGGTCTTGACAACTCTATTGGTCTGGACCAGTTTTGTCGGCCAGCGGTGGCCACCGTTCCCTCTGCTCCACATCCCCGTCTTCCCCTCGTCACCTTCCGGTCGACCCGGGCGGCGCCGGTCCACCCCGCCGACCCGCCCGGCCGCTCCCGGCAGGTACCACCGACTCCCCACGGAGGCAGCAAGTGGAACGTTCCCCCCTCGGTGCCCGCAGAACCCGCGGGCGCCGAAGCCGCGTCGGGCGCGGTGCCGCCACCGCCGTCCTCGCGGCCGCCGCGCTGACCGCCACGGGTCTGGTCTCCAGCGCCCAGGCCGCCGACATCAACGTCGCCAGGAACGCGGGCTTCGAGTCCGGGCTCGCCAACTGGACGTGCACCAACGGAAGCGGCACCACCGTCTCCTCCCCCGTGCACGGCGGCACCGCCGCCCTCAAGGCCACCCCGGGCGGGCAGGACACCGCGCGCTGCTCCCAGACCGTGTCCGTGAAGCCCAACTCCACCTACGCGCTCAGCTCCTGGGTGCAGGGCGGTTACGCGTACCTCGGCGCGAGCGGCACCGGGACCACCGACGTGTCGACCTGGTCGCCGGGCTCCTCCGGCTGGACCCAGCTGAGCACCAGCTTCAAGACCGGCCCCAGCACCACCTCCGTGGAGGTCTACACGCACGGCTGGTACGGGCAGGCCGCCTATCTGGTCGACGACCTGTCGGTGAACGGCCCCGACGGCGGGGGCGGTTCCGACCCCGACCCGACCGTTCCGTCCGCCCCGGCCGGTCTCTCGGTCGGCACGACGACCACCACCTCCGTCGCGCTGTCCTGGAACGCGGTGTCCGGCGCGACCGGCTACACCGTCTACCGCGACGGCCAGAAGGCCACCACGGCCACCGGGAGCTCCGCGACCGTCACCGGGCTGAGCGCCGACACGGCGTACCAGTTCACGGTGACGGCCACCAACGCGGCTGGCGAGTCCGTCAAGTCCGCCGCGGTCAGCGCCCGTACGGCCAAGGAGGGCGGCGGCAACCCGAACCCCGGCACCTCCGTGCCCAAGCACGCGGTCACCGGCTACTGGCAGAACTTCAACAACGGCGCGACCGTGCAGAAGCTCAGCGACGTGCCCGCGAACTACGACATCATCGCGGTCTCCTTCGCCGACGCCACGGGCACACCGGGCGCGGTCACCTTCAACCTGGACACCGCCGGGCTGAACGGCTACACCGTTGACCAGTTCAAGGCCGACATCAAGGCGAAGCAGGCGGCCGGGAAGAACGTCATCATCTCGGTCGGCGGCGAGAAGGGCACCGTCTCCGTCAACAGCGATGCCTCGGCGGCCAACTTCGCCAACTCCCTCTACACGCTCATCCAGGAGTACGGCTTCAACGGCGTCGACATCGACCTGGAGAACGGCCTCAACTCCACCTACATGACGAAGGCGCTGCGCTCGCTGTCGCAGAAGGCGGGCTCCGGTCTCGTCATCACGATGGCCCCGCAGACCATCGACATGCAGTCGACCGGCGGCGAGTACTTCAAGACGGCGCTCAACATCAAGGACATCCTGACCGTCGTCAACATGCAGTACTACAACAGCGGTGCGATGCTCGGCTGCGACGGCAAGGTCTACTCGCAGGGCTCGGTGGACTTCCTCACCGCGCTCGCCTGCATCCAGCTGGAGGGCGGCCTCGCCCCGTCGCAGGTCGGTCTCGGAGTGCCCGCCTCCCCCAGCGCGGCGGGCGGCGGCTACGTCTCCCCCTCGGTCGTGAACGCGGCCCTGGACTGCCTGGCCTCCGGCACCAACTGCGGTTCCTTCAAGCCGTCGAAGACGTACCCGGACATCCGCGGTGCGATGACCTGGTCGACCGCCTGGGACGCCAAGTCGGGCAACGCCTGGTCCAACGCGGTGGGCCCGCACGTCCACGGCCTGCCGTAGCCACCGGCCGGCCACCACGACCGGCAGCGCCGCCGCTCCCCCGGCGGCGCTGCCGCACGTGCGGGACATGTCCCGGACCGGCAACAGAGTGACCGGGACGGCCCCCCTCCATGGCTGTTCGGGCATGCTCGTGTCACCGTGAGGAGGCTCAGGTGCGGTGTGACGGGGGGACAGGACATGACCGGGGCGCGGATTCAGGCATTGAGTGAGGACGATCCCGCGACGCTCGGGCCGTACCGCCTGATCGGGCGGCTGGCATCCGGCGGCATGGGACGGATCTATCTGGCCGCGGACGACGCCCGCGGCCCGGGGCCCGGGGGGCGGAGGACCGACGGGCAGCCGCCCGGCGGGCGGGGGCTCGTCGCGGTGAAGACACTGCTGGCCGAGGGCGAGGTCAGCACGGTCGACCGGCGGCGCTTCGCCCGCGAGGTGGCGCTGGCCCAGCGGGTCGACAGCGCGTTCACGGCGCGGGTGCGGGACGCCGACGCGGACGCCGAGCGCCCCTGGATGGCCATCGACTACATCGCGGCCCCCTCGCTCGCCGAACTGGCCCGCACCTGCGGGGTGCTCCCCGCCTCGGCCGTACGGTGGATCGCCGCCGGGACCGCGCAGGCACTGGTCACCCTGCACGGGGTGGGCATCGTGCACCGCGATGTGAAGCCGCAGAACGTGCTGCTGCCGCTGGAGGGCCCCCGGGTCATCGACTTCGGCATCTCGCACGCCAGCGACCTCACCCTCACCGGGCTCACACTCGGCACGATCGCGTTCACCTCGCCGGAACAGGCGCGCGGCGAGGCGTCCACGGCCGCCTCCGACGTGTACTCGCTGGGCGCGACGCTCTTCCTCCTCGCCACCGGGCGCCCGCCCTACCGCGCGGACGGCGACACCCTGCGGCTGCTGGCCCGCGTCCAGCGCGGCGAGCTCGACCTGACCGGGCTGCCGAAGGAACTCGTCGCAACGGTCCGGCCCTGCCTGGACGTCGACCCGGAGCAGCGCCCCGAGCCCGCCGAGCTGCTCGCCCGGTTCCGCCGGGCCCAGGCCGGAATGCCCGCGACGCGGGGCGGCGCCCGGTGGCTGCCGCCGCGGTGGACGGCGCTGATCGGCGCGTACGCCACGCAGGGGCTGGAGCTGGCGGACAGGCGGCGCACCCGGCCGTCCGCTCCGGCCGCTGGGCGGCGCACCGCCCAGCAGCGCACCCGGGTGGTGCCGCCGCCCCGGCCCACGCTGATCTACTCACCGGAGCGGCAGGCCCGCGCGGACCGCGACCGGGCCCGCCGCCTCGACCGCACCCGGCAGGAGATGGCGGCCCTCGCGGAGCTGGCGGAGCGGCAGCGGGCGGAGCAGGCCGAGCGTGAACGCGAGGAAGGCGAACGGGCCGAGCAGGCCGAACGGGAACGGGCGCAGCGTGTGGAGCGGCAGCGCGCCGAGGCGGCCCGCAAGGAGGCCGAACGCCTCGAACGGGAGCGGGTGGCGCGGGAGAAGGCCGCCCGGGAGCGGGAGGCCCGGGAACGCGCCCAGCGCGAACGCGCGGAACGCGAGCAGGCCGAACGGGCCGAGCGCCAGCGGGCGGAGCGGGCGCGCCGTGCCGCGCGGGCACGCTCGGCCGCCGCCTCCTCCCCGTCCTCCTCCCCCTCCTCCTCTTCGCCGTCCGCCCCGTCGCCCTCCTCGAACGCGAGCGGCTCCTCGGGCGGTTCGTCGAACTGGGGCTGGCTGGTCGCCCTGATCGTCATCGGTCTGCTGTTCTGGCAGCCCTGGGACCGCGCCACGTCGTCGGACAGCTCGGGCTCCTCCGCCTCGGCCAGCGCCGGATCCGTCGCGGGTGCCGGACTCGGCTCCCGTACGCACGACACCGGCACGGACGATTCCGGCACGGACGCGTCGAATACGGACGCGTCGAGTACGGACGGTTCCGGCGGCGACGACGAGGAGCCCACCCCGACGCCGACGCCGACCCCCACACCCACCCCGACGCCCACTCCGGACGCCACCGACCTGGCCTTCGCCGCGGTGCACGCCGGTGACTGCCTCGACGTGTACAACGACGGGCACGGCACGATGAGTTCCACCCGGCCGGTCCGGGTGGGCTGCCGTGCGTCGAACGCGTACATGCACGTCAACCGGGTGAGCACCGCTGCCGGGGCCTCCAGTTCGTGCGACAGCGGGGCGGGCTTCACCTGGTGGCGCAAGTCGGGTGCGGACGGCGTGGTGCGCACGCTCTGCCTCGACCGGGTGTACCAGGTGGGCCAGTGCTTCCCGGCGAAGGTCAACGGGGCCACCAACGCCGATCTGACGGTGGTGTGGAGCTGCAACGCGTCGACCGTGCCGGTGGCCGGACAGTCGATCCTGCGGATCACCGGCTACTACCGGGCGCCCGCGCAGGGGTCGAACTGGACCTGCCCGGCCGGAAGCGGTGAACGGTTCTGGTACTGGCCGGTGAACCACGGCAAGAGCCTCATCTGCGCCTCGGCGGCGTGACCGGGCGCGGGGAGATCCGCTGCGCCACGGTCAGAGGTCCCGGTGGGCTTCGTCCGTCCCGTGCCGGGCAGCGCGATTCCCGGGGCGGCGCCGGTGAGCGGTCCGGCGTCGGTCAGCGGTCCGGCGTCGGTCAGCGGTCCGGCGTCGGTCAGCGGTCCGGCGTCGGTCAGCGGGAGGATGCCACTGGTGCGGGGTGGTGTCCCGGCCGGTGGGGGGGTGCGGCGAGCGGTGTGGGCGGCTCCGTTGCCGGTGACGGCTCCCGGGTGCGGGGAAGCGTGGCACGGCGCCCCGTGGAGTGGAGCGCCGTGCCGTGTTCGGTGGTGCGGTGGTGCGGTCGCGCCCCGTGGGCCAGCTGGTTCAGCCGAGGACCGCGAGGGCGTCGATCTCGATCAGCAGGCCCTTGGGGAGGCCGACGTAGACCGTCGTGCGGGCGGCGGGGGGCGCGGTGAGGTTCTGCTCGGCGAAGTAGGTGTTGTAGAGCTCGTTCATCTCGGCGAAGTGGTCCACGTCCGTGAGGTAGACGCGCATCATCATCACGTCGTCCCAGCTGGCGCCGCCCTCCTCCAGGATCGCCTTGACGTTGGCGAAGGTCTGGAGGGTCTGCTCGCGCAGGGTCGGACCGGCGGGGGTCGGGGCCCGGCCCTCCACGGCGGGCAGGAAGCCGACCTGCCCGGCGACCTGGAGGATGTTCCCCTTCTTCACCCCGTGCGAGAACTTCGCGGGGGGCGTGGTGTGGGTGCTCGGGGTGAGGGCGATCTTCTCGGTCATGGCAGTTCAGGCCTTCTTGGGTCGGGTGGTGCCGGAGTACTCCCGGCTGATGGATTCGGCGGTGCGGCGCACCAGCGGGAGCAGGGTGAGGAGTTCTTCGGCCGTGACGACGACGTTGGGCGCGGAGACCGACATCGCGGCGACGGCCCGCCCGTCCGTGCCCCGGATGGGGGCGGCGACACAGTTGATGGACTCCTCGTGGCCACCGAGGTCGGTGGCCCAGCCCTGTTCGCGGACGACGGCCAGTTCCTTGAGGAACGCTCCGGCGTTCGGGGTCGAACGGGACGTGTACATGGGGTAGTCGAGCTTCTCGGCGACCGTGCGCCGCTCGGGTTCGGGAAGGTCGGCGAGGAGCAGCTTCGCGACGGCGGCGACGGTGATCGCGACGGGCTTGCCGATCCGTGAGTACATCCTGACGGGGTAGCGGCTCTCCACCTTGTCGATGTAGAGCACCTCCTGCTCCTCGTACACCGCGAGATGCACGGTGTGGCCGCAGCTCTCGTTGAGTTCGACGAGGTAGGGGTGGGCGATCTCCCGTACGTCGAGGTTCTCGACGGCCTCCTGGGCGAGGGCGAAGAGGCGGGCGCCGAGCCGGTAGCGCTGGTCCTGCTGGCGGTGGACGAGCCCGTGCTCGTGGAGCGTACGGAGCAGGCGCAGCGCGGTGGACTTGTGGACGCCGAGCCGCTCGGCGACCTGGCCGAGGTCGGCGGGCCCCTGGGCCAGCAGGGGCAGGATGCTCAGCGCCCGGTCGACGGTCTGGCTCATGTCGTACGTACCTCCTGGTCGTCCCCCGTCCAGCCGGGGCCGAGACGAAGTCTCCCCCAGGCGGTGTCGTCCAGTGCGGCAAGGGCGTCGGCGTGCGCGCGGGCGGGGGGTTCGGTGAGGTCGCCGGGGACGGTGAGGACGGCGGCGGCCATCAGGTGGCCGTGGCGGGCGCGGTCGCGCACCGGGAGGCCGCGCAGAGTGGCGGAGAGGAACCCGGCGGCGAAGGCGTCGCCCGCGCCGACGGGGGCGACGACGTCCACGCGGAGGGCGGGGACGGTGGTGACGGTGTCGGTCCCGGTCCCGCTGTCCGAGAAGACCGTCACCCCGTCCGCGCCGCGCTTCACGACCAGGACGGACGGCTCGGGCAGTGCCGCCCGGACCGCCTCCGCGCCGCTCGTCCCCCACGCCTCCTGCGCCTCGTCCTCGCCGACGAAGACCAGGTCGCTGCGGCGGGCCAGATCCAGGAGGACGTGGGGGGACGCGTCGGTGCCGCGCCACAGGCCGGGGCGGTGGTTGACGTCGAAGGAGAGTGCCGGACGGCCGGGGCGGGGCTCCGTCAGGTGGTGGAGCAGGGCCCGGCAGTCGGCGGAGAGCGCGGCGGTGATCCCGGACAGGTGGAGCATCCGGGCCGTGGGCAGCGACGCGCGGGGGACGGTGTGCGGGGACATCGCGGAGGCGGCGGACCCGGCCCGGTAGTAGGCGACCTCGTGCGCGTCGGTGGCGCGGTCGGTGGCGGTGCGGAAGTAGATCCCGGTGGGCCGGGCGGGGTCGCGGCGCACCCCGGAGGTGTCGACCCCGTAGTCCGCGATCGCCGCGACGAGATGGTCGCCGAAGCCGTCCGCGCCGACCCGGCTGACCCAGGCCGTCCGGTGCCCCGCGGCGGCCAGCGCGCAGGCCACGTTGGACTCGGCGCCGCCGATGCCGCGGTCGAAGGAGGGGACGTCGGCGAGGCGTCCGGGCCGCGACGGCAGGAACGTCACCATCGACTCACCGAGGCACACGACGTCGGTGGTGACGACGGCGGTGGCGTCGGTGGTGGTGACGACGGCGGGTCTGGCCGGGGTTGCGGACACTCGGGGCTCCTCACAGCTGCGGCGGACGGTGGTCCGGGATACGGCACGGGCGCACGCCGTGAACCGCGGGCGTCGGCTCGGATGGTAGACAGCGACAAGCGTTCTACGCAATGGGCGTTGCGGAGAGCGCAACCCTGACGGTGGCGCCGGTGAAACGGTCCCGCCCCCACATCCTTCGCGGCCGGTTCACAGCCGACGTACGGTCGGGGGCGGGCGCGGGGCTCCGCGCCCGTCGTTGACCGGACGTCCACGCGAGTGCTAGACAACCCTGAGCGTCATGCGCAATGACCATTGCATATAATGCAACGGACGAGTTCCCGAGGAGGACCCCCTTGGCCGCCCAGCAGCCCGCCGAACAGTCCGTGACGCCCTTCACCGAAGCGGCTCCCGCCGGTGGGACGGCCCTCACCGGCGAAGTGGTCGACCACCGCTTCAAGGCGCTGCCCCCCGACGCGGAAGGCCTGACCGTCGGAGCCCTCGCCGCCCAGCGGCGCAACCTCTACACCGGCGGCTTCACCACCCCCGTACTCGCCCTGTCCGCCGAATCGGTCGCGCACAACCTCGCCCTGCTGCGTACGTACGCCGAGCACCACGGCCTGGCCTTCGCCCCGCACGGCAAGACGTCCATGTCCCCGCAGCTCTTCGCCCGCCAGCTGGAGCACGGCGCCTGGGGCATCACCGCGGCGGTGCCGCACCAGGCGCGGGTCTACCGGGCGTTCGGCATCCGGCGGATCTTCCTCGCCAACGAGCTGGTGGACGCCGCGGCGCTGCGCTGGCTGGCCGGGGAGCTGGACGCCGACCCGGAGTTCCGCTTCGTCTGCTACGTCGACTCGGTGCGCGGTGTCGAGCTGATGGACACGGCGCTGCGCGCGGCGGGCGCCTCCCGGCCCGTGGACGTCGTCGTGGAGCTGGGCGCGGGCGAGAACGCCCGCACCGGGGTCCGTACCGAGGCCGGGTGCGCGGCCGTGGCCGACGCGGTGGCCGCGGCCGGGACGCTGCGGCTGGTGGGCGTGGCCGGTTACGAGGGCGAGGTCCCGGAGGCGACCGGCGAGCGGGTACGCGACTGGCTGCGCCGCCTCGTCGCGCTGGCCGTCGCCCTCGACCGCGCGGGCCGCTTCGCGCCCGGCGAGCCGATCGTGGTCAGCGCGGGCGGCAGTGCCTGGTTCGACGCGGTGGCGGAGGTGTTCGCCGACATCCCGGAGCTCTCCGCGCCCGTGCTGAAGCTGCTTCGCTCGGGGGCGTACGTCTCGCACGACGACGGGCACTACCGCCACCTCACCCCCTTCAACCGGATCCCGGAGGAGGGCGCCCTCCGGCCCGCGTTCCGGCTGTGGGCGCAGGTCGTCTCCCGCCCGTCCGCCGAGCAGGCCTTCCTCAACGCGGGCAAGCGGGACGCGGCGTACGACCTCGACCTCCCCGAGGCGCAGCTCGTGCGGTCCGGCCGGGACGGCTCGGTCCGCCCCGCGACGGGCATCACGGTCAGCGGACTGTCCGACCAGCACGCCTGGCTGCGCACCGGGCCGGACGCGGAGCTGGAGGTGGGCGACTGGGTGGGGCTGGGCCTCTCCCACCCGTGCACCGTCTTCGACAAGTGGCAGCTGATCCCGCTGGTCACCGAGGACGGCACGGTCACGGAGTACGTCCGCACCTTCTTCTGATCCACGCCCCCGCCCCCGCCCTTCAGGAGCCGCCCCCATGGACCTGGTCATCCGCAACGCCCACGTCGTCGACGGCACCGGCGCCCCCGGCCGCCGCGCCGACGTGGGCGTCCGCGACGGCCGGATCGCCGAGGTCCGCCCGGAGGGCGCGGCGGGCCCCCGCCCCTCCGGGCGCCGCGTCCTGGACGCCGACGGGCTGGCCCTCACGCCCGGCTTCATCGACATGCACGCGCACAGCGACCTCGCCCTGCTCCGCGACCCCGACCACAGCGCCAAGGCCGCGCAGGGCGTCACCCTCGAAGTGCTCGGCCAGGACGGCCTGTCGTACGCGCCGGTCGACGACCGGACGCTTGCCGAGGTCCGCCGCTCCATCAGCGGCTGGAACGGCGGCGCGCCCGAGGACACGAGCATCGACTTCGACTGGCGCACCGTCGGCGAGTACCTGGACCGGCTGGACCGCAACTTCGGCGGGCGGGGCATCGCGGTCAACGCCGCCTACCTGATCCCGCAGGGCACCGTCCGGATGTACGCGATGGGCTGGGAGGACCGCCCCGCCACCGCCGCCGAGCTGGACCGGATGCGGGAGCTCGTGGCCCGGGGCATGGCGGAGGGCGCGGTCGGCATGTCCTCCGGCCTCACCTACACCCCCGGCATGTACGCGGACGACTCCGAACTCACCGCGCTGTGCCAGGTGGTGGCCGCGCACGGCGGCTACTACTGCCCGCACCACCGCTCGTACGGAGCGGGCGCGCTCGACGCGTACACGGAGATGGTCCGCCTCACCCGGGACGCGGGCTGCCCCCTCCACCTCGCCCACGCCACCATGAACTTCGGCGTCAACAAGGACCGGGCCCCCGAGCTGCTCGCCCTGCTCGACGAGGCCCTCGACGCGGGCGCCGACATCTCGCTCGACACCTACCCGTACACCCCCGGCTGCACCACCCTCGTCGCGATGCTGCCGAGCTGGGCGAGCGAGGGCGGACCCGGGGCCCTGCTGGACCGCCTCACCGACGACGCCACGGCGGAGCGCATCCGCCACCACGTGGAGGAGCTGGGTTCGGACGGCTGCCACGGGGTGCCGATCGAGTGGGACACCATCGAGATCTCGGGGGTGACCGCGCCCGCCCTCGCCGACCACGTCGGCCGCACCGTGGCCGCCTCCGCCCGGCTGCGCGGCGAGACGCCCTGGACGACCGCGCGCCGCCTGCTGACCGAGGACCGGCTCGGCCCCACGATCCTCCAGCACGTGGGCCACGAGGAGAACGTACGCCGGATCATGCGCCACCGGGTGCACACCGGCGGCAGCGACGGCATCCTCCAGGGCGACAAGCCGCACCCCCGCGCCTACGGCACCTTCCCGCACTATCTCGGCCGGTACGTACGGGAGCTGGGCGTCCTGACCCTGGAGGAGTGCGTCGCCCACCTCACCTCCCGCCCGGCGAGGCGGCTGCGCCTGACCGACCGGGGGTACGTCCGCGAGGGCTACCGCGCCGACCTCGTCCTCCTCGACCCGCTGACGGTGGCCGCGGGCTCCACCTTCGAGGCGCCGCGCACGCTGCCGACGGGCATCCCTCACGTCCTGATCGACGGCCGCTTCGTCATCGAGAACGGCCGCCGCACCCAGGAACTGGCGGGCCGCGCCGTCCGCGGCACGGGCACCCGGTGAGCCCGCCTCACTCCCCCGCCTGCTCCTTCGCCCAGGCCAGGTCCTCCTCGGTCGGGGCGTCGTCCTGGGTGAGGCTGCGCCGCCAGTAGCCGGTGAACTCCACGGCCTCGCGGTCCATCCCGCGCTCCTCGACCAGATGGCGGCGCAGCGCCCGTACGGCACCCGCCTCACCGGCCAGCCACGCGGCCCCGGCCCCCTCCGGCAGCCGGGCCGCCCGCACCGCGTCGGGCAGCGCCCCGCCCCGGTTCCGGTGCACCCAGTGCACGGCCACCTCCGCCGCCGAGGGCAGCGGACGCTCCTCCGCCGCGTCGGCGACCTCGGCCCAGACGAGCGCCCGCGCCCCGGCGGGCAGGGACTCAAGGAGGGTGCCGAGCGCGGGGAGCGCCGCCTCGTCCCCGGCCAGCAGCAGCCAGTCGGCGGCGGGCAGCGGGCGGGCGTACAGCGACGAGGGGCCCACCATGCCGAGCACATCGCCGGGGCGTGCCTCCCGGCCGAAGCGGGCGGCGGGCCCGTCATCGCCGTGGAGCACGAAGTCGACCGTCATCACCCCGGCCGCCCGGTCGTGGCCGCGCACGGTGAAGCTCCGCATCAACGGCCGCTCGGGCCCGGGAATCGCCAGGTACGCCGCGTACCAGCGCATCCCGTACGTGTCGTCGGCGTCCGGCTCCGGCAGCCGGGGCAGGGCCTGGCCCGGCCTCGGGAAGCAGAGCTTCATCTGCTGGTCGGGCCGGTCCTCCAGCAGCTCCGCCAGCGCGTCCCCGGTGAAGGTGACGCGCGCCGTCCGCGGGGTGACCCGCTCGACCCCGACGACCCGTACGTATGACACGGCCAACGCCTGACCCATCGCCGCCCCCACCTCTCCGGTGATCGCTCCGCCTGATACCTTACGCTGTAAGGAATTATCGGGTGAGGTTACTTTACGGCGTAAGGAGTCGCAAGTGGTGGTCTTTGCCGGACAGGGCGACGCCCGGCGTTCGATGTCCCTGCTGTGGCGCGCCGGACCGACCGGGCAGTCCGCGCGGCGCCCCGCCCCCGGCCAGAAGCCCGGCCCGAAACCCAAGCTGAGCGTCGACGCGATCGTGGCGTCCGCGATCGCGCTCGCGGACGCCGAGGGGATGGCCGCGCTGTCGATGCGGGCGGTGGGCGCACGGCTCGGCCGCACGGCGATGGCGCTCTACACCTACGTCCCCGGCAAGAGCGAACTACTGGACCTGATGTACGACCAGGTCCACGCCGAACTGCCCGCGGACTACCCGGACGACGGCGACTGGCGGGCCGGCCTGACGGCGTGGGCGCACGACGGCCTGGAGTTCCACCTCCGCCACCCCTGGGTGCTCCAGGTCTCCCAGGCCCGCCCGGTGCTGGGCCCGCACGAATACGCGGGACTGGACACCCTGGTGCGGCTGCTGCGCGCGACCGGGCTGGACCCCCATGTGCTGCGGCGGCTGATCGGCACGCTGTCCCACTTCGTGCGCGGCTGCGCGGGTACGGTCGCCGAGGCGCGGCAGGCCGCGGCGGCGACGGGCGAGCCGGACGAACAGTGGTGGTTCGCGCGCTCGGCGCTGCTGGCCGAGGTGGCACCCGACCTCGCGGAGCGCTGTCCGCACCTCGCGGCACTGGAGGGCGCGAGCGCGCCCCGGGAGATGACGCCGGACGAGGAGTCGGTGCCGTACCTGGAACGGGAGGCGCGGGCGACCTTCGAGGCCGGGCTCGGGGTGCTGCTCGACGGGATCGCGGCGGCCGTCGACCGTGCGGCGAAGAGCTGAACGCGAAGAGCCGGACCCAACGGACCGGGCACGAAGCGCCGGACGGCCCCAACGGACCGGCGCGCCCGCCACGCACGACCGGCCACGCGCGACCGGCCTCGCGCGACAGGCCCGGCGCGGCCGACGGGCGGCGCGTCACCGCCGCGACGCCCCACGGCAACAGCGGGCATCGCGGCGGCGAAGGGGTTCACACGGTCAGGGCTTCGGCAGAACGCACCCGGCGCGGTTCAGGTCGAACTGGTTGCCGGGGCCGATGCACGGCACGATGCCGTACGTCTCCTGGGCGTAGTTGATGCCCTGGCGCACCGTCACGGTGCCGCTCTCGTCGACCTCGCACGGGTTGTTGTCCGTGCACCGCTGGCCGTCCTCGTTGCCGGTGTTGTTGACGGCGACGACCTTGCCGGTCGCGTTGTCGATCACCGGGGAGCCGGACGTACCGCCGATGGTCTGGCAGGCGGAGGTGTAGCGGACCGAGTCCTTCCAGGTCCACGAGCCTTCCTTGAGACGGTAGACGAAGCCGTCGACGTTGCAGGCGTACGTACGCTTCCAGTAGCCGGACACGACCGTGATCGCGGTGCCCTGGACCGGGTGCGCGGAGTTGAGCTCCAGCGCCTTGATGCCGTACGTGCTCTCTATCTGGGCGTAGGTGGAGGTGAGCTGATAGACCGAGATGTCGGTGTCGGTCATCGTCCCGTACGCGATCTTGCTGGCGCGCAGGGTGCCTACGCCGGTTCCCGACGCGTTCAGCAGGGTGAAGCTGCGCGTGGACGGCCGGTCGCGGACGACCTGGCCGGGCGCGGGAAACCCGGTCTCCATGCAGTGCCCGTTGGACAGCACCAGCGCGGGATCGCCCGGCTGTGAGCTGGGAGTGCGGACGACGGAGCCGGAACAGTTGCTCAGCGCCACGGTCCCGGCGAAGTTGACCGCCTTGGGCTTGACCGTCTCCTTGGCGGTGACGGGCGCCGCTCCGTCGCCGGCCGCGACGGTGGCGGCGGTAGCGGGCGCGACACCTGCCCCGAGGAGCAGAACGGAGAACAGCGCACCGACGAGAGGCTTCTTCATGGGGGGTCCTCTCAAATGACCTGGGCAGAAGCCCGACGGCCCCGCCCACCGAAGTCTTGCGAATTGACATGCGCATGTTGGCGCACAAGAGGACCCCCCACAAGGGTCGGTTTCAAGCCGTTCCGGGCCGTCTCGACGGACCGCCCCGGCGAACCCCGCGCGAGCCGCCGCGCCTCACCGCGTCCCCGCCCCGGCCCTCGCCCCGTGGCGCATCTCACCCGTCCGGACCCGTCACGGCCGCGCTCCGGTGCATTCGAAGCCACGGCGGCGCTCCCGCCCGGCGTTCCCACGGTGCCGGGCGGCGGGCACATGGCGATGGAAGAC
Source organism: Streptomyces sp. NPDC058195 (assembly GCF_042883525.1). Lineage (NCBI taxonomy): Bacteria > Bacillati > Actinomycetota > Actinomycetes > Kitasatosporales > Streptomycetaceae > Streptomyces > Streptomyces sp. NPDC058195. The sequence goes on from NZ_JBHVVM010000002.1 coordinate 163,636, forward strand.
GGCACCGGGCGGGGCGGGCCGCCGGGCCGGGCGTTTGGGGAGGAAAGCCCCGGCGACGGGTGCGGGGCGGCCGTAAGCTCCCGGGCATGCAGGTCACCCAGTCCACGAAGCTCGCCAACGTCTGCTACGAAATCCGGGGCCCGGTGCTGGAGGAGGCGATGCGGCTGGAAGCGGCCGGTCACCGCATCCTCAAGCTGAACACCGGCAACCCCGCCGCGTTCGGTTTCGAGTGCCCGCCCGAGATCCTTGAGGACATCCTGCGCAACCTCTCCGGGGCGCACGGCTACGGCGACGCGAAGGGGCTGCCGTCCGCGCGGCGGGCGGTGGTGCAGCACTACCAGACCAAGGGCATCGCCCTCGACGTCGAGGACGTCTACCTGGGCAACGGCGTCTCCGAGCTGATCCAGATGTCGATGCAGGCACTGCTCGACGACGGCGACGAGGTGCTCGTCCCCGCCCCGGACTATCCCCTGTGGACGGCATCGGTATCACTGGCCGGCGGCACGGCGGTGCACTACCGGTGCGACGAACAGGCCGACTGGATGCCGGACCTGGCCGACATCGAGCGGCGGATCACCGACCGCACCAAGGCCCTGGTGATCATCAACCCGAACAACCCGACCGGCGCGGTGTACGACGAGGAGATGCTGCGCGGGCTGACGGAGATCGCCCGCCGCCACAGCCTGGTGGTCTGCTCCGACGAGATCTACGACCGCATCCTGTACGACGGCGCGACCCACACCCCGACCGCCGCACTCGCCCCCGATCTGCTGGTGCTCACGTTCAACGGGCTCTCCAAGAACTACCGGGTGGCCGGATACCGGTCGGGCTGGCTGGCCGTGTGCGGCCCGAAGGCCCACGCCGCCTCGTACATCGAGGGGCTGACGATCCTCGCCAACATGCGGCTCTGCGCCAACATGCCCTCGCAGCACGCCGTGGCCACCGCGCTGGGCGGGCGCCAGTCGATCGACGATCTGGTGCTGCCGGGCGGGCGCATCCTGGAGCAGCGGGACGCCGCTTACGACCTCCTGACTCGGATCCCGGGCGTGACCTGCGTGAAGCCGAAGGGGGCGCTGTACCTCTTCCCGCGCCTGGACCCCAAGGTCTACCCGATCAAGGACGACCGGCAGATGGTGCTCGACCTGTTGCGGGCCGAGAAGATCATGGTCGTGCACGGCACCGGCTTCAACTGGCCGGAACCCGACCACTTCCGGGTGGTGACCCTGCCCACGACCGAGGACCTGACGGACGCGGTGACCCGGATCGCGCACTTCCTGGACGGATACGGCCAACCGTAGAGAGCTCTTTCGATCGCAGATAACTTTAGACTGATTCCAATGTAGGATGGACCTACTGCACTTCCAGGAGGCCGTCCATGTACGAACCGATCCGCACCAAGTCGGTCCACACACCGGCTGACCACGCCGGCGACTTCCCGGGCCGCTCCCGTGAGGAAGAGCTGGACATCCAGCTCGCCGGGCACCTGGCCGCACTCCTCGCGGTCACCGACGAACTGGGTCTCGGCGCGGCGGGCGACCGCATCGCCGCACAGGTCGCCCGGCTGCGGGGCGCACCGCCCGCCCGGCACGCCGGCCGGACCGCCGCCCCCGCGTCCGCCCTGCACCGCCGCGCACACGCCCTCGCGGGCCGCGCGCTGGTGGTCGCCGCGTCGCGCGCCGACACGGCCGCGGCGATCCTCGCGGCCGAGCGCATGGACGCCCACGCCGCGGCGCTCGCCGCCCCCGCGCCGACCCCGCTGGTCGGCGCCCGCTGACGGCCCCGGTCCCCGCGGCGTCCAGGCGCGCGGACCGGGCGCCCCCCACCACTGAAGCGGACCAGGCGCCCCCACCACTGAAGCGGGCCGGGCGTTCGCACCCTGAAGCGGGCCGGGCGTTCGCGCCCCCGTTGCGTACTGGGATCAGCGCTTCACCTCTCGTCCACCCGACTCGGCCCGGAATGTGGGTTTCCGCGAGCAGGCTTCGGCTGTGAGACGCATCGTGGGAATCATTCTGGCGGTGCTGCTGATCGGCGGGGTGGCCATAGCCGTCGCAGCGGGCCGCGACAGCAAGGACCCGAGCACGGCACCGAGGACCGTGCGGGGAGTCATCGGTTCGGAGAAGGCCGAGTTCTTCGCCGATCCCGACGTGGTGAAGGCCCTCGCCGACCGGAGGATCGTCGTCAGGGCGGAGACCTCCGGGTCCTGGGCGATGGACCGGCTCTCCCTCAAGGGGTACGACTTCGCCTTCCCCGGCTCGAAGGCCCCGGCCGACGACCTCCAGCGCCACTCGGCCGTCACCGGCGGACCGCTCCGCCCCTTCTACTCCCCGCTGGTCGTCGTCGCGCACCGGGCCGCCGCCCAGGTCCTGGCCGCCAACGGCCTCGCCGCGCTGAACGGGCACACCAGCGGAAAGCTGCTGATGGGGCCCTACCTCCGGGCCGCCCGCGCCGACCGGACCTGGCAGCAGCTCAAAGGGGCGGCGAAGCACGCCGAGCTGACCGGCACGGTGTTCATCACCAGCACCGACCCCGTCTCGTCCAACTCCGGCGCCCTCTACCTCGCCGCCGCGTCCTACGTCGCCGACGGCGGCCGGGTCGCCGCCGACAGCGCCGCGATCGGCCGCACCGCCCCGCTCCTGAGAAAACTGATCCAGGTCCAGGGAGCCCAGCAGACCAGCAGCGACGCCCCGTTCCGGGACTTCATCAGCGGGGTCGGCAACCCCCTGGTGCTGGTGTACGAGTCCCAGGTCGCCTCGCTGCTGATGCAGCGGCAGGACGCCGGTGACCTGGTCCTCCTCTACCCCGACACCACCGTGTCCAGCGACCACACCCTGGTGCCCCTGACCGCCGAGGGCCGACGGCTGGGCGAACTCCTCTCCACCGACCCGAAGTTGCGCAGGCTCGCCGTACGCCACGGCTTCCGCCCGCAGGGCGCCGCGGCCGAGTTCACCGCCGCGACCGCCGGTCACACCGGTTACATCGACCAGAAGCTGACCGGGGTCCGCCAGGCGCCCGTGCCCACCGCGACGGTGCTGCGCGCGATGGCCCGGCGGACCCGCGGCTGACACCCACGCCTCCCGGGAGACCCCAGCCATGACCCCAGAGCCCCGGCCGCTCCCCCTCGGGCGGCCCCGGACGACCGCGCAACCCCGCCCGGGGCGGCCGGGAGGGCCGCGGCGCCGGGCACTGCGCCCGCTGCTCGCCCTGCTGTCCGCCGCCGTCCTCCTCCCCCTGGGCGCCTGTTCCGGCCCGGACGGCGACAGCGCCTCCGCCGGGGCCTTTGGGCACCGGGACGGCGGGCAGCGGCCCGGCACCCTGCGCATCCTGGCCTCCAGCGAACTCGCCGATATGAAGCCCCTGCTGGAGGAGGCCCGCAAGGCCACCGGGATCACGGTGCGGCCCACCTGGACCGGCACCCTCGACGCCGTCGAACAGCTCGGCTCCGGCACGGCGGACCGGGCGTACGACGCGGTCTGGCTCTCCTCGAACGACGCTCTGCGGCTGCACCCGGACGCCGCCGCGCACATCACTTCGGAGACCCCGCTGATGACCTCGCCGGTCGCCCTCGGGGTCCGTCCGGCGACGGTGAGGCGCCTGGGCTGGCGCCCCTCGGAGGTGACCTGGCCGCAGGTGCACCGGGCGGTCGCCGAGGGCCGTCTCACGTACGGGATGACCGACCCGGCCCGCTCCCACTCCGGCTTCTCCGCGCTGGTCTCGGTCGCCTCCGGGCTCTCGGGAGCCCAGTCCGCGCTGACCGACGCCGATGTGCGCGGGGCGGCCGGGAAGCTGAAGGAGTTCTTCGCCGGACAGCGGCTGACCTCCGGCTCCTCGGGCTGGCTGGCCACCGCCTACGCCCGGCGCGGCACCGTCGACGCACTGATCAACTACGAGTCGGTGCTGCTCTCCCTGAACCGCGACAGCCACACCGGGCTGACCGTGATCCGCCCCCGCGACGGGGTGCTGACGGCCGACTACCCGCTCAGCGCGCTCGCCGCCGCCACCCCCGGGGCCAAGGACGCGGTCCGCGCGCTGACCGCGTACTTCCGCAGCCCCGGCGTCCAGCGGAAGCTGACCCGGGACACCTTCCGCCGCCCGGTCGTGCCCTCGGTACGGCCCGCGCCGCCGCTCGCCGCCGACGCCCGGCGCGAACTGCCCTTCCCCGGTTCCCGTTCCGTCGCCGACGGGCTGCTGCACGCCTACGAGAACAAGCTGCGCCGCCCCTCGCGCACGGTGTACGTGCTGGACACCTCCGGTTCGATGGCCGGGGAGCGGCTGAAGGCGCTGAAGGCGGCGCTGACCGGGCTGACCGAGGACTTCCGGGAACGCGAGGAAGTCACCCTGCTCCCGTTCGGCTCGTCCGTGAAACGGGTCCGCACCCACACCGTCGATCCGGCCGACCCGCGCCGGGGCCTGGACGCGCTCCGGGCGGACACCGCCGCGCTGAGCGCCGGGGGCGAGACGGCGATCTACTCCAGCCTGAAGTCGGCGTACGAGCGGATCGGGGAGGACACCGAGTCCGCGTTCACCTCGATCGTGCTGATGACGGACGGCGAGAACACCAGCGGCGAGACCGCCCGCGGTTTCGCCTCCTACTACCGCGCGCTGCCCGAGGCCCGCCGGGCCACCCCGGTCTTCCCGGTCGTCTTCGGCGACTCGGACCGGGCGGAGCTGGACCGGATCGCCGGCATGACCGGCGGCCGTCTCTTCGACGCGACGAAGGAGCGGGGGCCGGGTTCGCTGGACGGCGCCTTCGAGGAGATCCGTGGCTACCAGTAGAAGCGGGCCGAGAACGCCGGGCGGGGGGCTCGCGGGCCGGGCGCTGGCCTGCCTGGAGTCGCGGAAGAACCTCGCCGGCTGCACCGGCGGGCTGGCGGGCCTCGCCCTCACCTTCACCGGGCTCGCCGGGGCGTACTGGCCCGTGGTGGTCGCCGGGCTGTACGCGGCGGGCGCGCTGATCGCGTCGCCCGAGCGCCTGCCCGCGCCGGAGTTCCCTGACGCGTCGTCGCGGCTGGACGCGGTGCGGGAGGACTTCGGGACGCTGCGGGAGTACCTGGACGCGGTGGAGCTGCCGCCCGCCGCGTCCGGCCGCCTCACCGAGCTGCTGGAGCTGCTGGACGGGCTCCTCGCCCCCGGCTGGATGTCCAGGGCCCTGGCCGCCGACCCGGGGGGCGTCCACCTCCTGTCCCGTGCCGTGCACCAGGACGTCCCGGAAGCGGTCGACACCTTCGTACGGACCCGTTGGTGGACACGGATCGCGCCCGGCGCGGAGCCGCCCGAACGGCAGCTGGAACAGCAACTGGCCCTGCTGCACCGCGAGGCGGCGGCGCTGGCGGCCGGGCTGCGGGAGACGGAGGCCCGCCGCCAGCGGTCCCACACCCGCCATCTGGAGGACCGGGGCCGGAACGGATAGTCCCGGCCCCGGGTTCCACCACGGTGCCGCGGGCGTCAGTTGCGGACGCGCACCGTCGCCGACGCCGTCGCGCCGTCGTGCAGCTCGTCACCGGCGTAGCCGATCTCGTACGTCACCTGGCCCGCGGCGCGCGGCAGGTCGTGGACGGTGAAGCTGCCGTCCGCGGCGACGGCGGCCGAGGTCAGGGTGCCGGTGCCCTTCCGGTCGGTGCGCACCACGGAGAGCGTGATCCCGGCGGGGAGCGCCCTGCCCCGGCCGGTGAGGGTGCCGGTGATCGTCAGCCCCTCGCTCTTGACCGCCTCCGCGGGGGCCTGGAGCGTGACGGTGGTGGGGGCCTTGGCGACGGTGACGGCGAGGGTGACGTCCTCGGCCGGCCGGTGGGTGATGTCGCCGGTGAAGGAGACGGTGTACGTGGCGTCGCCGACCAGGGACGGAACGTCGAGGACGGTGAACGAGCCGTCGGCCTCGGCCTCGACGGCGGCCAGCTTGCGGTCGCCGTTGGCGTCGTGCCGTACCGCCGTCACCCGGACCGGTTCGGCGGGGGCGGGCCCGTCCAGTTCGAGGCGGCCCCTGATCCCGGCCGGTTCGCCGACGACGGGCTGCCCCGGGGTGGTGGAGAGCCCGCCGGTGAACCGGGAGTCGTACTGGGCGGCCGGGGGCTGGATGACGTGCAGCCAGTACTCGGTGCCCGCCCTGTTGGTGGTGACGGCGAACAGCCGCGAGCCGTCCGCCGACCAGCCGAGCCCGCGCGGCGCGACCCGGTCCCCGTCCAGCGCGCCTTCGAAGGCGAACTCCAGCGGGGTCCGGCCGGACGCCGGGTCCGCGGGCTGCACCAGCAGGTCGGGCACACCGCCCGTGGCGGTGGCGCCGCGCGCGATGTAGGTGCCGTCCCCGCTGAAGGCGACCGCGGACGCCGTGGCGCCCTCGGGCAGCGGCTGGTACGCGACCGGCGCGTCGGACAGGTCGGCGGCCTCCAGGAGCCGGGTGCCGTACGCGGCGTCGGCGACCGCGATCCGCCGCCCGTCGGGCGACTGCGCCACGTCCTTCATGTCGAGCCCGCCCTGGCCCTGGGCGTCCGCGAACCGGCGCTGCGGACCGCGTACGAGCGTGTCGCCGGTCGCGTCGAAGGTGGTCACGAAGGGGTCGGTCTCGGCGGCGGTGCGGGTCTGCGCCATCACGAAGCGGTCGGGGACCTCGGGGTCGCTCTCCAGCCGCAGCCTGCTGGCCGCGTTCCACCCGGTGTTGACCAGCTTGCTGTCCGCCGTGCCGTACAGCGTGCTCCGGAAGGCGGCGCAGTCGGTGCCGTTGTACGGCGTCTCCGCGTGCCACGGCTTGCCCCCGGCGACGGCGACGTCGCGCGGGCACATCGGGGCGGTCGCGGTGGCGACCGCGCCGGTGCGTTCCCAGGTCACGGTGTCGAGGGCGAGGACGGCCGAGGACTGCGAGACGTAGAGCGTCCCGCTGTCCGCGCTCAGCGCCATCCCGGACGGGACGGTGCCGACGGACACCGATCCCGTCTTCTGTCCCTCGAAGTTGTAGATGTGGACCACGTTGTTCGTGGTGCGGTCCTGTCCGTCCGTGACGTAGACCCGCTCGTGCACCGAGTCGACGACCATCGCCGCGTACGAGGACATCGGCAGCTTGGCCACGGTGTCCCCGGGCACGGCACCGTCCGCCGCGCGGGCGACGGGCGGGGCGAGCGCGGTGAGGCCCGCGGTGCCGAGTGTCAGCGCGACGAGCGTCGCCGCGATGCGTACGGAGTGCTGCTTCCCACTCGGATTCCTGCTCGGCTTCCTGTTCAACTGAGTCCCCCACAGGCTCTGTTGCCCCGGCCGACCAAGCCGGAGCATATGTGAAGGATCATCGAAGCGTTGTGAAGGCCCTGTGCGCAACTCCCGGGCGATCCACGGATGTTCCACGCGAAAGCCGCCGAAAAGGGGGCGGCCCCCGGAATCGTGAGGGGATTCCGGGGGCCGTCGTGCCGCGGCGGGCTGTTGACCCCACAGGTCAGGGCGGACGTCCGAGGCCCGGCCGCGGGGGCGTGCGGGGCGCACCCGCGCGGGTGCGCCCGGGTGGCGTCAGCCCAGACGCTCAACCAGCGCGTGGTACTCGTCCCACAGCGCCTTGGGCGTGTGGTCGCCGAAGGTGTTGAGGTGCGCGGGGATCAGCGAGGCCTCCTCACGCCAGACCTCCTTGTCGACGTCGAGGAGGAAGTCCAGGTCGGCCTCGGAGAGGTCCAGGCCCTCGGTGTCGAGCGAGCCCTTGGCCGGCAGGACGCCGATCGGGGAGTCGACGCCCTCGGCGCGGCCGTCGAGGCGGTCGACGATCCACTTCAGGACGCGGCTGTTCTCGCCGAAGCCGGGCCACACGAACTTGCCCGCGTCGTTCTTGCGGAACCAGTTCACGTAGTAGATCTTCGGGAGCTTGGACTGGTCCTTGTCCGCGCCGACCTTGATCCAGTGGTTCATGTAGTCGCCCATGTTGTAGCCGCAGAACGGCAGCATGGCGAACGGGTCGCGGCGCAGCTCGCCGACCTTGCCCTCGGCGGCGGCGGTCTTCTCGGAGGCCACGTTGGCCCCGAGGAAGACGCCGTGCTGCCAGGTGAAGGACTCGGTGACCAGCGGGACCGCGGAGGCGCGGCGGCCACCGAAGAGGATGGCCGAGATCGGCACGCCCTTCGGGTCCTCCCACTCCGGAGCGATGATCGGGCACTGCCCGGCCGGGACCGTGAAGCGGGCGTTGGGGTGGGCGGCGGGGGTGTCGGACGCGGGCGTCCAGTCGTTGCCCTTCCAGTCGGTGAGGTGGGCCGGAGCGGTCTCCGTCATGCCCTCCCACCAGACGTCGCCGTCGTCGGTGAGCGCGACGTTGGTGAAGACGGAGTTGCCCCACATCGTCTTCATGGCGTTGGCGTTGGTGTGCTCGCCGGTGCCGGGCGCGACGCCGAAGAAGCCGGCCTCGGGGTTGATCGCGTAGAGGCGGCCGTCCTCACCGAAGCGCATCCAGGCGATGTCGTCGCCGATGGTCTCCACGGTCCAGCCGGGGACCGTCGGCTCCAGCATGGCGAGGTTGGTCTTGCCGCAGGCGGATGGGAAGGCCGCCGCGACGTACTTCGCCTCGCCCTGCGGCGGGGTGAGCTTGAGGATCAGCATGTGCTCGGCGAGCCAGCCCTCGTCACGCGCCATGACGGAGGCGATGCGCAGCGCGTAGCACTTCTTGCCCAGCAGGGCGTTGCCGCCGTAGCCGGAGCCGTAGGACCAGATCTCGCGGTCCTCGGGGAAGTGCGAGATGTACTTGGTGGAGTTGCACGGCCACGGAACGTCCTCCTGGCCCTCCTCCAGCGGGGCGCCCAGGGTGTGCACGGCCTTGACGAAGAAGCCGTCGGTGCCGAGCTCGTCCAGCACGGCCTGCCCCATGCGCGTCATGGTGCGCATCGAGACGGCGACGTAGGCGGAGTCGGTGATCTCGACGCCGATCGCGGAGAGCGGGGAGCCGACGGGGCCCATGCAGAAGGGGACGACGTACATCGTGCGACCGCGCATCGAGCCGCGGAAGACACCCTTCTCACCGGTGAAGATCTCCCGCATCTCGGCGGGATCCTTCCAGTGGTTCGTCGGACCGGCGTCCTCCTCCTTCTCGGAGCAGATGAACGTACGGTCCTCGACGCGGGCGACATCGCTCGGGTCGGACGCGGCGTAGTAGGAGTTCGGGCGCTTTTCCTCGTCCAGCTTGGTGAAGGTGCCCTTGGCGACGAGCTCCCCGCACAGGCGCTCGTACTCGGCCTCGGAACCGTCGCACCAGACCACCTGGTCGGGTTCCGTTATCGCCGCGATCTCGTTCACCCAGGAGATGAGCTCCGGGTGACCGGTGGGAAGAGTGGGGGGAGCCGCGATGTCGCGCGCCACGATCGCTCCTTGTTGAGGGTGTCTGCTTGGTAGGTGCCCCGTGGGGGCTGCGACCCGGATGCTTCGACCCCTTCGAATCTTGCTGGCGCTCATCCGGTGCCGACCGCACTCATTTGATCATCCGCCCGTTTCGCCCATATGTCCAGGGGGCCGCACACGTGAGCATCGCCACTCCGATCGGTTACCTACGGTCGCGTAGGTACGATGCGGGAATGACTGCTGCCGCTGCCGCACCCGCCCCCGCTGGGCCGGAACCAGCCGAGTCCGACGCCCTCCCGGTGAAGCCGCGGATGCGCGGCTGGCTGCATGCCGGGATGTTCCCCGCCGTGATCGTCGCCGGGGTGGCGCTGATCGCGTTCACCGACAGCTCCCGCGGCCGGATCGCCTGCGGGATCTACACCCTGACCGCCTGTCTGCTGTTCGGCGTGAGCGCGCTCTACCACCGGGGCACCTGGGGGCCGCGCGGCGAGGCGGTGCTGCGCCGCCTCGACCACGCCAACATCTTCCTGATCATCGCGGGCACGTACACGCCGCTGACCCTGCTGCTGCTCCCCGACTCCACCGGCACGCCGCTGCTCTGGGCGGTCTGGGCGGCGGCCGCGGCCGGGATCGCCTTCCGGGTGTTCTGGGTCGGCGCCCCGCGCTGGCTGTACACACCGTGCTACCTGGCGATGGGCTGGGCCGCGGTCTTCTTCCTGCCCGACTTCATGCGGACCGGCGGCATCGCCGTGCTGGTCCTGGTGGTCGTGGGCGGCCTGCTCTACAGCGCGGGCGGGGTCATCTACGGCATCAAGCGCCCCAACCCCTCACCGCGCTGGTTCGGCTTCCACGAGGTGTTCCACTCGCTGACGCTGGCGGCGTTCGTGGTGCATTACGTCGGCATCTCGCTGGTCGCCTACAACCACCGCTGACCGCGCGTTCCACCCGCCGCGGGGCGGTGCCGGAGGCCACCGGATGCCCGACAATGGCCCCCATGGCCGCCCTCCCCCGAACCCCCTCCGTTCCTTCCGCTTCTTCCGCTTCTTCCGCTTCTTCCGCGCCCGGAGCCGCGAAGGGCGTCGGACTGCGCGAGCGCAAGAAGCTCCGGACGAGGACCGAGATCCGCCGGGCCGCCTACCGCCTCTTCTCCGAGCAGGGGTACGAGGCGACGACGGTCGAGCGGATCGCGGCGGCGGCCGAGGTGTCCCCCAGCACCGTCTCCCGCTACTTCCCGGCCAAGGAGGACATCGTCCTCACCGGCGAGTACGACGCGGCCCTGGAGACCGCGCTGCGGGCCCGGCCCGCCGGTGAGCCGCCGCTGGAATCGCTCCGGCACGTGCTGGCCCGAGCGCTGACGGACCTGACGGCCGCCGAGGACCGGGAGCTGCGGCAGCGCGCCCTGCTGCTGGCCCGCGTCCCCGCGCTGCGGGTCCGCACGGCGCAGGGTGTCGCGGGCACCGCCCGGGTGCTGGCCTGCGCCTTCGCCGCCCGTACCGGCCGGACCCCCGGCGACCTGGCGGTCCGGGTGTCCGTCACGGCGGCCCTGGGCGCGCTGCGCGAGGCGGTGCTGTACTGGGGTGAGCGGGGCGGTACGGAGGATCTCGCCGCCCTGGTCGACGAGGCGGTGGCGGCCGTGGCGGCCCCGCTCTCCCCCTGACGCGGACACGCCCCCTCCCCCGCCGGGCAACGGGAACCTCCGGGAGAACGGGATCAGGCTGTCGGGGACGGTCCCGGCGGCCCCGGCAGGGCCGCGCACGGGGCTCCGTCCGCGGAACCCCGGCACTCACGTCCCTGAGGGCCGTCCCGTAATCCCTGGTGGATCAGGGTGCGGCGTCAGACGCGGTGCATCGCACGGCGGAGGGACGCCCGAATACTGGATGTATCCGGGCGTCCCGACAACGCGGCGGGGTGCCGTGGCTGACGCCGCACGCCCGCCAGGATTACGGGACGGCCCTTAACGCCGCGCCCCGACCTGGCGGGCCAGCTCCGCCGCGTCCGTCGTCGGCGCGCCGCACACGAAGCGGCGGCAGACGTACGCCGTCGGCGCCCCGCCCGTCATCGGCCGGTCCACCAGCAGCGGGAACTCCGCCCCGCCGGTCTCCCCCGCCGCGACCACCGCGCCCGGCGCGGTAGCCAACAGCGCCGTACGGTGCAGCTCACCGCCGACCGGACCGGCGACCGCGATCTCCCGCACCCCGTCGAGGAGCGCCTCGGCCACCGCCAGCCCCCAGCCGACGAACCGGGGCACCCGGGGCCCCAGCGCCTTCACCACGCCCAGCGCCCGCTCCGCGGCGGTCCGGTGCGCCTCGGAACCGGTGTGCGCCGCGTACGAGAGGAGCGCCCCGGCCGCCGCCGTCCAGCCGGCCGGGACGGCGTTGTCGGTGGGGTCCTGGGGGCGGCGGATGAGCTGTTCGGCATCGTCGGCGGTGTCGTACAGCTGGCCGCCCTCGCCGGTGAAGTGCGCCAGCACGAGGTCGAGGAGGAAACCGGCGAACTCCAGCCAGGCCCCCTCCCCGGTGACCGCGGCCAGGGCGAGGAAGCCCTCGGCGACATCGCCGTAGTCCTCCAGCACCCCGGCGGTGTCGCCCGCCCGCCCGTCCTTCGAGGTACGGGTCAGCCGTGCGGTGTCCCCCATGTGGAGCCGGACCAGCAGGTCGGCCGCCTCGGTGGCGCGCTCCACCAGGTCGGGCCGGTCGAAGTAGGCCCCGGTCTCGGCGAGCGCGGCGATGGCCAGCCCGTTCCAGGCCGCCACCACCTTGTCGTCCCGGCCGGGGCGCGGGCGCGACTCGCGCGCGGCCAGCAGCCGGGCCCGTACGTCGGCGACCCGGTCCGCGTCCGCCACCCCCTCCCCCGCGAGCCGGAGCACGGAGGACCCCTCCTCGAAGGTGCCCTCCTCGGTCACCCCGAAGTACTCGGCGGCGAAGGCGGCGTCCTGCTCGCCGAGCACCTCCCGCAGCTGCGCGGGCGTCCAGACGTAGTACGCGCCCTCGACGTGCCGCCCCGCCCCGTCCTCGCTGTCGGCGTCCAGCGCGGAGGCGAACCCGCCCTCGGCGGTGCGCAGTTCGCGCACCATGAAGTCGGCGGTCTCCAGGGCGACCCGCCGGGCCAGCTCGGAGCCGGTGGCCCGCCACAGGTGCGCGTACACCCGGCAGAGCAGCGCGTTGTCGTAGAGCATCTTCTCGAAGTGCGGCACGACCCACTCCCGGTCCACCGCGTAGCGGGCGAAGCCGCCGCCGAGCTGGTCGTAGATCCCGCCCCCGGCCATCGCCCGGCAGGTGTCGGCGGCCATCTGGAGGGCGCCCTCCGCCCCGGTGCGGGCGTGGTGGCGCAGGAGGAACTCGACGGTCATCGACGGCGGGAACTTCGGCGCGCCGCCGAACCCGCCGTGCTTCTCGTCGTAGTCGCGGGTCAGCCCGAGCAGTGCCTGCGAGAGCTCCGGCTCACCGGGCAGCCCCTCCCCGCCGTGCACCAGGGAGCGCCCGCCCAGGTCCCGGACGATCCGCGCGGCGACCTCGGCGACCTCCTCCCGCCGCCCGGACCAGGCGGCCGAGACCCCTTCGAGCACCTGCCGGAAGGACGGGCTCCCGTGGCGGGGCTCGGGCGGGAAGTACGTACCGAAGTAGAACGGCTCCCCGTCCGCCGTCATGAACACGGACATCGGCCATCCGCCCTGTCCGGTGGCCGCCTGCACCGCCTCCATGTAGACCGCGTCCACATCGGGCCGCTCCTCGCGGTCCACCTTGACGTTGACGAAGTGCTCGTTCATGTACGCGGCGGTGGCCTCGTCCTCGAAGCTCTCGTGCGCCATGACATGGCACCAGTGGCACGAGCTGTACCCCACGCTCAGGAACACCGGCACATCCCGCCGCCGGGCCTCCGCGAAGGCCTCGGCCGACCACGGCCACCAGTCGACCGGGTTGTCCGCGTGCTGAAGCAGATAAGGCGAGGTCACACCAGCCAGCCGGTTCATGGGGCCCAGCCTCTCACAGCGCCTGACGCGACCGATGAAGCCTTCACGGGGTCGCTTAGCTTGGCTGAATTACGCTTGTGGGCCATCACGCGGTGGGCGGCCTCATCCCCTCCCGGCCGGGCAGCCGGACACCTCGGAACAGTAGGCTGGGCGCAGCGGCGCCGGACCTGCCGAGGCTCCTCGAAGGAGGTACACCATGACCGCCGAGATGGTGGCGCCCGAGTGGATGCGTTCGCAGATCAGCGCGGAACAGTACGACTCCTGGTCCGAGGAGCAGTGCGTCGGCATCGAGATCGTGGACGGGATGGTCGCCGTGGGCCCGAGCGCCTCCAAGCGCCACAACCGGCTGGCCCGCATCCTGGCCAACGCCCTGGACGCCGCCGCGGGCCCGGACTGGAACGCAGACACGGACTTCGACGTCCGCCTGCAGGACGTCCCCCTCACCAACCGCCGTCCGGACGTCATCGTCTACCGGGCGGAAACCATCGACCTCACGCCCACCCGCCCCGAGCACGTGCTCCTGGTAGTCGAGGTCGTGTCGCCCGGATCGGAAACCACTGACCGGATCGTGAAGGTGGACCAGTACGCCAAGGCAGGCATCCCCTTCTACTGGCGAGTCGAGCAGGCCGCCACCGGCGTCCCGATCGTCTACACCTACGTCCTCGACCCCGCCACCAAAACTTACCGGGACGGCGAGATGTACACCGGCACGGTGAAGGCCACCGCGCCCTTCTCCATCACGGTTGATCTCGGGGACGCGTAAGGCGCCGAAAGGCCGCCCCGTCACGTTGGCGGACGGTCGCACCAACAGGGCAGCTGGAGGGCAGGGAAGGTAAGCCGATCCTCACGAGTCGATTCGCCATGCCGACTGCCTCTCCAGGCAGGAAAGCCGCGTTGTGCCTTCGACGCTGTACAAGCCTGGACTCGCTACCCCTCACTCGGTGTCGATGTCGGCCTCTCCGGCCTCCTTGTCGGCCGACTTGATGCCCAGACTCTCGATGAACTGCCGCTCCTTCGCGGCCAGTTCGTGCTGGCGGGCGAGGATGAACTCGGTGAACTCGTCGACCTTGAGGTGCTCGATGGACGCGAGGCTGACTCCGTGTGAGTCCAGGATGTCGGTCCTCCCGTCCTCCGCGAGCCTGATGAGCGCCTGCCGGATCGACACACCCGCTGGCGTCGTCATGACGATCCGGTTGGCGGGACTGGACGCCCCTGGGACTCTGCTCTGGGTGATGACGTGTCGATAGGTCTCGCTGTGCGCTGTCGCCAGCTGCTCCAGCACGTTGGCGGTGCCGCCGTCGGGGTTCTTCCGCTCTGGGAACGTCTGCAGATCCCAGAGGAGGTAGGCGCGCACGCGCGCACTGCGCAGGTCGAAGCGCTCAGGGAAGGAACGGGCCCGCTCACCGGAATAGCTGAGTCCGCCCTCTCCCCGGGCGAAGGCCTTCATCTCCTTGATGAATTTCCGGACCTGGGTGGTGGTGGACCCGGCGAAGGTGCCAGCCAGGGACGTGGTCCAGAACCAGTTCCGGAGCTTGACCCGCTGCTCCGCTTCAACCTTGTCGGAGAAGTGGAAGAAGACGGCGAGCAGCATGATCTGGATGTTGTAGGGAACGAGGCGGGCCAGCGGAACCCGGACCTCCTCCTGTAGGAACTCGACCACCTGCTGGAGGATCAGGTCGGTGTCCTTCACCGCGGCCGTGAGCTGATCCTGGACCTTGCGGGCCATCGTCTCCCAGGAGGTGTCCCGCTGCACGTCCTCCTCGCCGGACAGCGCGAGGACGGTCTGGAAGATCGTCATGATCGGGATCTCACCGAATCCCGAAGCGGCGACCCGCCCCTTGATCTCCTCCATCTCGTCGCTGAGCGTCGTCTCCGAGCCGATGGTCCCGTATGTCAGAGCCGAGACCATCTGGTCGGGACGCATCTTCTGGCCGCTGCTGTTGATTCTGGAGAAGACCTCGATGGCCTGCTGGAGAGTGCCGCCCTCCATGCGCACCACGGAGACCTTGTAATTCTTCACCCGCTTCGCAATGCGCTCGCTCTCCTTGGTGAGGCGGTCGGCCTCCTCCCGGGAGTGGTCATCGGACAGCATCCGTGCGTATTCGAGGAAGTCCAGGGTCCCCAGTACGGACCGCATGGGCAGGAGGTGGCTGGGCACCGTCTCGCCGCTCTTCCAGTGGCGGTAACGCACACCGTCGTGTTCCGACCGGACGAGCGGCCGGTAGACCCACCACATCCAGTCCTCCTGGCGCGCGGACCGCGGGGCGTCGGCCGAGCGATGGAGGACGCCGAAGAGCGTCGAGAGCCGCTGATGACCGTCCAGGACGTAGGCGACCTTCGCCCCTTCCGGTGCCGGCGGAATGCTGCGCCCACCGATGGTGTCGAGACTTTCGAGCGGCATGGGCGTCTCCCAGATCAGTAGGCTGCCCATCGGGTAGCCGCGCTCCATGCTGTCGAAGAGCTGGAGCATCTGCTCGGGGCGCCACAGGAACGGGCGCTGGAACTTCGGCACCCGCAGCTCGCCCTGCGCGATCCGCTCCAGGACCTGCTCCAGGAAGTGGACCTCCGGCACCACGGAGATATCCTTGACCACCTCGATGTCTCCCATGCTCAGATCACGCCCCGAATCGTTTCGAACATCGATCGCAATTCCTGTTTCGCTCCGGGGCCCAGGCCGTCCAGGTCCCGCTCCGATATGCCGCCGCCCATCACCTCTTGCAGGAACAGCCCCGGCAAGTCCGTTCCAAATCCCTCCTGGAGGGTGATGAGATCCCGCTCCGCCACTTCGTCGTACAGATCGCCGTGGCGCGGGGGGATGACGTAGGTGCTCCCCGCCTTCCCGGAGTGGCGCCCCTTCTGGTCGGCGCCCTTCTTCGGCTTCCCCTTGAATCCGTGCTTCATGTCGAAGTGGGCGCGCTGCTCGGGCGAGAAGGTCTTGAGGGACTCCAGGCGCTTGGCCATGGAGGACATTCCGACGGTCTTCTTCGGCTGCCGGGCCAGGACCCGGTTGGGGATGTAGTTCTCCATCTCCCGGAAGCTGAGGACGTGCGCGCTCACACCTTCGCGGGCCGCGGCTTCGGCTTTCTCGTGGTTGCCGGTCTGGTCCGTGGGGTGGAAACTGTCGCTGTCGATGACGAGGACCACACGCTTGGTCCGGGAGAACTGACCGGCCTGCTCGACGGCATGCCGGGTCGCCCCGTCCTTCCCGCCTCCGTTGTACACGCCGAGGCGGCTGCCCTTCTTGGCGTCGACGACGTCCTCGCAGCCCAGCAGGCGCGCGAGCGCCTCGATCATCTGCCAGTCGTAGATCGCGTTCTCCACGACCAGCACGGCCGGCCGCTCCAAGTCGCCGATGTCTGCCGCTAGCGTATCGCCAGCCACCCTGACCACTCCCGTGGTCCCGCTGTGCGGCGCCCAGGCCTGCGCCATGCTCGCCTTTTGTGCGAGCAGCAGGTAGACCTGCGCCAGGACCGGGACGTGACGCTCCAGGAACGCGTGGACGGCCTCCACGTCATGCGGGGAGATCACCCACTCGTGCCGCGCCTCTCTGAAGAACCTGATCAGCTTCAATACGAGCTCGGCGTTCTCGTCGCCCTGACAGTCCTTCAGGAGGTCGACGGGAATCTCAACGCGCATCGTCGATCCGATTCGCCTGCGCGTCCGCGAGGGCGCGCACCTCCTCGAAGTCCTCCGCGAAGACCCCCCGCGGCCAGTAGTCGAGGTTGCCGAGGGCGTCCACTTCGATCTTCCGCAGGGTGGCGGCCCCCTCGGCTTGCTCGACGAAGTAGATCTTCACGTCCTCCGGCGCCAGCTTCCGCTCCGCAACCCGCCGGCGCATCCGGAGGAGGAAGTTCTCGCTGTGCGTCTCCACCAGGAAGCGCACCTGCGGCTCCTGCACGGCGTCGACGTAGAGATCGGCGATCGCGGCGTGCGCCGAAGGGTGCAGATGAAGTTCGGGCTCCTCCACGATCTCGATCACCGGCCCGGCAGGCGGTTCCACGCGGTCCGCGGCCCGCTGGATCACTATCGGCAGGAACTGGATCACACCGGTGCCGACGTCGTCGATGTGGACGACGAGATCGGGGTCGCGCAGGGAACGCAGCTTGGGGATGTGCATCCCGGAGCCGACGTCGGTGACTTCGAGGTGCCACCCGGGCAGGATGCTTTCCAGCAGGGTGTTCACCTCACGGCCGATCAGACCACGCCCGGACATCTCGTCTGCGGCGAGCATGCCGAGCGCTTTCTCGCCCCGATAGCCGACGCTGCCCAGGGTCCGGGCCGGAGAACGGAAGAAGCGCTCCGGGCTCTTCCTGAACGGACCCAGATACCGGATCTCGTCGAGGCCTTCCCGGATGAGCCCGGTGACGCCGCTGACACCGCCGACGGCGTCCGGCCAGTCGGCCGGATCGGGCAGCAGCCCGCGAAATCCGACCTTGGCCTCCTGGCCGTCGACGAGATAAGCGCGCTTCTCCGGGGAGTAGGCGTCGACACCGGCGATCCAGGAGAGGTCCGCGGCTTCCGACCCGCAGGAGATCCGCACCGAGGAGACCAGCTGCGTTCCGTGGTTAGCGATGTTCTGGACCTCGGCGACGGCCCCGACGGCCTCGCCATCCTCGCGCCCGATCGACACGCCCAGCCGGATGTGCCCATGGGGTGACGAGCCGTGGATCAGATCGGCGAAGGAAGGAGTGAAGCCCTGGACCAGATCCAGGTCCAGAGGGTGCGGGGAGTCGCCGCGGATACCGAGTGAGAGGAGCGGGAGCGCTCGCACGACCGCGCTCTTGCCGGAGTTGTTCCGCCCGAGCACGATGGTGATCTTGCCGAGCGCCACCTCCTGCTTCTCCCTGAAGCAGCGATAGTTCTCCAGCGAGAACCTCTCCAACGACACCTGGGCTCCGTTCGCTCACACCATGTCCGGCGCACGCCGCCCTGACGGCCCGTCGACGTGGCTACGGCAATGATCTCAGACGGTGGAAGCTCGACACTCGAGTTTCACTCTTCCCCGCTGCACAGATGCCCGACGTCTGCCTCGGAGTTCCAGCTATCCGGCAAGGCCGTGAGCCTCCGTACAACACCCCTCCCCCTGAGCTGCAACGATGCTACGAGCCTAAGCTCCAGGAAGCACAGCGGGCCGATCACCTCCCCCAGGGTCACGGGTGGGTCCGACTCTGGGACCTCCTGGATGCGACTTGCGCCGGATGCCTTGTCACATCCGTCAACTTGCGGCCCGCTTGGGCCCGTCATGTCCACCTCCAGGCGGCCACCACCTTCTGAGTGTGTCGCCCCGTGTTTTCAGACGGCCGCAAGAGCCGCGGTCTACTCGGTTGACGAATTCACTGGCACCAGTGCCACGAGCTGTACCCCACGCTCAGGAAGACCGGCACGTCCCGCCGCCGGGCTTCCGCGAAGGCCTCGGCCGACCACGGCCACCAGTCGACCGGGTTGTCCGCGTGCTGAAGCAGATGGGGCGAGGTCACACCAGCCAGCCAGTTCATGGGGCGGCCCAGCCTCTCACCGCGCCCATCCCTCTCGCGGGGACCACACGGACTCCGTCGCGCCCGGCCGGACGGCGCCGGACCGCGCCGGGGCGGGGGCGTCCCCCGGCCGCGCGCCGGGCCCGTCCGGCACGGGGCCTTCGGTCACGGGCGCGGATGTTCCGGGCCGGTCCTCGCCCGGAGGACTTCGCCCATGGACTCCTCGCGCCACTGTTCCAGGAGTGCGTGGAAGGCGACGGCCCCGTGCGGGTAGGCCGTCGGGCCGTTGGGCCTGCCCCGGCCCTCGCGGTTGTAGTAGCCGGGGGTGCACTCGGCGTGGAACCACTCGTGGTCGGGGGCGCCCTCGGCCAGGACGGCGATCCAGGCGTCCTCGGTGCCGGGGGACGGTTCGATGAGGGCGTTCCCGGCCTCGGCCGCCGCGACGAGGGCGGCGGCGTGGCGGGCCTGCTCGTCCAGGATGTGGGTGAAGTTGACGCTGCTGGCGTTCTGGAGGGAACCCATCTGGATCAGGTTCGGGAAGCCGCTGCTGGTGAATCCGTGGAGCGTGCGCGGGCCCCGTCGCGCCCACCGGTCCAGCAGTTCGACGCCGTCCCGGCCGCGGACGGGGAGTCTGCCCGAGTGGATGCCGGAGGTCCCGACGTTGAATCCGGTGGCGAAGATCAGGCAGTCCAGTGCGTACGGGACGCCGCCGACCATGACCCCCTGTCCGGTGACGCGCTCGATGCCGTGGGTGTCCGCGGTGTCGACCAGCGTGACGTTGTCGCGGTTGAACGCCGGGTAGTACAGGTCGGAGAAGGTGGGGCGCTTGCAGGCGTAGCGGTACCAGGGCTTGAGCCCCCGCGCCGTCCGCGGGTCCGCGACGGTCTGGTCGACGCGGGCGCGGAGTTCGTTCATCTTGGCGGCGTCGGCGGTCTCGTAGGCCGCTTCGAACGCCTTCCGGTCGCCGTGGCGCCGGAAGCTGGGCAGGAGTTTCTCCAGCAGACCGGCCGACTCGGTCCACCGGTCCGCCACGAGATCCTGTTCGGCCTGTTCTCCGGAGACGATGCGGAGGTAGTTCTCCCGCCGTCTGCGGGCCCAGCCCTCGCGGTCGGCGCCGACGTCCTGGGCGGTGGTGCGGCGGTTGGCCCGTACGTCCACGGTGGAAGGGGTGCGCTGGAAGACGTAGAGGTGCCCGGCGTCCTCCGCCAGCATCGGGACGACCTGGACGCCGGTGGCGCCGGTGCCGATGATGCCGACGCGCTTGCCGGCGAGGCCGGTCATGCCGCCTTGCGGAGTGCCGCCGGTATAGGCGTAGTCCCACCGCGAGGTGTGGAACGTGTGCCCCTCGAAGTCCTCGATCCCGGGAATTCCGGGGAGCTTCGGGTCGGTGAGGGTACCGGTGGCGCTGACGACGTACGTGGCCTGGAAGACGTCACCGCGGTCCGTCGCCACGACCCATGTCTCCGATGCGTCGTCCCAGGTCAGGGCAGTAACAGCGGTGGAGAAGAGGGCGTCCGCGTAGAGGTCGGACTTCCGTGCGATCCGCATCGCGTGGCGGCGGATCTCGTCACCGGGGGCGTACTTCCACTCCGGGACGTAGCCGGTCTCGTCGAGCATCGGCAAGTACACGTGGGATTCGATGTCGCAGTGGATGCCCGGGTACCGGTTCCAGTACCAGGTGCCCCCGAAGTCGCCGCCCTTCTCGACGATCCGGATGCGCTCCACACCCCGCTGCCGCAGGTGCGCCCCGGCGAGTATGCCGCCGAAGCCGCCCCCGATCACGGCGACGTCGACGGCGTCACGGAGCGGCTCGCGCGCGTCCGGCCCGGTCGTGTAGGGGTCCGCGGCGTAGTAGCCGAACCCGGCGTCGGCGTCCCGGTACTGGGCGGCGCCATCGGGGCGGACACGCCGCTCCCGTTCGAGGCGGTATCGCCGCCTCAGCGCGGCCAGCTCATCGGCGTCGGGTATCTGATGGCTCGTCATGTCGCATTCCCATTCTGGGCAGTTGGGCCGCTCCGGCGGGTGACGGTCGGCTACCGTAGCAAGTACCGGACAACACTGTCCGGTTGCGGTGCGGCGGTACGGCGGAATTCGGCCAGATGGCGTCCGCCCCTTCGCCGCGCACGCGTCCCGGACCTGCGGACACCTCGCAGCAGACAGGAAGAGTGATCCCATGCAGCGGCTTTCGGCCCGGTCCTTCGCCGTGCTCACCACGGTCGGGGCACTGCTCCTCACCGGATGCGGTACGGAGATCGCCAGCCCCGGGAAGACGCCGTCGTCCGCCACCGCGGGCAGGACCATCCGCGCGCAGAAGGTGATGCGGCTGACCCAGCCGCACGCCGAGACCGCGATGACCTTGCTGGAGGGGCCCACGTTCGACGGGAACGGCGGGCTGCTCGTCGTCGACGTCACCGCGCCCGGGGGCAAGCCCAAGGTCATCCGTGTGGACGTGGGGAGGAAGACCTCCCGCGCGGTCCACACCGACGACCGGGGGGCCTACACCTCGGCACAGTTCAGCCCGTACGACGGACGGATCTACCTCAGCGACTTCTCGCACGGCGAGATCGTGAGCCTGGCCCCCGACGGCAGTGATCCCCGGACCTTCTTCTCGGGCGAGATCGACGGAGCGCGGATGAACCCCGACGACATCGCCTTCGACCGGAGCGGCAACCTGTACCTCAGCGATTCACGCGGCCTGTCCGAGGGCGAGGCGCTCGGACGCGTGGTGCGGATCGACCGCGAGGGCGGGAAGGCCACGGTCCTGGCCGAGGGTCTGGCCGCTCCGAACGGGATCTCGTTCGACTCGGAGTACCGCGGACTGTGGTTCAGCGAACTCACCGAGAACAGGATCTCGTACCTGCGTCTCGACCAGGAGGGAAGGGTGACGTCCCGGCACACCGCCATCCGGGTGAACGGCGGAATCGCGCAGACCGACTCGATCGCGGTGGACGCGGACGGCAACCTCTACCAGGGGCTGCACGGCCGGGCGGCGATGGCCGTGTACGACCGCAACGGTGAGCGGCTGGCGACGGTCGAACTCCCCGCACGGACCGAAGGGCTGGAGTCGGCGACGAACGTGGCCATCACACCCGGCGGAACCAGGGCCTACATGACCGTCAGCGGTCCTGCCGGGGGATATCTCTACGCCTTCGACGCCCTCGCGGCGGGCACCCGTCAGTCCAACGGCGGCTGACACCCGCCCTGGCTCAGCCGCCGAACGCCCGCACCGGCCCCAGCTCGACGCCGAGCAGCCGCCAGGCGGCCAGCGCCCGGCGCTCCCGCTCCTCGCGGGTGGGGCCGGTGACCGCGGCGGAGACCATGGCGACCGCGAGCGTCAGGTCCTGCGCGCCGCTCAGCCGGTGGCCGTCGGGCAGCCGTCGCCGCAGCGCGCGCTCCACGCGCCCGGAGAGGCCCACGGCGTGGGCGCGGATGTCCGCGCGGCCGGCAGGCCGGTCGGTGTGCAGCAGGCCGATGAAGGCCGACGACTCGGTCAGGTGCCAGGTCAGCACGCCGAGGACGTCGGCGAAGGACATGCCCGCGGTCCCGGCCGCCCGCTCGATCTGCCCGACGTTCTCCTCCAGTACCGCGGCCACCGCGGCGGTCCGGTCCGGGAAGTGCCGGTACAGGACGCCCTGCCCGACCCCGGCCCTGCGCGCGATCGCGGACAGCGGCGCCTCCAGACCGTGCTCCGCGAAGATCTCCCGGGCGGCCGCGACCAGCGCGGCCCGGTTACGGACGGCGGCCTTCGGCCCGTCGTTCGCGGGCCGCCGCCCGTCCTGCCCGGTCTGCTCCGTCATCCCGGAAGCGTACCCAGCGGACCCGGCTCCCCCTCCGCGCGGCCCGGCCGCCCCCGGTGCGGTGCCTCGCTTCGTCGCATCGCGGACAGGAGACTGGGCAGGGGCAAGGAGTATCACCGAAGCCGAAGGGGACACTTGTGCGGGACAATCATCGCGCCGAGGCCGAGGGGCTGTTGGTACGTGCCGTCGAGGAGGAGGTACGGCGTTCGGGCGGCCGGTCCGATGCCGGGTCGTTGACGGCCCGCGGGCGTGCGGCCCTGGACACGCTGGCCGGTGCGGCCGCGGAGGAGTACGCCGCGTACGTCCGGGCGCTGGACGCGGACGAGGCCGGGGCGCGGCCGTTGGCGGGACGGCTCAGCCGGGCGACGCTGGGAACTCCCCTGCTGGTCACCGGAGTCTCCGCGGTCGCCGCCTTCGGCGCGGACCTCGCGTTCGGTACGGCCGCGGGGCCCGCGCTCGGCGCGGGTGCGGTGGTCGCGGTCGCGGGCGCCACCGCCACCGTCGCCCGCGCCACCGCCTCGCACTGGCCCGCCGCCCACCGCAGGGCCGGGGCGGCCGGACAGCCCGGCGGGACCGAGCAGTTGCGGCTCCAGTGGCTGGCGGCGCTGGAGGTACGCGGCATCCGCCCCTTCCTCGACCAGCAGCGGATGCTCACCGCCTCCGCCCGCACCCCGGCCCAGCAGGTTCCGCAGCAGTCGCGGACCGCCCCGGCGCCGGGGCGCCGCGCGGACCGCAGCGCGGCGGCTCGAACCCGGGCGCTGCTGGAGCAGTCGTTCGGCCATCTGCCCGCGTGCGAGGGGCCGTTCGCGGGGCGGCGCGGTGAGCTGGAGCAGATCGCGCGGTGGGTGCGCGAGGCCCGCGCGTCGACGGAGACCAAGCCGACCGTCGTCGTGCTGCACGGCGCGCCCGGTTCGGGGCGGACCACGCTCGCGGTGCGGGCCGCGCACAGCCTGAAGGACCTGTTCCGCGGCGCCTGCGTGGTGGATCTGCGCGGCGGTGCCGGGGAGGCGCCGCTGCCGACCCGCGACGCGCTGCTGCACCTGCTGAACCGGCTGGGCGCCCCCCGTGAGCAGTTGCTCTTCCGGGACGGTGCGTCCGGCGCCCCGGGGACGGACCCCTCGGCCCGCGGCTCGGCGGAGCAGCAGGTGCGGCGGCTGGGCGAGCTGTACGAGCGGCATCTGACCGGCACCCCCGTGGTGGTGGTGCTGGACGACGCCGCCGACGTGGCGCAGGTGGGCGCACTGGTACCCGGGCGTTCGGACAGCCTGGTGCTGGTCACCGCCCGTGAGCCGCTGGAGCTGCCCGCCGGTCTCCCGGCCCGGGTGCACCGGCTGCCGGTCGGCCCGCTCGACGCGGCGGGAGCGGAGGAACTGCTGCGCGAGTCGGCCGGGGCGCCGCAGGAGGGTCCGTACGACTCGCGGGGGACGGAGGCCGTCGCCGGACTGTGCGGCGGGCTGCCGCTCGCCCTGCGGATCGCGGGCTCCTCGCTCGGTACGCGCAGCCCCGGCACGCTCGCCGCGGACCTCGCCGGGTACGAGCGGGTCCAGCCGGTGGAGCGGGCGTTGTGGCTGCGCTACACCGACCAGTCCGAGCAGGCGCGGCGGCTGCTGCGCCGTCTCGCCCTGGCCGGGCGGGCGAGCCTCGGGGCCGCCGCGGCGGCGGCGCTGCTCGCCGCCGACGAGCAGGAGGCCGAGCGGCTGCTGACGGAGCTGGCCGGGGCCGGGCTGCTGAGCCGGGTCCGGGGCTCGCGCTACCGGCTGCACGACCTGGTGCGCTCCTTCGCCCTGGCGCGGCTGCGGGACGAGGAGGAGACGGCGGAGCGTACCGCCGCGCAGGAGCGGCTGATCCGCAGCTACGCGGACCTGGCCGGGGCGGTGATCCGCATGGTGGACGGCAAGATGTCCACCCGGGCCGGTCAGTTCGGCTCGCACGGCTTCGCCTCGCTGGACGCGGCGCTGAGCTGGCTGGACCACGAGTCGAGTTTCATCACTTCCGCGCTGCGGCACGCCGAGGGCGTCGACCAGCGGGCGGTACTGGATCTGCTGGGCGCGCTGTGCGACTACTGCCTGCTGCGCGGCGACCTCTACCGGCTGGGTGAGATCAGCGAGCTGACGCAGGCGGTGGACAAGGGGCTGCTGGAGCGGTCGGTGCAGTGGCGCACCGGGATCGCGGCGCGGCAGCTCGGCGAGCTGGACAAGGCCCGCACCACCCTGTCGTCGGTCGTCGGCCTCTACCGCGAGGCGGAGAACGACGCGGGTACGGCGCTGGCGCTCTGCTCGCTCGGGATCACCCTGCACCACCAGGGCAACCTGACCGAGGCGTCGGCGCGGCTGCGGGAGGCGATCGGGCTCCAGTCCTCGGCGGAGCAGGCGGAGGACCGGGCGTGGTCGATGCACGCGCTGGCGGCGGTGGAGCGGGACCGGGCCCGGATCGCGGAGGCGCTGGCCCTGCTGGAGGCGGCGCTGGTGCTGCACCAGGAGGGCGAGTCACTGCACGGCGAGGCGTGGACCCGCTTCCAGCTCGGCCAGACGCTGCTGCGGATGGGCCGGGTGGCGCGGGCCGAGGACGCGCTGCGCGAGGCGCTGGAGCTGTACGGGCGTACCCGGGACGAGCGGGGCGAGGCGTGGGCGCTGACCCAGCTGGCCCGCGCCCGGCTGCTGGACGGCGACGCGGCCGAGGCGGTGGAGCGGCTCGGGTCGGCGCTGGCCCGGCACCGGGACAACGAGGACGCGCGCGGTGAGGCGTGGACGCTGTTCTACCTGGGCCAGGCCCTGGAGGAGGAGGGGGACGCCGACGGGGCGGTCCGGCAGCTGGAGCGGGCCCGCACGATGTTCTCCCGGATGCGGGACGGGTACGGGCTGGCGTGCGCCCGTCACCACGCGGGCCGGGTCACCCGGGACCAGCGGGCCGCGCGGACCGGGAACCTCCGCAACTCCGGGTTCGCCCGCCAGCTCCTGGTGGACGCCCGCGCCGACTTCCGGCGCATCGGGGTGACCCACGGCGAGGCGTGGACGTGCCTGGAGCTGGCGTTGATCGACGCGGGCAACGACCGGGCCGGTCAGGCGCTGGAGCTGTGCGGCGAGGCGGTGGACCTGTTCCGTGCGTACGGGGACACGCGGGGCGCGGACTGGGCCCGTTTCCTGCGGTGCACGCTGCTGCCCTACGCGTCGCCGGGCGGCAGTGAGGTGGGCACGGTGGTGGCCCAGCAGGAGCTGGCGGAGCTGCTGGAGGCCGGGCATCCGGCGCGCGACGGCCAGCTGGTCGACTGCGCGGAGGCCTTCACGGTGGTGCTGAACCGCGGGGTCGATCTGGAGGACGGCTGGCAGGCCTGGCGTCTCGGCATGACCCCGTCACGCCACGCCCGGGACGTCATGGGCGTACCGGTCCCGGCCTCGTACAGCGCCTGAGGCACGGCGTACGGCCGGCGCCCGGAGCGGAACACGGCGTACGGAACGGGGCGCCCGGAGCGAAACAGGGCGCCAGGAACGGAGCGCGAGGTACGGAACGGCCCCGGTACCGGGGGAAGCCCCGGTACCGGGGAAAGGGTGCCGGGGCCGCCCGCTCGGTGTTACTTCCCCTGTTACTTCCCCTTGGCGGAGCCCGGCCCCGCGGCGGCCCCGGCCGGCACCGCGTCCGGGTCCGGGGCCTCCTCGAAGTCGACCTTGCCCATGTGCCGGTTCATGGACTTCATCAGCAGCCACACGCCCACGGCGAGTGCCGCGAAGACGATGAAGCCGAGAACGCCGGGGGTCACCTTGTTCTTGTCGAGCTCAGCGGCAAGCGGAACGAGATCGGTCAGTGCCTGGGTCGCGTACATATCAGGCATTGTCGCGGATGCCCGCGAAGAGGTCGCTCTCGGGGAGGGAGGTATCGACGAGGGACTTCGCCAGCTCGTACTCCTCGGTCGGCCAGACCTCCTTCTGGATGTCCATCGGCACGCGGAACCAGCCGCCGTCCGGGTCGATCTGCGTGGCGTGCGCGATCAGCGCCTTGTCGCGGATCTCGAAGAAGTCCGCGCACGGGACGTGCGTGGTCAGCGTGCGCTCGTCGCGCTCGAACTCCTTCCAGCGCTTGAGCCAGTCCCCGTACGGCGACTCCAGGCCGCGGGCCAGCAGCGCCTCGTGCAGCGCGACCGTGCGCGGCCGGTTGAAGCCCTGGTTGTAGTAGAGCTTGCCCGGCTGCCAGACCGGGCCGAACTCCTCCTCGGGAAACCTCTCAGCGTCCGCCGCACCATCGAAGGCGATCATCGTGATCGTGTGGGTCATGATGTGGTCGGGGTGCGGGTACCCGCCGTTCTCGTCGTACGTCGTGATGACCTGCGGCCGGAACGTACGGATGCTGCGGACGAGGCGGCCGGCGGCCGTCTGCTCGTCCTCCAGCGCGAAGCAGCCCTCGGGAAGCGGCGGCAGGGGGTCGCCCTCGGGAAGTCCGGAGTCGACGAAGCCGAGCCACTCCTGCTCGACGCCCAGGATCCCCCGGGCCTCGTCCATCTCCTTGCGGCGCACCTCGTGGATGTTCTCCTCGATGTACGGGTCGCCCTGGAGCTTCGGGTTGAGGATGGAGCCGCGCTCGCCTCCCGTGCAGGTCACCACCAGCACGTCCACCCCCTCGGACACATACTTGGCCATGGTGGCCGCGCCCTTGCTCGACTCGTCGTCGGGGTGGGCGTGGACGGCCATCAGTCGCAGCTGCTCGGTCAAGACTCGATCCTCAGTGATTCGGCATGTGGGCAGGCTTCTATAGTGACCGAACCGGGGGGCGGAAAATTCCTCGATCCTCGGGACGGGGATCCCCGGCACGGGAGGCACGATCATGACCGCGGTGCGCGAGACGACGGTGGAGAGCCGCTATGGCCGCTCCGCGGACCAGCAGGCGGATCGCAAGCTCAAGATCATCGGGTCGGTGCTGGGCGTCGCCCTCATCGGCGTCGTCGGCTGGATCGGCTACGACTACGTCTCCGGCCAGGGCATCAGCGCCGAAGTGATCAAGCGCAAGGTCGTGTCGGACCAGCGGGTCGACGTCCACCTTGAGGTCCGGAAGGACAAGGACGTCCAGGGCTACTGCACCCTGCGCGCCCGGCATGAGGACGGCGGCGACGTGGCCCGCAAGGACTTCCGTTTCGACGAGCGCACCGACCGGATCGACCAGGTCCTGACCCTGCGGACGACGGCCAGGGCGTCCAGCGTGGAGCTGGTGGGCTGCACCGCCGACTCAGGGGGCGCGCGCTGAGCCGCGCCCCGGTCCGCACGCCAGCACGCGCGCACCTGAGCTGAACGCTCGTTTCCGCCCTGACCTGCGTAGACACGGTCCGGACGTTTTACCTTCTCCCCCTTTTCCTGGGGAATTGTTAGGCTCGTGGTTTCGCCCACCCGTCGTGGCACATGCTTACGGGTAGGGCGATGCTTTGTATTCACCAGTACCGACGAGGAGCACCCTGTGACCCAGACCAGCGAAAACGTCACCTGGCTCACGCAGGAGGCGTACAACCAGCTCAAGGCCGAGCTGGAGTACCTGTCTGGTCCCGCGCGCACGGAGATCGCCGTAAAGATCGCGGCGGCCCGTGAGGAAGGCGACCTGCGCGAGAACGGCGGGTACCACGCGGCCAAGGAGGAGCAGGGCAAGATGGAGCTCCGGGTGCGCCAGCTGACCCAGCTCCTGGAGCACGCGAAGGTCGGCGAGGCGCCGGCCGACGACGGCGTGGTCGAGCCCGGCATGGTCGTGACGATCGCCTTCGACGGCGACCCGGACGACACCCTGACCTTCCTGCTGGCCTCCCGCGAGTACGCGAGCTCGGACATCGAGACGTACTCCCCGCAGTCGCCGCTCGGCACCGGCGTGAACGGCAAGCGCATGGGCGACGACGCCGAGTACGAGCTGCCGAACGGCAGGATGGCCATGGTGAAGATCCTCTCGGCGAAGCCGTACACCGGCTGATCCGCCCCCGCACCTACGCCGGAGCCCCCGGTGGACGTACGCGCGTACGTCCACCGGGGGCTCCTCGGGTGTGCGGCGCCGCCCGGCCCCGGGCCGTCGCGCTCAGTCCACCGCGAGGTACCCGGCCGCGCGCAGCGCCTCCGAGACCTCCGCGCAGTGCTCGGGCCCCTTCGTCTCCAGCTGGAGCTCCACCTCGACCTCGGTGAGCCCGAGCCGGGGGTCGGTCCGTACGTGGCCGATGTCGAGGACGTTGGCGTCGGCCGCCGAGAGCACGGACAGCAGCGTGGCCAGTGCGCCGGGGCGGTCGGTCAGCCGCAGGCTCAGGCTCAGGTAGCGGCCGGCCGCCACCATGCCGTGGGTCAGGACGCGCTGCATGAGCAGCGGGTCGACGTTGCCACCGGAGAGCACCGCGACCACCGGCCCGTGAAACGCCCCCGGCTCGCTCAGCAGGGCCGCGACCGGGCTCGCCCCGGCGGGCTCCACCACCAGCTTCGCCCGCTCCAGGCAGAGCAGCAGCGCGCTGGACAGCTCGTCCTCGGAGACCGTGCGCACCTCGTCGACCAGGTCCCTGACCAGGTCGAACGGTACGTCGCCGGGGCGGCCCACCTTGATGCCGTCGGCCATCGTGTGCGGCGCGTCGATGGACATCGGGCGGCCCGCCGCGAGCGAGGGCGGGTAGCAGGCCGCGCCCTCCGCCTGCACCCCGACGATCCGTACGTCGGGCCGGAGCGCCTTGACGGCCACCGCGATGCCCGCCGCCAGGCCGCCGCCGCCGATCCCGACGACGATGGTCCGCACCTCGGGGCACTGTTCGAGGATCTCCAGGCCGACGGTGCCCTGTCCGGCGATGATGTCCGGGTGGTCGAAGGGATGGATGAAGACCGCGCCGGTCCGCTGCGCGTACTCCTGCGCCGCGGTCAGCGTCTCGTCGACGACATGCCCCTGGAGCCGGACCCGTGCCCCGTACTGGCGGGTGGCGGCCACCTTCGGCAGCGGCGCCCCGAGCGGCATGAAGACCGTGGCCTCCACACCGAGCAGCGAGGAGGCGAGGGCGACGCCCTGCGCGTGGTTCCCCGCGCTCGCGGCGACGACCCCGGCCGCCCGCTCCACCGGGGACAGGCCCGCGATCCGCACGTACGCGCCGCGCAGCTTGAACGAGCCGGTCCGCTGGAGGTTCTCGCACTTGAAGTGCACCGGCGCGCCGACCAGCTCGCCGAGGTGGCGGCTGCCCTCCATGGCGGTCGTCCTGGCCACCCCGGAGAGCATCTTCTGCGCCCCCAGGACGTCATCGAGGATCACCGGAGGGCAGGGGCCGGTCACACGGAGGTTCATCTCTCAAGTCTCGCAGCCCTGACGGCCCCTTCCGCCCGCCCGCCGCCGCGTCCGGCCCCCTCCTGAACCGTTGTCCACGGGTTTGTGCAGCACTGGTACGCGTTGCCCGGTGGCCGCGTACTGTGTCCCCCACCCACCCGCCAACGTACGGAGAGAGCTCCCGGCCATGACCACTCAGGACGCCCCCGAACCCTCGGGTTCCGATCGCGTACTCGACGCCCTGCAGCACCAGGTCGCGGTATTCGCCCGCCGTGCCGAACAGACCCGCCTCGGCGGTATCGGCCAGGTGCGCAACTCCATGGACCGGGCCGCGTATCTGCTGCTCAACCGGCTGGACCGGGAAGGTCCGATGGGGGTCAAGGCGCTCGCCGCGGGCATGGGCATCGATTCCTCGACCGTGACCCGGCAGGTCGCGCCGCTCGTCGACACCGGCCTGGTCAAGCGCACCTCGCATCCGGAGGACGGCCGGGCCGTCGTGCTCCAGCTGTCGCCGCGCGGCCAGGCCCGGCTGGACGAGGTCCGCGGCTCCCGGCGCGCGCTGATGACACAGGTGACGGGCGACTGGACGGACGAGGAGCGGGACACGTTCTGCACGCTGCTCACCCGGTTCAACGCCTCGCTGGCCGCCCGGCAGACCGCGCACCAGGCGCAGTCGGCCACCTGACGGCGGGCCGGGCGGCCCGGCGGCGGAGGGGCCGCGACCGCTTCCGGCCGTTGCACACCTCTTGACCCGGGGCACCGCGCCGGGCTCGTATGTGGACTGTGCGAGAGCGCCAGACGGGCCGGGAGCGGCGCCGCGCCCAGGAGTTCGAGACCTTCGTCGGGGGCGCGGCCAGCCGTCTGCTGCACACCGCCACGCTGCTGACCGCCGAGCCGATGCGGCCCCCGGGCGCCAATCCGCGGGCCCAGCGGCTGCTGACGGCCGCGCTGGCGCACACGTACGCGCGGTGGGAGCGGCTGCGCGGCGAGGATCCGTACGACCGCACGCGGCGCGAGCTGGCGGCGCGGTTCTCCCGCGAGGTCTGGCGCCATCACCGGCCGCGCGGCGGAGTGCTGGAGATACTGACGCCCCTGGAACGCCTGGTGCTGGTGCTGCGGCTGTACGAGGGGGTCGCGGAGGAGCAGACCGCGGCCCTGCTCGGGGCTCCGGTGGAGCGGGTGCGGGCGATCTGCAACCGCTCGGTGGCCACGATGCGCGGCACCCGGCCCCCCACCGTGCGGCGGGGCGTGCCCGGCCTGCCGGGGATGGTGCGATGAGCCGGTCCGGTGACCGTGAGGAGCAGGTCCGGCGGATGCTGGACGGCCCGCATCCGCAGGTGCCCGTGGAGCTGGGGCGGCGGGCGGCGGAGCGCGGCGGCCGGTCGCTGCGGCGGCGGCTGGCCGTCCGCCGGCTGATGGTGCTGGTGGCGTGCGTGGCGGTGCTGGCGTTCGCGGTCTGGGCGTCGCGCACGCACCCCTGGGAGGTGCCTCCGTCCGAGACGACCCCGCTGGACGGCTGGTGAGCGTCCCGGACGGGCCGCCTCCGCCTGGAGGACGGTCCGTCCGGGAGCGGACGCGTACGGCGTGGCCTAGGGCCTCTCGTTTGGATCATGCCGGGCTCGCGGGGGCCGGCACGCACATCTGCCGCGTTGTCGTCAGTCACCGACGCTCCGCGTCGGCTCCTTCCTCCGCCTTGCAGCTGCACGCACCAGCCCCCGCTCCCTGATCCAGCCTGATCCAAACGAAAGACCCTAGCCGAGTGCCTGGGTCAGGTCGGCGAGCAGGTCGTCGGCGTTCTCGATGCCGACGGACACGCGGACGAGGTCGGCCGGCACCTCCAGCGGGGAGCCCGCCGCCGAGGCGTGCGTCATCCGGCCCGGGTGCTCCACCAGCGACTCGACGCCGCCCAGCGACTCGCCGAGGGTGAACAGCCTGGTCCGGTTGCAGACCTCGACGGCCGCCTCCTCGCCGCCCGCGACCCGGAACGACACCATGCCGCCGAACGCCTTCATCTGCTTGGCGGCGATCTCGTGGCCCGGGTGCTCGGGCAGGCCCGGGTAGAGGACCTGGGTCACCTTGGGGTGCCGGGTCAGCAGGTCGGCGACCTTGGTGGCGTTCTCGCTGTGCCGGTCCATGCGGACGGCGAGGGTCTTGATGCCGCGCAGCACCAGCCAGGCGTCGAAGGGCCCGGCGACCGCGCCCATCGCGTTCTGGTGGTATGCCAGCTCCTCGGCCAGACCGGCGTCGTCGGTGATCAGCGCGCCGCCGACGACGTCCGAGTGGCCGCCCATGTACTTGGTGGTGGAGTGCACCACCACATCGGCGCCCAGCGCCAGGGGCTGCTGGAGGTACGGGCTGGCGAAGGTGTTGTCGACGACGAGGCGGGCACCGGCGGCGCGGGCCACTGCGGCGATCGCGGCGATGTCGGTGATGCCGAGCAGCGGGTTGGACGGGGTCTCCACCCAGATCGCCTTGGTGCGGGGGGTGATGGCCGCCCGGACCGCCGCCACGTCCGAGGTGTCGGCGACGGAGAACTCCACGCCCCACCGCGAGACGACCTTGGCGAACAGCCGGAAGGTGCCGCCGTACGCGTCGTTGGGGATGACCACGTGGTCGCCGGGGGCCAGCAGCGTACGGAGCAGGCAGTCCTCGGCGGCGAGGCCGGAGGCGAAGGCCAGACCGCGGCTGCCGCCCTCCAGGGCCGCGAGGTTCTCCTCCAGCGCGGTGCGGGTCGGGTTGGCGCTGCGGCTGTACTCGTAGCCGCCGCGCAGCCCTCCCACTCCGTCCTGCTTGTACGTGGACACCTGGTAGATCGGGGGAACAACGGCCCCGGTCAGGGGGTCGGCGGTGTTCCCCGCGTGGATCGCGAGGGTTTCGAAGCTGTGCTGATCACTCATGGGGCCCGAGCGTAGTTCGTCGTGAGGGCGCTCACAGGGCTACCCGGCCGTCCGGTGACAATGGGGGCATGGAGATTCTCTGGTTCCTGATCGCCCTGTGCATGCTCGCCGCGGTCGTCGGCCCCTTCGTGCTGCGCCGCCGGGGCGGAATCCGCCAGGTCGCGCCCGGTTCGCCGGACGCCGCCGACCCCGAGACGTACGGCTTCGTCCGCCAGGAGGAGCTGGATGTCCGGCTGCCGGGCCCGGACCGGGATCTTCTCGACGTGCTCGACGTCGTGCAGCGCACCCAGGACTGGCGGGCGGCCTCGCAGTTGCTGGCCGGTACGCCCAAGGAGGGCGAGGTGCGGTGGCAGCGGGTGCAGGCCTTCGCCGGCGCGGCCTCGCTGGAGCTGGCGCGGCGGCCCGGTGCCGGCGGGGCCTGGCTGCGTACGTGGCGGGCGGAGGCGCCGAAGGACGCGGGCGGTGCCGCGGTGCACGCCGAGTTCCTGGTGCAGCAGGCGTGGCGTTCGTCGACGGCGGGAACGGACGACTTCCGGATCATCCTGGAGGAGGCCCGTACGGTCTGCGGCGAAGCCGCCCTGCTGGCGCCGGGCGACCCGGTCCCGTACCTCGTGGAGCTGGCGGTGGGGCGCGGACTGGGCTACTCCCCCGAGGAGTTCGACCGGCTCTGGGCGAAGGTGATCGACCGGGCCCCGGCGCACATGGGCGCGCACATCGCGGCACTGCACTACTGGTGCGAGAAGTGGCACGGCTCGCGTGAGGACGCCGACCGGTTCGCCACCGCGGCCGCCGCCCGCGCCCCGCAGGGTTCGCTGCTGGCGGCGCTGCCGCTCTTCGCGGTGTACGAGCACCTGCCCGAGGTCAATCTGGTGCAGGGCTTCTACCGGGGCGCGGTGGTGACCAAGGCGGTCGAGGGCGCCCTGTTCGCGGTGCACGCGGCCCGCCCGGACGACCCGATGCTCGCGCACGTACGCCACCTGCTGGTCCTGTTCCTGGTCCGGATGGAGCGCTGGGCGGAGGCGATGGACCAGCTCGTCCGCATCGACGGACACGTGGGTGCGCTGCCGTGGACGCAGGACCCCGACCCGGCCGCCGAGTACGCGGTCTACCGGGCGCTGGCGGTGGCCGGTTACGAGGCCAACGGCGGCAGCGCGGCGACGCTCTCCCGGTAGCCGGTACCCGGCCGGACGGCCCGGCCGGAATCCTCCGCGCCCCCGCCACGTTGTACGGACCGCAGACCCATCCCAGGAGGAGCCCCGCATGTTCCCGCACCGCCGCACCCCGCAGCTCCCCGCCCGCGAGGAGGCCCTGAAGGGACGCCCGGTCCCCGAATTCTCCGTCCCCTCCCGCCACACGGTCCTCGGCAACCCGCTGCTGGGCCCGTACCCCGAGGGCCTGGAGGTCGCGGACTTCGCGCTGGGCTGCTTCTGGGGTGCCGAGCGCACGTTCTGGCAGCGGGACGGAGTCTGGACGACCCTCACCGGCTACCAGGGCGGCTACACCGAGAACCCCGCGTACGAGGAGGTCTGCTCGGGCCTGACCGGCCACACGGAGGCCGTCCGTGTGGTCTTCGACCCGAAGGCCGTGTCGTACGCGGAGCTGCTGAAGCTCTTCTGGGAGTCCCACGACCCGACGCAGGGCTTCCGCCAGGGCAACGACGTGGGCACCCAGTACCGCTCGGCGATCCACACCCACTCCCCCGAGCAGCAGGCCGCCGCACTCGCCTCCCGTGACGCCTACCAGAAGGTCCTGACGGCCGCCGGTCACGCCACGATCACCACGGAGATCCTCCCGGCCGGGGACCGCCCCCTGTGGCCCGCGGAGCCGTATCACCAGCAGTACCTCGACAAGAACCCGGGAGGCTACTGCGGCATCGGCGGCACGGGCCTGTCCTGCCCGGTCGGGGTGGCCCCGGCCGAGGGGTAGGGGACGGGCCCGCGCGGTTCTCACGAGGGCGGCCCTCCTTCCAGAGCCGCCCTCGCCCGCGCGAGGTTGTCGCGGCAGATCACCGTGTCGGGATGGGTGCGGCCGAGTTCCCGTTCGTGCCGGGCCAGCACGGCTTCGAGCAGCGGGACGGCCCGCGCCACGTCGCCCGCGCGCTCGTAGGCGTAGGCCAGGTTGCCGCGGCTGATCAACGTGTCGGGGTGGGTGTCCCCGAGCACCCGCTCGCGCTGTGCCAGCGTGGCTTCGTGCAGGGGGACGGCGCGCGCGGCGTCACCCGCGCGCTCGTAGGCGAAGGCCAGGTTGTTACGGCTCCTCAGCGTGCCGGGGTGGGCGTCGCCGAGCACCCGCTCACACTGCTCCAGCGTGACCTCGCACAACGCGACGGCACGCCCCACCTCACCCGCGCGCTCATAGGCGTAGGCCAGGTTGTTACGGCTCCTCAACGTATCGGGGTGGGTGTCCCCGAGCACCCGCTCACACTGCTCCAGCGTGACCTCGCACAACGCGACGGCACGTTCCGCCTCACCCGCGCGGGCATAGGTGGAGGCCAGGTTGCCGCGGCTGGTCAGCGTGCTGGGGTGGGTGACCCCGAGCACCCGCTCGCACTGCTCCAGCGTGACCTCGTACAGGGAAACGGCCCGCGCGAGGTCGCCCGCGCGCTCGTATGCGTAGGCCAGGTTGTTGTGGCTGACCAGTGTGTGGAGGTGGGTGTCGCCGAGCACCCGCTCACGCTGCTCCGCGATGCGTTCGAGGAGCGGGAGGGCGCGCGCCATCTGCTCGGCCCGCAGGGCGTGGGCGACGGCGCGGTCGAAGAGGCCGGAGGCCTCGGTCGCGGCGTCGGCCGGGGGGAGGTGGCTGGCGAGCGCGGTGATGTGGGGCATCAGCTCCTCCCACTGCCGTGTGACGGCCGGCAGCGGAGCGTCCGGCGGCGGGAGGGCGGCCAGGAGCGCGAGTTCGGCGCCGGTCCTCCCGGTGGCGGAGCGGTCGGCGCCGGTGGTGGAGGTGCGCAGGACGACCTGGAGGAGACGGTGCACGCCGAGGGTGGGGCCCGAGAGCGTGATCATGTTGTAGGCGTGCAGTACGCCGAGCGCTTCGTCCACCGCGTCCTCGGCCTCGTCCTCGTCGGCGCCGGGGGCCTGAGCGCGGGCGAGGGGCGTCATGAGACTGCGGGGGATGTTGTCCGGGGCGAGCCAGGCGGCGGTGGCGAGGAGGGCCACGGCCAGCGGGTTGCGCTCGCTGATGGCCTGGAGCGACTGGTTCCAGACGCGGGCCACGGTCCGCTCGGGGTCGATGCCCTCGGAGCTCTTGGACAGCATCCGCGGCAGCGCCCTCCGGTACGCGGCGATGTCCTTGCCGGTCTGGTGCAGGAAGGCACCGGCCTGCTCCAGGCCCAGGGGCAGGTATCCGAGTTCGGCGGCGAGGGCTTCGGCCTCCTCGCGCTGCTCGGGGGTGGGTGCCTGGCCGTTGTAGGCGATGTTGCACAGAAGGTCGGCGGACCTGGCGGGGTCGAGGAGGCCCAGCGGCAGGGTGGGGCCGATCGCGTGCCAGCCGGTGGCCTTGCGGCTGGTCGCCAGATGGTGCCCGCCGGGCAGGGAACCGAGGTAGGGCCGCAGGTGGTCCGGGTGCTCGACGT
The DNA here is from genome assembly GCF_042883525.1 of Streptomyces sp. NPDC058195. Lineage (NCBI taxonomy): Bacteria > Bacillati > Actinomycetota > Actinomycetes > Kitasatosporales > Streptomycetaceae > Streptomyces > Streptomyces sp. NPDC058195. Next base: position 199,884 of record NZ_JBHVVM010000002.1, read on the forward strand.
TGTCGAAGACGAGCAGCCAGCCCGGGTGGTACTGAAGCCAGGCCACCGCCCACGCCGTACGTTCCTCCGCTGTGGCGTCGAGGGCCCAGTGCGGGCACAACCGGGCGGCCAGCGCGCCGAGTCCGCTCTCGATGAGTTCCGGCGTCTCGGCGTTGATCCACCAGACGAGGGTGTAGGTGTGCCGGTACCGGACGGCGTAGCGCAGGGCCAGGGCGCTCTTGCCGATGCCGCCGAGCCCGTGCACCGCGCCCGTCTGTGTCACCGCCGCGTCGCCGGAGCCGGTCAGCAGCTCGCGCAGCCGAGTCAGCGCGTCCTCGCGGCCGACGAACTCCCCCGAGACCGAACCGGGCAGGTTGGCCGTGCGGGGCGGCGCATCGGCCTCCTTCGCCGAGCGCGCCGTTTCGGGCGGCAGCACCACCAGGCGGGCGTGGTCGCCCGACACCGCGTACGCGATCGACCGCGCGGCAATCGACCTCTCGCCCGCCGCCTCGACACCGGACGGTTCGGGAACGGCCCCCGGCACGCTCATCTCCGTACCCCCGCCTTCCTTCTCCCGCGGATGTCCCAGTCTGGCTCACCGGCGTCCCCTCGTGGGCGGTTCCCGGCGCCCGCTTCGGGACGCCGCTCAGACGTTCCGGCCGCCGTAGCGCGTCCGGTACCAGGCCACCTGCTGGGCCGTCATCGACGAGGCGATGGTGTGTACGTCACCGAGGCGGGCATCCCCGCGTCGGCGTTCGCCCGGCTCATGGGACCGGAACACCAGGACGGACACCTGGGAGGCCGGTTGCCAGTGCAGGCTGTAGGCCGGAGCGTTGGAATCCGGGACGTTCTCCAGGTGCACTCCGCGCCTGGCCATCAAGCGTTCCAGTGAGTCGAAGCGCAGGTGGCGGGCGAAGCGGCCGTACCGCTCGCGGATCTCCCGGTTGACCGTGCCGCCGCCCAGCGAGAGCCGATGCACCTGAAGGGTGAAGTGGTGCCCGGTCCAGGGCTCTTCGCGCGATGCACGGCACCAGAAGAATTCGGCCATCCCGTAGTCGCGCCACATGGTGTGGTGGCCGAGGGAGGTTTCGGCGAAGTCGTCGCCCAGGATCGCGGTGACCTGATCGGGGCTGTCCATCGGCCCGGCTCCGAGGACGGTTCCGGAGGTGATCACGTCCATGTAGAACGCGAGGGAATACGGAGTCAACTGATCGGTTCCTCAACGCGGTCGGTGAGAGTCGGTCAATGGTGGCCGCACACGGGAAGACCGACAACCCTGCGGGCGGCCCCGTGTTCGGCCCTGTCTTCGTCCTCGAAGGCCCTCGGATCTCGACCCTCAGACCTCGACCCTCAGACCTCGGGCCTCAGACCTCGGGCCTTGGACCTCGGGACTCAGGAGCCGCTGTCGGGCGGCAGCCGCGAACCAAGCGTACGCAACGCCCACCGCCCCCACCTGCCCGGCGACCACGCCCGGTCGCGCGTGAGGATCAGGAAGAGCTCCGGGCCGGGCACCGCACGTCGGACGGCGCCCGCGTCCCCAACACGGCCTGAGTGGTCACCCCGACGCGCGGCCCCGCCCCTGCCCGCACGTGGCAGGGGCGCCCCTGCCGCTCAGGGCGCCGTGCCGGGTTCGCGGCAGGGGCGGCAGAGCCCGTCGCGGAAGGCCTCGGGCCGTCCCGGTACGCCGCATTCGGTGCACTCCGGCATCAGCCGCCGCACGGGGGCCGCCGGGGCGGGCGGTACGGGCGTGGCGGGCAGCCGGGGCGGGAGCTTGTCCCGCAGACGACGACGGACCAGCCCGAAGGGCGAGCCGACCCGCTCGGGCAGCCCGGCCGTCAGCGCGTGCGTGAGGTAATCGGCGTCCACCCCCCGCGCGAACCAGGCGGCGGCCAGCTCCTCCAGCGCCGCGCAGTCCGCCGCCGACAACGCCAGCCGGGAATCCCTGCGCCCCAGCAGCGCCAGCGCCGCGAAAGCGGGCGAAGGCCCCCGCCGCGACTGATGCTGGTGCTGGTGCTGGTGCTGGTCCTGCGGCTGCGGCTGCGGCTGGTGCTGGTACTGCGGCTGCGGCTGCGGCTGCGGCTGCGGCTGCGGCTGCGGCTGCACGGTGCGCTGCCGCGGGACCACCGGGGCAGCCACTGCCGCAGGGGCAAAGTCGGGCTCGCGCGCAGAGGCCGGAGCGGGCTCCACCGGCCCCGCCACGGGCCCGTACACGAGAGCCGGAGCGAGCTCCACGGACCCCGCCTCGGGCCCCGCCACGGACGCTGCCACGCCTCCTGCCACGGGCTCCGCCTCTGGCTCCGGCGGCGCCGAACGGCGCTCCTCGGCGGCGAGGAAGGCGTCCCACCACTCGTTGTCGTGGGCGATCCGCGACCAGAACGTCCGCGTCACCCACCGCACTTGGCCATCCTCAGCGCCCAGACAGCGGACATGACGCAGATGACCGGCCACACCCAGGGCCCGCAGCGCGCTGCCCACCGCCATCTGCCCGTACAACGGCTGGCTCCTGGCCAGCGACTTGATGTCCATCGCGGCCCCCTCCGGCAACGCGTCCACGTACCCGGCGATATGACGCTCCCGCACCGGCAGCAACACGAAGTCACCCGCACGCGGCGGGCCTTGCTCCGCGACGGAGCGCTTTCCGTAACCGGGCTTCGCCTTCGGATGCGGACGCGAGGATGCGGGGGCCAGCAAGGCAGGGCTAAGGTCGGGAACAACCACGGGATCGTCTTTCTAGAGGGTGCGATCTTGGGGCCAGACCCCGGGCAGTGCGCTAACACTGTGCCGGGGTCGTTTCGTTCGCACCGTAAGCAGTCGCGACTCTGCGCCGCAACTCAATCACCACTAGTCATACTTGCTGGCCGTGACGGGGCAGGGAGGCGGGGAGGTTTCCCCAACCACCCCTCTTAGCACCCCGGTTGGTACACACCGCTCGAATCCCGGAACCCGGGGACCGGCCCCCGGATCCCGAAGCTCAAGCCCCGGCCCCACGCCCACCCCGCACGCACGAAAGAGTGAACAACCCCCCTCCGGGACTCGGGGCCCGAGCCCCGGGATTCGGGATTCGGAATTCGGGCGGCGAACGGGGCCCTCAGGGAGGGCCGCGCCCGACGGCCCGCACTCACCGCACCCGCACGGTTCGCGATACGACCGGTCGGGTACAGCGACAGGTTCGGCCCGCGCCCCGCAGGGGCGGCGAGGAGGTGCCACATCTCGGCATTCGCGCTGGTCAGGGCCAGTGCTGGGCGGTCACCTCAGGAGTCGGCGTGACAGACACGCCAATATGACGACCTACAGTACCTATTGATATACGGACCGTAACTTCTGTCGCAGGTGGAGACACCCACCGTGGATTCCCACGGTTTCCGCCGCCCCGGCCGGTGTTCGCCGCCGGGGGCGGCCCGTTCCCCTGCGCGCCCGGCGCTGCCGGGCGGCCAGTCCCTTGGAGAGACGAGAGAATGACGACCCGTTTCCCGCGCCCCGGAAGAATCGCTCGCGCCGCCGCCTCGGCGATCGCCGCCGTGGCCGTCGCGCTGCTGCCCGGTTCCGCGAGCGCCAACACCGCCGCCTATCTGCCGCCCGGCGTGGTCAAGCTCCAGGACAGCGAGCCGTGCCCGCCCGCCACGCTCTGCCTGTACCGCGACTACAACGACCAGGGCCCGGCCTACGGTATCGGCGCGGGCTTCCCCGTCGACCTGCATGCGCTGCCCATGAGTGGCGGCGTCCACGGACCCAGCGCGGCCAACGAGGTCTCGTCGTGGGTGAACAACACCAGCCACGTCGCCGTTCTCCTCGACGCGGACAGTGACACCGTCCGCCCGCTCTTCCCGCACCAGCTCCTCCAGGAGCCGCCGCGGACGAACGACACGGTCGACTTCGTCGCCTGGGGATAGTCGTCGGGAGCGTTCCGGGGCCGTGGCCGTCTTCCCTCAGCGGATGGCGGCCACGGCCATGGAATGCGCCGTGGCGGGAATCGTGACGGGAGTCGTGACATATGCGGTGACCTGCGTGTCCTTCATCGGCGAGGATGAAGCCATGACAAGCGCAGAGCGTGGCGGTCCCACCGCACTGGAGGGGCGTCCCTGGTACGCGGCCAATGAGGTCCTGGCGTTCCTCGTCGAGCTGGCGGCGCTGGGAGCACTGGCCTGGTGGGGGGTGGCCGCCGGGGACGGGGTGGTGGCCCGGGTGCTGCTGGGGGCCGGGGCTCCGGCCGTCGCCGCTGTGGTGTGGGGGCTGTTCGCCTCGCCCAAGGCCCGCTTCCGGCCGCCGATGGCGGGGGTGCTGCTGGTCAAGGCGGTGGTGCTCGGGGGTGGTGCGTACGCGGTGCACGCGGTGGGGCATTCGGTGGCGGCGGTGTGCTTCGCCGTGGTGGTGGTCGTGAACACCACGGTGGCGGAGAGCTTCCGGCGGCGTACCGGATACCTGGCCTGACCGGCGGGCCGTGCCTCGTACCCCGCTCCGTGCCCGGACGGGGAAGGGCCCCGGGCCCGGCCGCGTGGGGCGGCGGCCGGGCCCGGGGGCGTTCAGAAGGTGCCGGGCCGGGTCAGATCAGGCCCTGGGCCAGCATCGCGTCCGCGACCAGCTCGAAGCCGGCGATGTTCGCGCCGACCACGTAGTTGCCGGGGCTGCCGTAGCGCTCCGCCGTGGTGTAGCAGGAGTCGTGGATGTGGCGCATGATCTGCGCGAGGCGCTCCTCCGTGTGGGCGAAGCTCCACGAGTCGCGGGAGGCGTTCTGCTGCATCTCCAGGGCGCTGGTGGCGACTCCGCCCGCGTTGGCCGCCTTGCCCGGGGCGAAGGCCACGCCCGCCTCCTGGAGGACCCGTACGGCCTCCGGGGTGGTCGGCATGTTGGCTCCCTCGGCGACCGCCTTCACCCCGTTGCGCACCAGGGCGACGGCGTCGGCCTCGTGCAGCTCGTTCTGGGTGGCGCAGGGCAGCGCGACGTCCACGGGGACGTTCCAGACGCCCGTTCCGGCGACGTACTTCACGTGGCTGCCCCGGCGCTCCGCGTACTCGGAGATACGGCCGCGTCCGGTCTCCTTGATCTCCTTGAGGAGGGCCAGGTCGACGCCCTCCTCGTCCACGACGTAGCCGCTGGAGTCGGAGCAGGTCACCACGGTCGCACCGAGCTGCTGGGCCTTCTCGATCGCGTAGATCGCGACGTTGCCGGAACCCGAGACGGCGATCCGCTGGCCGTCGAGGGACTCGCCCCGGCTGCGGAGCATTTCGGCGGTGAACAGGACACAGCCGTAGCCGGTCGCCTCGGTACGTGCCTGGGCGCCGCCCCAGCCGAGGCCCTTGCCGGTGAGGACGCCGGACTCGTAACGGTTGGTGATCCGCTTGTACTGGCCGAACAGGTAGCCGATCTCCCGGCCGCCGACGCCGATGTCCCCGGCGGGTACGTCGGTGTATTCGCCGAGGTGGCGGTGGAGCTCGGTCATGAACGACTGGCAGAACCGCATGATCTCGGCGTCCGAGCGGCCCTTGGGGTCGAAGTCCGCGCCGCCCTTGCCGCCGCCGATGGGCATGCCGGTGAGCGCGTTCTTGAAGATCTGCTCGAAGCCGAGGAACTTCACGATGCCGAGGTTGACCGAGGGGTGGAAGCGCAGCCCGCCCTTGTACGGGCCGAGCGAGCTGCTGAACTCGACGCGGAAGCCGCGGTTCACGTGGATGTCGCCGGAGTCGTCCGACCACGGCACCCGGAAGATCAGCTGGCGCTCCGGCTCGCAGACGCGCTCGATGATCCGGGCGTCCACGAACTCCGGACGCTGTGCGAGGACCGGGCCGAGGGTCTCCAGGACCTCGCGGACCGCCTGGTGGAACTCCCTCTCGCCCTGGTTGCGCCGGAGCACCTCTCCGTACAGCTTCTCGATGAGGCGGTTCTCGTTGGCGTGCGGGGTTACGGATTCAGGGGTGGCCTGCATCTGGGTCAAGACCTTCCGTCGATGGGCATGGCGCGCGACGACACCCCCGTCCCGGAAGGTGTCAGCGGTCCCCCTCCCCATTGAGGGCGTCGCTCGACATCGCACGCTCTGCGGCTCACGGAAGCGACGTACTGAACCGTTGTGGCGGACCGATTCTCCCAGCTACCCCCGGAGTCCGTGCAAGGGCATCTCCCCTGGTGGACCGGTTCCTATCCGTGAGCCTCCCCGCGGCGCCCGCCGCGCAGCATCCACAGGCCCGTGCCGGAGGCGAGGACGAAGACGCCGGAGACCACGCTCAGCACGATGTGCAGGGCGTTTTCCTCCATCAGGAAGTTGAGTGAGACGTTCGCGGCGATCGCGCCGAAGAAGACGAGCCAGAGCAGGGCCTTCATGGGATTCCTCCGTGCCGTTCCATGTCGTGGTGTGATCACCATTCTGGTGACGCGGGGAGTCCGCCGGAATGGAGCTGTCACCCGGCCTCGTGGTGTAGCGGGCTGCACCCCTGCCGCGCTCTAGGGTTCTCCGGGTGGCGATCACCGAGAGCACCGGCACGCGCGACGCGGTGACCGGGAGGAGCACCCGGCCGGATGCCGGACCGGGCGACGGGCCGGATGCCGGACCGGGCGACGGGCCGGGTGCCGGACCGGGCGACGGGCCGGGGCGGTGGTGGGCGGCGGACCAGTGGCGGGTGCCGGGGATCGCGGTGCTCGTCTCCCTGCCGCTCCACCTGACGTGGGCACTGGTGCTGGCGACCGGGGGCGGCGACCTGGCGGCGCAGTTCGCCTGGGCCGGTTTCGTCGCGCGGCATCCGGGGTCCGCGTACAACCTCTCCTGGTACGGAGGGGCGCACCCCGCCAACTACAGCCTGCTGACCCCGCATCTGATGGCCGCGTTCGGGGTGCGGACGGTGACCGTGGCGGCGGGGGTCGGCGGGGCGTGGGCCGTGGGGCGGCTCTGTGTGCGGGGCGGGGTGCGGTGGCCGGTCGCGGTGGCGGTGCTCGGCTCGCTGACGCTCTGGTGCAACGCGGCCTCCGGGCGGACCACGTTCGCGGTGGGCGTCGCGCTCGGGCTGGTCGCGCTGCTGTCCGTACGGCGCCGTGCGGGCCTCGCGGCGGGGTGGGCGGCGGTGGCGACGGCGGCGAGCCCAGTGGCGGGGCTGTTCCTGGTGGTGGTGGGAGCGGCGTACGGGCTGGGCGGGCGGTGGCGGCGGGCGGGGGCGCTGGTGGTGCCGCCGTTCGTGCTGGTGGCCGTCACGACGCTGGTGTTCCCGTTCACCGGGGAGCAGCCGATGGCGGCGGGCCGGCTGTGGGTGCCGCTGGTGGCCTGTGCGGCGCTGTGGTGTGCGGTGCCGCGCGGGAGGGGGCTCGGGGTGCTCCGGCGCGCGGCGGCGGTCTACGCGGCCGGGGTCGTCCTGACCTTTCTGGTCGCCTCGCCCATCGGGACGAACGTGGAGCGGCTGGTGGGGGTCGCGGGGCCGCCCGTGCTGCTCGTGGCGCTGGGGGTCCGTGCCACGGGCACGTGGGGGAGGCGGCTGAGGGCGGCGGTGCTCGGCGGGGTGCTGGTGTTCACCTCGGGGTGGCTGGCCGACCGGACGGACGACGATCTGCGCGTGTCCACGGCGGTGCCCGCCTGGGCGCGGCACACCGACGGTGTGGTCACCGCGCTGCACCGGCTGGGCGCCGGGCGGACGCGGGTGGAGGTCGTCCCGGCCCGCGACCACCGCGAGGCGACCCTGCTGGCGCCGTACGTGAACATGGCGCGCGGCTGGAACCGGCAGCTGGACGTGGAGCGCGGGCGGCTCTTCTACGGCGAGGGGCCGGGCCCGGCCGCGTACCGGGCCTGGCTGGAGCGGTGGGCGGTGGGTCTGGTCGTGCTGCACAACGGCAGGCCGGACGGCCCGGCCGAGGCGGAGGCGGCGCTCGTCCGGCGCGGCGCCGCCTGGCTGGAGCCGGTGTGGCGGGACGCGGAGTGGCGGATCTACCGGGTGCGCGGGGCGGTGCCGCTGGTCTCCGCGCCGGGCACGGTCGTACGCGGGGACGACGCGTCCCTGGTGGTGCGGATGCCCGCCGCCGGGTCGGTGACGGTACGGATCGCCCCTTCGCCGTGGCTGCGGGCGGGCGGCGGCGGGTGTCTGCGGGCGGAGGGCGGGTGGACGCGGCTGACGGTGCGGCGGGGCGGGGAGTACCGGCTGGACGCGCCGTACCGGCTGTGGCCGTTCGGGAGCTGCTGACGCGCCGTGGCGGCCGTGGCGGTTCGGGAGCGCGCGTACCCGGCGGTGGGAACCACAGGCACCCACGTGCCGGGCGGCGCGCTGCGGCCCACCCGGTCCACTCGGCCTGCTCGGTCCGCTCGGTCCGCTCGGCCCGCCCGGTCCACTCGGCCTGCTCGGCCTGCTCGGTCCACTCAGACCGCCCAGTCCGCCCAGTCCGCCCAGTCCGCCCAGACCGCCCGGTCCGCCCAGACCGCCCGGTCCGCTCAGTCCTTCCCGTCCTCGGTCCCGGGTCCGTCGTCGTCCGGGGAGGCGGGCCACCGGCGGACGCCCTCGTCGTGCCAGAGCGGCCGGTGGTCGACCCGCAGCCCGAGGATCTCCGGTCGCGCGTAGTGGCCGCGCGAGTCGACCCACACCTTGACGGCGTCGAGGTCGTCGAGGTCGATCGTGGCGGTGACCAGGCGTTCCCCGGAGCCGGTGTGCGGGCCCGCGAGGTACTGGGTGAAGGGGTGGATCACCGCCGACCAGCCGCCGCCCTCGGTGATGTGCTCCTGCGGGCCGAGCGCGGACTCCATCCAGTCCAGACACGTACGGTCGACGGGGTTGCCCGCGGAGACCACGAACGCCTGGGCGGTGAGAGCGTGGGTCTTCATCATCGCGTCGATCTGTCCGTCGGCGACGGCCTCGAAGCCAGCCATGGTGGACAACCCGGGCCAGGCCGCCGCGTGGATCTCCTGCCCCTGGACGATCAGGGCCTGCCGGGCCAGGTTCATGGTGTGCTCCCAGCAGGCCAGTCCGCCGATCCGGCCGAGCGTGCTGTCGAACACCCGGAGCGTGGCGCCGCCGCCCTGGGCCCACACGATCCGTTCCGCGTAGGTGGGCTGGAGCTTGCGGTGCACGCCGAGCAGGGCCCCGTCGGGGTCGATGAAGACCTGGCTGTTGAAACAGGTGCGGGTGCCTTCGAGGCGCTCGCTGACGCCGAGGACCACCCCGGCTCCGGCCCGTCGGCAGGCCGACTGGATCCGGGCGATCTGAGGTCCCGGCACCTCCACGGAGGCCCCGGCGTAGGCGGCGTTGGCGGCCTGCTGGTCCAGCGGGGCGTACGCCTCGATCCAGTACGGATAGCCGGGCACGAAGGTCTCCGGGAACACCAGCAGGTCGATGCCTTCCCGGCCGGCCTGTTCGATGAGGGCCACGGCCTTGTCGACCGTCGCCTCGGTGTCCATGAACACGGGTGCGGCGTGGACCGCCGCGACCGTTCGGCGCCTGGCGGCGGGAGAGGGCATGGGGTCCTCCGTACGTGGTCGGGTGGCCCGGGGGCGCGGGCCCGTCGGCGAACGGCGGATGAGCAGCGGCTCCCGGGCCCGCCGCCCGGACACACCGGCCCCCCTGCCCTGTGCGGGGCCGCCGACCGCGCGGACGCGGCCGGGAAAGACGCCGGTCGCGCGCAGTGTGACACGGCCGGCCGCCGCCCGTACGGGACTTCGCCGCAATCCCCGTCCGGCGCGAGTCCCGGAACGTCCTCGCACCGGCGGCGTCGGCCTCTGCTGGAACGGGTTCGCCTGGACTGCCGCCCGCAGGCCGTCGCGGGGACAGCCGCTAGGGCCTCTCGTTTGGATCATGCCGGGCTCGCGGGGGCTGGCACGCACATCTGCCGCGTTGTCGTCAGTCACCGACGCTCCGCGTCGGCTCCTTCCTCCGCCTTGCAGCTGCACGCACCAGCCCCCGCTCCCTGATCCAGCCTGATCCAAACGAAAGACCCTAGTCGGTGACGCCGAGGTCCTCGCGCATCAGTCGGCGCAGGGCGCCGAGGCGGGTGTCGGCCGCCTTCAGGTCGGCGAGGGCCCGCTCGACGTTCTCGCCCTCCCGGGCCACGCCCCGGTCCAGGCGTTTGACCAAGGCGTCCGAGCCCGCGAGGACCCGGTTGGCCTCGCGGGAGGCCCGCAGTATCCGTTCCGGAACGATCATCTGGGCCTCGGCGTAGCGGTCGCGGTGGTCCAGGCGGGCCTCTTCGAGCTGAGCGCGTTCATGCTCGGTGTAGACGCCGTCCCGGATGCGGTGCAGGGCGTCCTTGAGAAGGGTGTGGAACTGACGGGACGCCCGGTTCATGGCCGTGTACTGGGCACGCCGTTCCTCGAACCGCCGTCGCTCGTCCGCGAGCCGGACCTCCTCGGCACGCTGACGCACGGTCAGGCGCTGCGCCAGTACGGGGGCGAGGAGGGTACCGAGCACTCCGACTACGGCGGTGATCATGGCGGTGACGGCAACAGTCATGGGGGCGAGAGTAGGGGCGTCCGCCCAGGCTCCGGGCGGCGGATCTTCGGCGATGATTCGGCCATGACGAATTCACGGGGTGAGGGGCGCAACCGGAACTTCTCCGGGCAGCGCACCGCGACGCGCGTGCCGCCGCGCGTGGGCGAGATGCGGCGCTACCTCGCCGTCGGCCTGGACTGCTACCTGTGCCTGGTCACCGCCGGTCTGCTGGCCCGGCCGCACATGGACACGGCCACGGCCGTCGAGGCGGCCGGCCTGCTGCTCGGTCCGGCGCTCGCGTTCTCCTTCCTCAACCACGTGGTGCTCACCTCACTGGCCGGAGCGGGTGCGGGCAAACTGCTCATGGGGATACGGGTGGTCCGGATGCCCGACGCCGGGCGCCCGGGGCCCTGGACGCTGGCGCGGCGCTGGCTGTACGGGCTGTCCTCGGTGCTGCTGCAACCCTGGTACGGGCTGCGGTCGTTGTTCACCGCCTCCTTCGGGCCGGGAGCCGCGGCCGGGGCCCGGACCGGAGCCACGGCCGGAGCCGGAGCCGGCTGCGGAACCGGACCCGGGGCCGCAGGGCGCGACGTGCTCGGGCGCGCCGACCCGCTGGGCGTGCGGCAGGTCCGCCGCAGAGATCTCGCCGCCCATCGCGCCGCGGCCGCCGCGTACCGCTGAACCGGTCCCCTGGCCCCGTACCTCCACGCGCCCGTGCGTTCACGCCCCCGTCGGCCCCCGTCCGACCCCGCCGGCCCCCGTCCGACCCCGCCGGACCCCGTCGGACCGCCGCCGGACCGCCGCCGGACGGAGCGGACGACGATGACCGGCGCGAGGCTCTGGAGCGGTCGTGGCGGGGGATGTGAGGCCGCGAGGAGAGCCGGACGGGAAGTCGCGGGAACGCCAGAGGCGGCGGTGCCCGGATCCGGGAAGGAATCCGGGGCGCCGCCGCCTCCGTACGGGAAGAAGGACCTCAGGGCCGGAAAGGGATCAGACCCCGGGCCGGGAGGGGATCAGGCCCCGGAGCCCGCCGTCCACTGCGCCCAGCTCATGTTCCAGCCGTTGAGGCCGTTGTCCGGGGAGATGGTCTTGTCCGGGGAGTTCTTGACGATGACCACGTCACCGACGAGGGAGTTGTTGTAGAACCAGGCACCGGGCTGGTTGGCGTCGCCCGCGCCCTTCACGTCGGCGAGGCCGACACAGCCGTGGCTGGTGTTCGCGCTGCCGAAGATCGAGCGCGCGCCCCAGTAGTTGCCGTGGATGAAGGTGCCCGAGGTGGAGAGCCGCATGGCGTGCGGCACGTCCTTGATGTCGTACTCACCCTTGCCGTCGGAGTCGGTGAAGCCGACGGTCGCACCGTTCATCCGGGTCTCCTTGAACTTCTCGGAGATCACCATCTGCCCGTTGTACGTGGGGTTGTCCGGGGAACCGGAGGAGATCGGGATGGTCTTGATCGTCTTGCCGTCCTGGGTGACGGTCATCATCTTCGTCTTGGCGTCGACGGTCGAGACCTGGTTGCGGCCGACCTTGAAGGTGACCGTCTTCTGCTGCACGCCGAAGACGCCGTCCGCGCCCTCGACCCCGTCCAGCGCCAGCTTCAGCGTGACGGTGGAGCCGCCCTGCCAGTAGTTCTCCGGGCGCAGGTCGAGACGCTGGGCGTTGAACCAGTGACCGGCGACCTGCTGGCCGCTGCTGGAGGTCACGGTGATCCCGGACTGGACGGCCTTCTTGTTCGTGATCGCCTTGTTGAAGTTGATCGAGACCGGCATGCCGACGCCGACCGTGGAGCCGTCCTCGGGGGTGAAGTTCCCGATGAAGCTGTTGGCGGGCGAGACGGTGGTGAAGGAGGTGTTCTCGTGTGCCTCGCGGCCCTTCGAGTCCTTCGCCGTGGCGTTGATCTTGTACGTGGTCGAGCGCTCCAGCTGCGCGTCCGGCTTCCAGCTCTTGCCGTCGGCGGCGAGCGTGCCCTTGACCTCGCCACCCTCGGTGCTGGTCATCGCGACCTGGGTGAGCGTGCCCTTGGCGACGGTGACCGCGGCGTCGTTGTTGATGCTCGCGTTGGTCGCACCGTTCTTGGGCGAGATCGTTATCTGGGCCTCGGACGCGTCCTCGGCCGCCGCCTTGTCGACCTCGGAGGCCTGTGACTGCTTCGAGCCGTCGGCGCCGCCACCACCATCGTCGTTGCAGGCAGTGAGTACCAGAACGCCGCCGAGCAGTGCGGACGCGGCCATGAGGCCCCTGCGCCGCTTGCTGTCCGTCATCACACGCTTCTCCATCGTTGCCGAATCCCCAAAAACCCCGAGCGGAGCCGCCGCACCGGCGAAACCCGTCAATGGTCCTAGAACCCGTGGGTAGAGTCCTCCGTTCCACATCCGCGAAAGATGTGGGGAACAACACTCATCGACGCGCCCGCGACCGCGGTGGTTCCCGATGCCGGCCGCACACCGGCGACCAGCGGACGGAACGGCCCCGGCCCGTGTACGGAACGGGCCGGGGCCGGTGTTCACCAGCTGTCGGTCCCGCCGCCCGCGGCGACGTGACCGACGTCGTTCTCATCCATTGTGCGGGACGCCCGCAACCCCCTCCCCGCCGTCCTCCGCACGGTCGTCCGCGTACGTGTCCGCCGTGTCGTCCTCGGCGTCGAACTCCCAGGCGTCCGGGTCCTCCGGGTCGTAGTCGACGGATTCGCTGCTCCAGGAAGCCTGGGCGATCTCGACTCCGGGTACCCCGCTGACCAGGTCGAACGGGTCGACGAGCGAAGCGAGGGCCTCCGCGTCGTCCTCCCGTACGGCGGCCTCGGCGCGCTGGCGTTCCCCGGCGGACTCGCCGCCCGGCTCCCCGTACTCGGCGGCGATCGATTCCAGTGCGGTGCCGCCGAGAGCGGCGGAGTCCGTGATCTCCAGCACTATTTCGACACGAAGCCGTACGAAACGCGCTGACTCAGATGTGCTCATGCGCCGGAGCGTAAGCTCCCCGGACCCCCGGCTTTCCCGCGACCCGCTGCTTTCACTAGCATCGGCGCACTTGCTGAACTCACGGCTGTGACAAGGGGATCGATTCCGTGGCCGCCGCTCGTCGCCCGCTCCTGACCTCCACCGCCGCGGCCGCTCTGCTGGCCGCACTGTGGTTCGTTCCGTCCGCCAACGCGACGGACGAGCCGGCCGGTACGGGGCAGGCGCGGGAGAGACTGGCCGTCACCGCCCGGACCCCCGCGTCCGCACCGGGGCTGACCGGCGCCGAGGCCGGAGGCGAAGCGGGGGGCGGGACCGGGACCGCAGCCGGGGTCGACACCACCCCGTACCTGATCGGCGGGGTGACGGCCCTGGGCATCGGCGCCGCGTTCGCGCGCACCTCGCGCGGCGCCTCGGCTCCGCTGCGGGGCTGAGGCGTGGTGGAGCCCCTCGGTCAGCGGGACCGTCCGCCCGGCCCCCGGTAGCGCGTCGGCCTCCTCCGGACCCGCTCGGCGGCGCGCTGGCAGGCGCCGTCGGCGAGCACCGCCGCGGCCTGGCGCCGGGCCCCGCACCGGGCGAAGCCCTCCGTAAGGCGCCGGACCGTCCCCCTCCGGGTCGAGCGCCGTCACCGTCCCGCGCCCGGCCGCTCCCGCGGCGTGCGCGCGGGACGCATGATCTGCCGCGTCTCGCCCGCCGTCGCCGCTTCCGGGCGTGCGCGCGGGACGCTCGCGGCGAAGGCCGTGAACCCGGCGGCGTCGCTCCGATCCGGGCCCAGGGACCGAGCGGCCAGGCGCTCGCCGAGGCGCCGCACGGCATCGCCACAGCTGGCCGAAGAGGATGCCCATCGGGCGGTGCTCACGACAACGACCCGCCGGAAAAGGGGACTTCGCTCCAGACCGGCCAGCACGTCGGCCGCCGTGCGACGAGCCCGCCGCGTCCGTCCCGTCCCACGTCGCGGGGCGGGACAGCCAGTTACAGCGGGCCAAACGACCCATCGCACGTATCTTTCGGTGGATTTCCCCGGCCCGGCGCGTCCCGTACGCCGCCTTCCCGCCCCGCCATCTGCTCTCCTCGGGCCAACCCAACCGATGGCGACAGGGAGTGACGGATGCGACACCATGCGCGGTCGGGTCTGCCGGGAGGCGGACCCGCCACGGGTGCCGGGGGAGCCGGGGCCCGCCTACGCGGGCGGCGCCGGAGAACCGCCGTATGGGCGGTTGCCTGGGCCACCACACTGGCCATGACGGTCGGCCAGGGAATCGCGACGGGCGTGCCGGACGGCCCGCGGGCAGGCTCCGCGGCCGTCTCCCCCCGGGCGAGCGCGCTGCCGGCCTGGCCCTGTCCGTCCGACCAGCCGACCGGCTACACCTTCCAGACCCTGCCGGCCGAGGGCGAGCCCCCGCCGCGGATCACCCAGATCGACCCGTCCTCCGGCGGTGTGTCGGCGGCCGGTGAGACCGCGCTGGGCATGGAGGCCGTCGGCTACAACCCGCTCGACGAGTACTTCTACGGAGTCCAGGTCGACGACCCCACCCACCAGGTCTTCCGGGTCGGGGAGAGCGGCGCCCTGGAGCCCGTGGGCTTCGACGCCCCGTTCGCCCCGGTCGCGGGCGACATCGATCCGCAGGGCCACTGGTGGATCATGAGCGACTCCGGCCAGTGGGCCGAGATCGATCTCTCCCCCAGCTCGCCCGCCTACGGCGTCGTCCTCGCGTCGGGTGACGTCGGCCAGCAGGCGCCCGGCGACTGGTCGTACATGGACGGCCCGAACGGAACCGGCCTGTACGGGCTCCGGGGCGCCACCAGCGCCCCGCCCGCGCACCTGGTGTTCTTCAGCCCCGACACGCAACAGCTGGACGACCTCGGGCCGGTGGCCGGGGACTACCCGTCGTCCCTCTTCCGGGCCACCTTCACCGACGGCACGTACCTCTACGGGATCTCCGACCGGACCCTCGTCCGCATCGACCTGGGCGCGCGGACCGCGTCGGCGATCGGTGAGGTCCCGGAGACCCAGCAGGACGGCGCCCAGTGCGCGCTGCCCGTGGCGGCGGCGAACCTGTTCCTGACCAAGCAGATCCACGGCCGCAACCACCCCGACGACCAGTTCAAGATCGGGGTCTTCGACGACACCGGCAACCTGCTGACCTCGAACACCAGCCAGAACGGCGACGACGTCGTCACCGCCCCGCCGGTGCCGGTCGAGCCGGGCCGCACCTACCACCTGTTCGACCACCTGACGAACGACTTCTTCCCGCCCTTCCCCGACCAGTACCACTCCGAGGCCCGCTGCACCGACGACACGGGCAACGAGCTGCCGCTGGAGGGCGGGCCCGGCGACTGGACCTTCCGCGCGGTGCGGTCCGGGGAGATCCACTGCGTCATCGACAACTTCGCCGTCGGCCAGGCCTCGATGGACCTGGTGAAGGAGGTGGACCAGCAGGCCGCCGCACCCGGCGACGTGCTCCACTACACCTTCCACGTGACCAACACCGGCACCACCGTGCTGGACCACGTCGCCGTCGACGACCCGCGCCTCGGCGCCCACTTCGACTGCGGGCCGATCCTGCCGGGCGAGGTGCGGGTGTGCGGTGCCACCGACTACCAGGTCACCGAGCAGGACGCGGACGAGGGCGCCGTCACGAACGACGCCCACGCCAGGGGCGAGGCCACCAACGGCCAGGTGACCGAGGCGGACAGCTCGGCGAGCGTCTACGTGCTCCGGCCGAGCCCCGAGATCAGCGTCGACAAGAGCGTCGACCCGACGACCGTGAACGCCGCCGGGGACCAGGTGACCTACCACTACCAGGTGGCCAACACCGGCACGTCCTCGCTGAATGACGTGGCGCTCGACGAGCACGGCTTCACCGGCACCGGCCCCCTGTCCGCGCCCTCCTGCCCCACCACTTCCCTCGCCCCCGGCGAGGTGATGACCTGCACGGCCACCTACACCGTCACCCAGCAGGACATCGACGCGGGCGGGATCGACAACGCGGTCACCGCCATGGCCGTCGACAACTCCGGCCAGGTCGTCGAGTCCCCGGCCGATCAGGCACGTGTCGAGGCGGAACGGTCGCCGGGGATCGACGTCAGCAAGACGTCGGACAGCGGGCCGATCACCCAGCCCGGCCAGGAGGTGCGGTACACCTACACCCTCACCAACACCGGCAACACCACGCTCTCCCACGTGCAGACCCAGGACATCGAGTTCACCGGCCACGGCCAGCTGCTGCCGCTGGACTGCGGCGGGTGGGACCACACGCTCGCACCGGGTCAGTCGGTGTCCTGCCACAGCAGCTACGTCACCGAGCCACTGGACGTGGACCAGGGCGGCTTCACCAACACCGCCCAGGTATCCGGGTTCTCCCCGGACGGACAGGAGGTGGTTGCCCAGGACAGTGACACGGTGCTCATCAACCGGGAACCCGGACTCGCACTGCGCAAGTCCGCCGCACCCGACGCGCCCGAGGACTTCACCGTCGGCCAGGAGATCACCTACTTCTACGAGGTGGTCAACACCGGCAACACCACCCTGGACGACATCGCGATCGACGAGACGGAGTTCACCGGCAGCGGTCCGAAGCCGGACGTGTCCTGCCCCGAGGGCTCCCTCCCGGCGGGCGGATCCCAGACCTGCACCGCGGCCTACACGCTGACCCAGCAGGACATCGACCAGGGCACCGTCGCGAACACCGCGCACGCGACCGGCACCTCCGCGGACGGCGAGGTCACCTCCAACACCGGCTCCGTCGTCCTGGAAGGGCCACCGGCCCGGCCGGGCCTGTCGCTGGAGAAGTCGGTGAGCCCGGCCTCGGTCGACGCCGCCGGACAGCGGGTGACCTACTCCTTCCGCGTCAGGAACACCGGCACCACCACCCTGCACGGGCTGCACATCGTCGAGAACGGCTTCAGCGGCACGGGGGGCTCCCCCGAGGTGTCCTGCCCCGTCACCACACTCGCACCGGGCGCCGACACCACCTGCACCGCCGCCTACACGGTGACGCAGGCCGACATCGACGCCGGAGCGGTGGACAACACCGCCACCGCCGCCGCTCTCGAGCCGGGCGGGGAAGACGTCGTCTCCGAGCGGAGCGGCAGCGTGCTGACCACGACCGGCACCGCCGGGCTGCGCATCGCGAAGACGGCCGCGCCGGGCACCGTGTGGGCCGCGGGCGAGACCGTCGCGTACGAGTTCACGGTGACCAACACCGGCTCCACCACCCTGGTGGCGCCCCGCGTCGTGGAGAGCGCGTTCAGCGGCAGCGGCGGCGCACCGGCCGCCGCCTGCCCCCAGGAGCCGATCCCGCCGGGCGGGAACGTCCTGTGCACCGCGGGCTACACCGTCACCGACGAGGACATCGCGGCGGGCCAGATCACCAACACCGCGCACGCCGTGGCGACCCGGACCGACAACGCCGAGAACGTCACGTCCCCGAACGCGGATGCCGCGGTGAGCGTCTCGCGGGCCTCACTGGCCTTCGACAAGAGCGTCAGCCCCACCAGGGCCGCCGTCGGGGAGACCGTGACCTACGCGTACAAGGTGACCAACACCGGTAACGCGGCCGTGCACGACCTGCGCGTCCTCGACACCGCCTTCACCGGCACCGGGGTCCGGCCTGAGGCGTCCTGCCCCGTGACCGAACTGGCCGCGGGCGCGTCCACCACCTGCACCGCCGTCTACACGGTGACGGCCGCCGACGCCACGGCCGGCCGGGTGGACAACACCGCGCACGCCACCGCGGTCAACGGCATCGGCGCGGTCGTCGTCTCCCCGGGCGACTCCGCACGCCTCACCGCCACCGGTTCCGAGCCGGAGCAGGGCTCGCTGAGCCTGGTGAAGAAGGCGAAGGTCGAGAAGAAGGGCGGCGGTCACTGCTCCTCCGGCGGCAAGCACGGGGGCTGCTCCTCGCGCGGCCCGTCCGGCGGCGGCGGTGGTGGCGGCGGCACGGACACCGCCCGGCCCGGCGACGTCATCCACTGGGAGCTGACGGTCACCAACACCGGCGAGACCACCCTGCACGACGTGACGGTCATCGATCCGACCGGCGGCAAGGTCACCTGCCCGGAGACGACCCTCGCCCCCGGCGCGTCGATGACCTGCACGGTCCCGCCGCACACGGTCACCGAGGAGGACGCGAAGGCCGGTCGTGTCACCGACACGGCCACCGCCCGCGCGCTCACCCCGAACGGCACCGAGGTCGCCTCCGCGAAGGCCACGGCCACGGTCGAGGTGAAGCGCTCCGGAAAGGACGGGCCCAAGAAGTCCGCCTAGCCGGAACCCGGCCACCGGGACCATGAACGGGCCCGCGTCCGGCGCTCCTCCCAGGAGCCCGGACGCGGGCCCTCTGCCGTCACCGGTCGGCCCGGCCCGCTCCGGCCCTCAGAACCCCGCTCCGGCCCGCTCCGGCCCTCCCCGGCCCCTTCAGGCCAGCGGCCCGGTCACCGCCTCGACGGCCTCGACCAGCTTTCCGGCCCGTACGAACGCGTCGGTCCCGGCCAGGTCCGGCGCGAGGAAGCGGTCCGGTCCCGGCCCCTGCACCCCGGCCGCCCGCAGCGCCTCGACGGCGGCCCGGGAGGCGGGCGCGGGCACCAGCCCTTCGGCGGCGCGCAGTTCGACGGCGCGGGTGGCCGCGTAGAGCTCGACGGCCACGATCCGGGTGAGGTTGTCCACCGCGGTACGGAGCTTGCGCGCCGCCGACCAGCCCATCGAGACGTGGTCCTCCTGCATCGCGGAGGACGGGATCGAATCGGCCGAGGCGGGCACCGCGAGCCGCTTCATCTCGCTGACCAGGGCGGCCTGGGTGTACTGGGCGATCATCAGGCCCGAGTCCACCCCGGCGTCGTCGGCGAGGAACGGCGGCAGCCCGTGCGAACGGTTCTTGTCCAGCAGCCGGTCGGTGCGGCGCTCGGTGATGGAGCCGAGGTCGGCCGCGACGATCGCCAGGAAGTCGAGCACGTACGCGACGGGCGCGCCGTGGAAGTTCCCGTTCGACTCGACCCGGCCGTCGGGCAGGACCACCGGATTGTCGACGGCGGCGGCCAGTTCGCGCGCGGCGACGGTCGCGGCGTGGTCGAGGGTGTCCCGGCCCGCGCCGTTCACCTGGGGCGCGCAGCGCACCGAGTAGGCGTCCTGGACCCGGGGCGCGTCGTCCTGGTGGTGACCGGTGAGCCCGGAACCGGCGAGCACCCGCAGCATGTTGTCGGCGCTGGCGCCCTGGCCCGGGTGCGGGCGGATGGCGTGCAGCTCCGGGGCGAGCACCTTGTCCGTGCCGAGCAGCGCCTCCAGGGAGAGGGCGGCGGTGATGTCGGCGCAGGTGTAGAGGGCGCGCAGGTCCGCGAGGGCCATCACGAGCATGCCGAGCATGCCGTCGGTGCCGTTGAGGAGGGCGAGGCCCTCCTTCTCGCGCAGCTCGACCGGGGTGATGCCGTGGGCGGCGAGCAGTTCGCCGGCGGGGCGCACGGTGCCGTCCGGGCCCTCCGCCTCGCCCTCGCCCATCAGCGTCAGCGCGCAGTGCGAGAGCGGGGCCAGGTCCCCGGAACAGCCCAGCGAGCCGTATTCGTGGACGACCGGCGTGATGCCCGCGTTGAGGACATCGGCCATGGTCTGCGCGACCTCGGGACGTACGCCGGTGTGCCCGGAGGCGACCGTCTTCAGCCGCAGGAACATCAGCGCGCGGACGACCTCGCGCTCGACGCGCGGCCCCATGCCCGCGGCGTGCGAGCGGACGATGTTGCGCTGGAGCTGGGCCCGGAGGTCGTGGCCGATGTGCCGGCTGGCCAGCGCCCCGAAGCCGGTGGAGACGCCGTACACCGGCTCGGGCTTGGCGGCGAGCGCGTCCACGATCTCGCGGGCGGCGGCGAGCGCGTCGAGGGCGGCGGGCGAGAGCTCGACGCGGGCGTTGCCCCGGGCCACGGCGATGACGTCCTGAGCGGTGGTGCCGGACGTCCCCACCACGACTGTATGCATATCCATATTCAGAAGCGTACGGATTGAATCCCTTCATGTCACTAGTGGTCGCGCGGTTGACCCCTTACCGGCCGACGGGACACTCAGGGACGGCTGCCGCGCAGGTGGCGGCGTTCGTGCGCGTGCCGGGGCGGGGCGTCGGCCAGCCGGATCGCCTCGTCGTCGCGCCCCGCCACCACCGGCACCGTCGAGCGGGCCGCCTTGGCCCGGTACTGGGCCGCGTCCGCCAGCCGGAACAGCCGCCGCGCCGACACCACGGGGCCGACCGGGTCACCGGTCGACGCGATCCCGCACGCCACCCCGTCACCCAGCTCCAACTCGGCCGCACGCTCGCAGAGTTCGGCAGCCACCCGGATCACCTCGTCCTCCTCCGGCCCCACCGCGAGCAGGCAGAACTCATCCCCGCCGAGCCGCGCCGCCAGCGCACCCGGCAGCATCGCACCGCACCGGGACAGCACCGAGCCGAAACGTTCCAGCAGCCGGTCGCCCACCGCGTGCCCATGGGTGTCGTTGACCCACTTCAGTCCGTTGAGGTCGCACACCACCAGGCTGACCACCGAGCCGTCCGCCCGGTGCCGCTCCACCGCCTCCTCCAGCCGGACGTCCACGGCGCGGCGGTTGGCCAGGCCGGTGAGCGGATCGGTGAACGCGAGCCTGCGCACCTCCTCCAGCCGTTCGGACTGGGAGATCCCCGCGGCGACGACCGCGGCCAGCACGGTCGCGAAGGCCGCGTCCGCCCGGTCGAACACCGGCGCGCCCAGGGGCCGCGCCACGTACAGCTCGCCCCAGGCCCGCCCGTGCAGCACCACCGGCGCGACCACGCAGCAGCCGCGCCCGCGCCGGCGCAGCGCGGCCACCCGCTCCCGCCCGTACCCACTGCCGTACTCCCGGCCAGCGCCCGGCGCCCCGTCCGCCGGTCCGTCGGCGGTCTCCACCCAGGCGTCCGGCTCACCGCCCCCGGCCCACCGCTCATGCAGGAACTCGGTGATCTCCGGGAAGCGGTACACCGGGTACACCTCCCCCTCGGGGAACTCCTCCTCCCCCTCGGCCCGTTCGCCCGCGTTCACCAGAACGCGCAGCCGGCCGGGCCCGCGCTCCCACACCGAGAGCGCGGCGAAACTGCCGCCCAGTGCCTCGCACGCGCCCAGCGCGGCCGCTCGCCACGAGCCCCGCGGGGTGTGTGCCGCCGCCATCGCCTGCGCCAGCGCCACCACGGCCCGCAGCCGCGCATCATCACCCATCGCTACAGCTTATGTACCTTTGCGGAGATTCGATCGATTCGACCACGCACCGTGAACACTCCGCCCATACGGTCACGCTGCGCGATCGCCCGGGGGCCGCCGGACCGGACCGCGTCACTCGCCGGGCCAGTTCGGCTTCCGCTTCTCGTTGAACGCGGCGACTCCTTCGGCCCGGTCTCCGGAGAAGGCCACCGACCGCCAGGCGGCGTCCTCCACTTCGAGCCCGGCGCGCAGATCGAGGCCGTGCCCCAGCCGCAGCGCCCGCTTGGCCGCCCGCAGGCCCACGGGGGAGTTGGCGGCGATCCGCCCGGCCAGCTCCAGCGCGGCCGTCCGGTCCCGTCCGGTCTCCACCAGCTCGTCGACCAGCCCGAGTCCGTGCGCCTCGGCGGCCTCCAGCCGGCGGGCCGTGAAGACCAGCTCGGCGGCGCGCGCCGCACCGACCCGCCGCGGCAGTAGCTGCGTACCACCGCCGCCCGGGATGACCCCGACCGACACCTCGGGCAGTCCGACCACGGCGGTGCGGTCGGCGACGATCACGTCGCAGGACAGCGCCAGCTCGAAACCACCGCCGAGCGCGAAACCGTGCACGGCCGCGACGGTCGGCATCGGCAGCTCCAGCACCCCGGTGTACGCGGCGCGGGCGGTGGGGCGCTGGCGCAGCAGCTCGGCGTCGGTGAAGGAGTTCCGCTCCTTCAGGTCCGCGCCCACGCAGAAGGCCCGCTCGTGGCTGGAGGTGAGGACGGTGACGCGCACGCCGGGGTCGGCGGCGAGCGTGTCGCAGGCGGCGGCGATCGAGCGGGCCATGTCCGTGGACACCGCGTTCATCGCCCCGGGCCGGTCGAGGACCAGCTCCGCGACGTGCTCCTGCCCCTCGTGGACCCGTACGACGACGAACTCCCCGAACCGCTGCTCGGACGTGACGGCCATGACTTCACCCCTCCGGTTAACGAGCGTTACCGGTGGGATCCTATGGCGCGTCCCCGACAACCGCTCCGGGGCGGGGTCGCCGGGCCGGGTTCAGGAGGTGGTGCGGCGCGCCAGCAGCCAGGGCTCCACCACGCCGAGCCCGCGCACCGGGCGCTGCCACATCGGCTGGAGCCCGTAGCGGTACGTCGGCACGGAGACCGGCGCGCCGCCCTCGCGGCGCTCCTTCTCGGCCACCGCGGCCAGCTCCGCCGCCGCCACCTCGGAGGCCGGGGCGTCACCGGTGCGGGTCAGCTCCTCGGCGAAGGCCCCGTCCACCAGCACGGCGTCCTTCGGCGCTATCGAGGTCAGCCGGCTGGCGAGGTTCACCGTCGTGCCGAAGACATCGCCCATCCGGGTGGTGACCGTGCCGAAGGCGATGCCCACGCGCAGGGCGGGCATGGTCTCGTCCGGCGTCATCGCCTCGATCAGGCGCAGCGCGATCTCGGCGGCGGTGCCCGCGTCGTCGGCGGCGAAGAGGACCTCGTCACCGAGGGTCTTGATGAGGCGGCCGCCGTGCGCGGCCACCAGGTCGGCCGAGGTGGTCTCGAAGGCCTCGACCAGCTCGCCGAGCTCCTCCTCCTCCAGCCGCCGGGTCAGCCGGGTGAACCCGACGAGGTCGGCGAAGCCGACGGCGAGCCGACGGTCGACCATCTCCTCGTCGTCGGCGGCCTGGACGACCCGCCCGGTGGCGGCGGCCAGCTGGCGCCGCCACACATAGACCAGGAACTCCTGGAGCTCCGGCAGCAACAGCTCGATCAGCGGGTACGTGACCTCGGTACGGGTCATTCCGGGCTCGGGCGGTTCGGTCAGCCCCTCCAGGAAGGAGTCGATCTGCCACTCCGCGAGCCGGGCGGTGGTCTGCCCGGTGGACCGGGCCACCTGGATCGCCATCGGCTCGCTGAGCAGCCCCGCCTCGACGAGACCGGCGAGCCGCCGCAGCGCCAGCACGTCCGCCTCGGTCAGCGCCTTGGCCTGCCCGATGTCGGCGAAGCCCATGGCCCGCCAGAACCGGGAGGCCAGGTCCATCGAGACCCCGGCGGTCCGGGCCGCCTGGAACGGCGTGTAGCGACGGTCGGCGCCCAGGATCAGCTGTTCCAGCCGAATCGCGAGCGGGTCGTCGGTCGGCTCCGCCGTATGGTCGACTTCGTGATGCGGTGTCGCGTGGACCGAGGGTTCCGAGGGGGGCTGTGAGCCCGCACCGGAGGTCGTGTCGTCGACGGTCACCAGCCGCCTCCTGCCCGTTCCCTGCGCACTGCCCTGCCGATCTGTCCGTCGGTGGATCGAGTCAACGATACGGCAGGTGTGCCGTGGCTCACGCCGGTACGGCCTCCCGGAATGTTCCCGGGCGGGCCGCGGGAGGCGGAGGGTTTCGGCCGGTGAGGGGTCGGCGAGGGGTGTGCGGGAGGGCGTGGATTCACCCACCGGGGTGTCCCGGGGGCGGCTGCGGCGCCGCCTCGGGGCGGCCCCGGGCCCGTGTCAGACCAGGCCGCCCGCCACGCCCCTGAGGTGGACGATGTCCCCGGCCGACACGGTCTCCCGCGTGCCGTCCTGTGCGGCCACGACCAGCCGCCCGTCGCCGTCGACCGCCACGGCCTCGCCGACGAGGGTCCGGTCGCCGGGCAGCTGGGCCCGCACCGTCCGGCCGAGGGTCGCGCAGCCCGCCGCGTACGCCTCCTGGAGGCCGCTGGCCGCCGCGTCACCGCCCGCCGCACACCACTGGCCGTACCAGTGCTCCAGCGAGCGCAGCACGCCACGCAGCAGCGTCTCGCGGTCGGTGGAGACGGCCCCGGCCAGGGCCAGCGAGGCCGCGGTGGGGGCGGGCAGCTCCTCGGCGCGCAGGGAGACGTTGAGGCCCATGCCGATGACGACGCCGTCCCCGGCCCGCTCGGCCAGGATGCCGCCCGCCTTGCGCTCCGCCCCGTCCACCGTGACGAGCAGGTCGTTGGGCCACTTCAGCGCCGTGTCGACGCCCGCCGCCCGCGCCAGCCCGGTCGCCACGGCGACCCCGGTCAGCAGCGGCAGCCAGCCCCACCGCTCGGCGGGGACGTCGTCCGGCTCCAGGTAGACGGAGCAGAACAGGCCCGAACGGGCCGGAGCCGTCCAGGTGCGGTCGAGCCGCCCCCGCCCCGCGGTCTGCTCCTCGGCGACGAGCACGGTGCCCGTGCCGAGGCCGCCGGCCGCGCGGCGGGCGAGGTCGGAGTTGGTGGAACCGGTGCTCTGCACGATGTCGAGCGAGGTCCACAGGCCGCCCGGCCGCAGCAGCCCGCGACGGAGCGCGGGAACGTTGAGGGGCGGCCGGTCCAGGTCGGACCAACGGCTCCGTGGCGTATCCGAAGGTGTCATGCAAGCCAGACTAGGTGTGGCAAACGACGCACTGCCGATCCGTATCCCCGCCGATACGCTACGGATCAGTAGGTGTTCAGCACCTGATCAACGAGTGTCCAGCACCTGATCAGCAGCACAGCCGTCCCCGTGACCAGGCAGGGAGCCGCCACCCGATGTCCGAGCCGGAAGAGACCGACATCCACACCACCGCGGGCAAGATCGCGGACCTGCAGCGCCGCATCGACGAGGCGACGCACGCGGGCTCCGCACGCGCGGTCGAGAAGCAGCACGCCAAGGGCAAGTTGACCGCGCGGGAACGGGTCGACCTGCTGCTCGACGAGGGTTCCTTCGTGGAGCTCGACGAATTCGCCCGGCACCGCTCCACCAACTTCGGCATCGAGAAGAACCGCCCGTACGGCGACGGCGTCGTCACCGGCTACGGCACCGTCGACGGCCGCCCGGTCTGTGTCTACTCGCAGGACTTCACCATCTTCGGCGGCTCGCTCGGCGAGGTCTACGGTGAGAAAATCGTCAAGGTGATGGATTTCGCGCTGAAGACCGGCTGCCCGGTCATCGGCATCAACGACGGCGGCGGCGCGCGCATCCAGGAAGGTGTCGCCGCGCTGGGTCTGTTCGCCGAGATCTTCCGCCGCAACGTCCACGCGTCCGGTGTCGTCCCGCAGATCTCGCTGATCGTCGGCCCCTGCGCGGGCGGGGCGGTCTACTCCCCCGCGATCACCGACTTCACGGTCATGGTCGACCAGACCTCGCACATGTTCATCACCGGCCCCGACGTCATCAAGACGGTCACCGGTGAGGACGTCGGCTTCGAGGAGCTGGGCGGCGCCCGCACCCACAACACCACCTCCGGGGTGGCGCACCACATGGCGGGCGACGAGAAGGACGCCATCGAGTACGTCAAGTCGCTGCTGTCGTACCTGCCTTCGAACAACCTGTCCGAGGCACCGGCCTTCCCCGAGACGGCGGACCTCACCACCACGGACGAGGACCGCGAGCTCGACACCCTCATCCCGGACTCGGCGAACCAGCCGTACGACATGCACGTCGCCATCGAACACGTGCTGGACGACGGCGAGTTCCTGGAGACCCAGGCCCTGTTCGCGCCCAACATCATCACCGGTTTCGGGCGCGTCGAGGGCTACCCGGTCGGCGTCGTCGCCAACCAGCCGATGCAGTTCGCCGGGTGCCTGGACATCAACGCGAGCGAGAAGGCCGCCCGCTTCGTCCGCACCTGCGACGCCTTCAACGTGCCCGTGCTGACCTTCGTCGACGTCCCCGGCTTCCTGCCCGGCGTCGACCAGGAGTACGGCGGCATCATCCGGCGCGGCGCCAAGCTGATCTACGCCTACGCCGAGGCGACCGTCCCGCTGATCACCGTGATCACCCGCAAGGCGTTCGGCGGCGCGTACGACGTCATGGGCTCCAAGCACCTGGGGGCCGACATCAACCTCGCCTGGCCGACCGCGCAGATCGCCGTGATGGGCGCGCAGGGCGCGGTGAACATCCTGCACCGGCGCACCATCGCCGCGGCCGAGGACCAGGAGGCGACCCGCGCCGAGCTGATCGCCGACTACGAGGACACCTTGCTCAACCCGTACGTGGCGGCCGAGCGCGGCTACGTCGACGCGGTGATCATGCCGTCCGACACCCGCGCGCACGTCGTGAAGGGGCTGCGCCAGCTGCGGACCAAGCGGGAGTCGCTGCCCCCGAAGAAGCACGGCAACATCCCCCTCTAGAAAGGGTCCTGGCCATGATCAAGGTCGTTCGGGGCAACCCGACCCCCGAGGAGCTGGCCGCCGCGCTGGCGGTGGTGCGCGCCCGGACGGCGACGGCGGCGGCGTCCGGCACCTCCGCCCCGGGCGACGCCCTGGGCGACGCCCCGGCGCTGCCCGGCCAGTGGTCCGACCCGGGGCGCATCGCCCGGAGCACCCGGCACCTGCCGGGACCGCGGGCCTGGGCCCGGACGTACTGGCCCGGATAGGACGCGACCGGCCGTACGCCTGAGTACCCGTACTCAGGCGTACGGGTCACCGGGGCGGGCAGGATCGTTTCCATGCTGTGGTCCGACCCGGAGAACAAGCCCCCCAAAGAACTGCGCGAGGCCCAGGACATGATGCGCCGCGCGGGGCTGCTGCTCGCGCTCGCGATGGTGGTCGGGATGTTCGTGGCCGGTCTGCGCTGAGCGGTCCGCGGGGCGCGGCCCGGCCCCACGCGGCGCACACGGCTCTCCCACCCCGCGCGCCCCTCCCCACCCCGTACGGCTCCCCCGCCCCGTACAGCCCTCCCGCCCCATGCGGCTCTCCCGCTGCGCGCGGCTCTTCTACGATGGCGCGTATGACTGATCAGCGCCGTCTCGTGCTCGCCTCCGCCTCCCCCGCCCGTCTCGGCCTGCTGCGGCAGGCCGGTTTCGCGCCCGAGGTGATCGTGAGCGGTGTGGACGAGGACGCGCTGAGCGCTCCGACCCCGGCCGCGCTGGCGCTGGTCCTCGCCGAGGCCAAGGCCGCCGCGGTGGCGGGCCGCCCGGAGGCGGCGGGCGCCCTGGTCATCGGCTGCGACTCGGTGCTCGAACTGGACGGCGAGGCGCTCGGCAAACCCGCCGACGCCGAGGAGGCCACGGCCCGCTGGAAGTCCATGCGCGGCCGGGCCGGGGTGCTGCGCACCGGCCACAGCGTGACCGACACCGCGACCGGGCGCACCGCGTCCGCGACCGCCTCCACCACCGTCCGCTTCGGCGAACCCACCGACGCCGAGGTCGCCGCCTACGTGGCCACCGGTGAGCCGCTGCACGTCGCGGGCGCCTTCACCCTGGACGGCCGCTCAGCCCCGTTCGTCGACGCCATCGAGGGCGACCACGGCAACGTGATCGGGCTCTCGCTGCCGCTGCTGCGCCGGCTCCTGGGCGAGCTGGGCGTCTCCGTCACCGACCTCTGGGTCTGAGGCCCGCGGGCCCCGGGACGCGGGACGCGGGTTTCCGGACACCGGGGCCGGGTCAGGCCGCCGCCGGGGCGTCCCTCCCGGCGGCGCCGGCGGGCTCCTCGGCTGCGCCGGTCCCGTACGCCACCAGCGTCAGCACGATCAGCCCCAGCACCACCATCATGCAGGCGAACGCCGCCCAGCCGACCAGCCCGACCGTCAGCGCGCCCAGCACTCCGTGCGCCACGGCGCAGAGGATCA
This sequence comes from Streptomyces sp. NPDC058195, assembly GCF_042883525.1. Classification (NCBI taxonomy): domain Bacteria; kingdom Bacillati; phylum Actinomycetota; class Actinomycetes; order Kitasatosporales; family Streptomycetaceae; genus Streptomyces; species Streptomyces sp. NPDC058195. The sequence continues at coordinate 227,887 of NZ_JBHVVM010000002.1, forward strand.
GGACGACACGCGCGAAGCGGCCGGGAGCTCGGTCACGGATTCCGGCCACCAGCAGAAGCACCCCGCACAGCAGCAGGTAGCAGCCGAAGACACCGCCCATCGCCCAGGTGCCGCGGGACATGACGGTGGGGTCCGTCCCGGCCAGCGACATGTCCTGGTTCTTGACGACGGTCGCCAGGATGCCGTTGATCAGCACGACGCCCACGGCCTCCGCGAACAACACGAGCGCGGCCACCATCGCCACCGGTCTGCGCACCACGGCGCCCACCCCCTGTTACCTGCAGTACGTGCGTCAGCGCGGACCCTACTAACGGGTAACGCTTCGTACAAGGGTCTGGTGATCATCCGTTCCGGACCGCGCTCGCGCCCCTCCCACCAGGGAACGTCCCACCAGCCCCATGCGCCACTCTCGTGCGCCGGGCAAAGAATCACTCCCCCATTAGTGGGGACTCGACAAAGAAATGCGGAGAGACGCAGGCCGTGCGAACAGAGACCTGGACCACACCTTGTGGCTACTGTGCGGTCATGAATCCCGGCGTACCGTGGTGCCACAAGGGATTTTTCGACTTGAGCAAGCCTCGAATCACACTCCGTGTGGGCAAGCTCACCAGTGGGGACGGGTCGTAGGGCCGTGTCGGTAGTCCCTAAACTCAGCTTGTTTCAAGGAGGGAGCCATCGTGCGCAAGGTGCTCATCGCCAACCGTGGCGAAATTGCTGTCCGTGTTGCTCGGGCGTGCCGGGATGCCGGGATCGGGAGCGTGGCCGTCTACGCGGACCCGGACCGGGACGCTCTGCATGTGCGTGCGGCCGACGAGGCATTCGCTCTGGGCGGTGACACCCCGGCGGCCAGCTACCTGGACATGGTCAAGGTGCTCCAGGCGGCCAAGGACTCCGGTGCGGACGCGATCCACCCGGGTTACGGGTTCCTGTCGGAGAACGCCGAGTTCGCGCAGGCGGTGCTGGACGCGGGGCTGGTCTGGATCGGTCCGCCGCCGCACGCGATCCGGGACCTGGGCGACAAGGTCGCGGCCCGGCACATCGCGCAGCGCGCCGGTGCGCCGCTGGTGGCCGGTACGCCGGACCCCGTGTCGGGTTCCGAGGAGGTCGTGGCCTTCGCCGAGGAGCACGGGCTGCCGATCGCGATCAAGGCCGCGTTCGGCGGTGGCGGGCGCGGTCTGAAGGTGGCGCGCACGCTGGAGGAGATCCCGGAGCTGTACGACTCCGCGGTGCGTGAGGCGGTGGCGGCGTTCGGGCGGGGCGAGTGCTTCGTGGAGCGCTACCTGGACCGGCCGCGCCACGTCGAGACGCAGTGCCTGGCCGACACCCACGGCAACGTCGTCGTGGTCTCCACCCGTGACTGCTCGCTCCAGCGCCGCCACCAGAAGCTCGTCGAGGAGGCCCCGGCCCCCTTCCTGAGCGAGGCGCAGAACGCGGAGCTGTACGCGGCGTCCAAGGCCATCCTCAAGGAGGCCGGCTACGTCGGCGCCGGGACGGTGGAGTTCCTGGTCGGGCAGGACGGCACGATCTCCTTCCTGGAGGTCAACACCCGCCTCCAGGTCGAGCACCCGGTGACCGAGGAGGTCTCCGGCATCGACCTGGTCCGCGAGATGTTCCGGATCGCCGACGGCGAGGCCCTGGGCTACGACGACCCCGCCCTGCGCGGCCACTCCTTCGAGTTCCGGATCAACGGCGAGGACCCGGGCCGCAACTTCCTGCCCGCCCCCGGCACGGTCACCACCTTCGCCGCGCCGACCGGCCCCGGTGTCCGTCTCGACGCGGGCGTCGAGTCCGGCTCCGTGATCGGCCCCGCCTGGGACTCCCTCCTCGCCAAGCTGATCATCACCGGCGCGACCCGCGAGCAGGCCCTCCAGCGCGCCGCCCGCGCCCTGGCCGAGTTCACCGTCGAGGGCATGGCCACCGCCATCCCCTTCCACCGCGCCGTCGTCGCGGACCCGGCCTTCACCAGCGACCCGTTCCAGGTCCACACCCGCTGGATCGAGACCGAGTTCGTCAACGACATCAAGCCCTTCACGGCCACCGCCGACGCGGACACCGACGAGGAGACCGGCCGCGAGACCGTCGTCGTCGAGGTCGGAGGCAAGCGCCTGGAGGTCTCGCTGCCCTCCTCCCTCGGCATGTCGCTGGCCCGCACCGGCCTCGCCGCGGGTGCCAAGCCCAAGCGCCGCGCCGCGAAGAAGAGCGCCTCGGCCGCCTCCGGTGACACCCTCGCGTCCCCGATGCAGGGCACGATCGTCAAGGTCGCCGTCGAGGAGGGCCAGGAGGTCCAGGAGGGCGACCTGATCGTCGTCCTGGAGGCCATGAAGATGGAGCAGCCGCTGAACGCGCACCGCTCCGGCACCGTGAAGGGCCTCGCCGCCGCGGTCGGCGGCTCGGTCTCCTCCGGCGCCGTCATCTGCGAGATCAAGGACTGATCGCGCGGCACCCACCGCGTCGCCCGGGGCCCCTGCCGAGTCGTACGACCCGTCGGCAGGGGCCCCGGCCTCTTCCCGCCCCACGCCCAGGTCACCGGCGCTTCCCGGCCATCGCCCGGTCCCCAGCCACCGCCTGGCACCCACGATGGCATCCTGGATGCCAGGCGGACGAAGGGAGAAGTGCGCACATGGCGACGACCGCGGCACGGACGCCACCCCGCCCCATGCGTGCCGACGCACGGCGGAACTACGACCGGCTGCTGGCCGAGGCCCGCACCGCCTTCGCGGAGCACGGCACCGACGCGTCCCTGGAGGACATCGCACGCCGCGCGGGCGTGGGCATCGGCACGCTGTACCGGCACTTCCCGAACCGGCACGCGCTGATGAACGCGGTCTTCCAGGATGCCCTGGCATCCCTGATCGCCCGCTCCCGCGAGCTCGCGAAGGCGCGGCAGCCGTGCGAGGCCCTGATGGAGTGGCTGGGCACGATCATCACGCACGCGGGCGCGTACCGCGGGCTGGCCCAGGCGCTCATGTCGGCGTCCCGGGACGAGTCCTCGGCGCTCTCGCAGTGCAACGTGCCGATGCGCGAGGCGGGGGCGGCGCTGCTGGCGCGGGCGCAGGCGAGCGGGGCCGTACGGCCCGATGTGTCGATCGACGACCTGATGCAGCTGACGAACGCGATCGCCCTGGCCGCCGAGGAGTCCCCGGACGACCCGGAGTTGGCGGGCCGTCTGCTGCGACTGACCGTCCAGGGGCTGAAAGGGGCGAGCGCCGAGGCGGACTGCTAAGGGGTTCCGAAGGACCGGCAGGCGGGCAGGCCGACGGCCCGGCGGGCCTGCTGAGGGGCTGAGGGTGCTGAGGGGCGAATCGAAGGACGGGCAGAGGGGCGGACCGGACGTCCGGCAGCCCGGCCGTCCAGCGGGCCGACCGCCCGGCCCCTACCTGCGCCGCAGGTCCGCCACCCTGGACCGCTCCCCCTGGCCGTCCCCCAGCGCGGACGGGCTCCGCAGCTGCTGCGGGCCCTGGCCGCCGGGGCCGCCATGGGCCGTACGCCTCTGGCCGGGCAGCGGCATCTCGCGGCGCCCCTGCCTGCCGTGCGGAAGGGACTCGGCCGCGCCGGAGCCGCCCGCCGCACCGGCCACCGCGATCTGCACCCCCTGGTCGGCCAGGGCCTGGAGCTCGGTGGCGGCGCGGTCGTCGTGGCCGGGGGGCTCGTCCGTCACCAGGCGGGTGATGAGGTCCGTCGGCACCGTCTGGAACATGGTGTCGGAGCCCAGCTTGGTGTGATCGGCCAGCACCACCACCTCCGCGGCGGCCTGCACCAGCGCCCGGTCCACGCTCGCGGAGAGCATGTTGGAGGTGGACAGGCCGCGTTCGGCGGTGAGCCCGCTGCCGGAGAGGAAGGCGCGCGCGACCCGCAGCCCCTGGAGGGACTGCTCGGCGCCGCTGCCCACCAGGGCGTAGTTGGACCCGCGCAGTGTGCCGCCGGTCATCACGACCTCCACCCGGTTGGCGTGGGCCAGGGCCTGGGCGACCAGCAGGGAGTTGGTGACGACGGTCAGCCCGGGAATCCGCGCGAGCCGGCGGGCCAGCTCCTGCGTGGTCGTGCCGGCGCCGACGACGATGGCCTCGCCCTCCTCGACGAGTCCGGCCGCCATATCCGCGATGGCCGTCTTCTCCGCGGTGGCGAGATGGGATTTCTGCGGAATGCCGGACTCCCGCGTGAAGCCGCCCGGCAGTACCGCACCGCCGTGACGGCGGTCGAGGAGTCCTTCTGCCTCCAGCGCCCGCACGTCCCGCCGTACGGTCACTTCGGAGGTCTGGACGACGCGGGCGAGCTCACGGAGCGATACCGCTCCGTTGGCACGCACCATTTCGAGGATCAACTGACGACGTTCTGCAGCGAACACGGAACTGACAGTAACGTGACCGCCCGAGTGTTTTCAGCACTTTGCACCGAATAACGGAAGTTGTACATACGGAAGGCCACCGAGTGGTATACGCGGCCCCGTTGTTGTTCCGTAGCGATCGAACCTGGTCACCCGGGCCTGCCAGAGGCCCCCGGAAGCCGCCCGCGAACAGCGGTTTTCCGGGCGGCGTCCGGTGATCCGGCCCGCGCGCTACGCCTCGCCCGCGCGCTTACGGGTGTGCAACTGCCGTGCCACTTCGGCGATCGAACCCGACAGGGACGGGTACACGGTGAAGGCGTTCGCGATCTGTTCCACCGTCAGATTGTTGTCGACCGCGATCGAGATGGGGTGGATCAGTTCGCTCGCACGCGGTGCGACGACGCAGCCGCCGACCACGATGCCGGTGCCGGGGCGGCAGAAGATCTTGACGAAGCCGTCCCGGATGCCCTGCATCTTGGCGCGCGGGTTACGCAGCAGCGGGAGCTTGACGACGCGGGCGTCGATCTTCCCGGCGTCGACGTCGGCCTGGGTGTAGCCGACGGTGGCGATCTCGGGGTCGGTGAAGACGTTCGAGGAGACCGTCTTCAGGTCCAGCGGGGCCACCGCGTCGCCGAGGAAGTGGTACATCGCGATCCGGCCCTGCATGGCGGCGACCGAGGCGAGGGCGAAGATCCCGGTGACGTCACCGGCCGCGTAGACGCCGGGGGCGCTGGTGCGGGAGACCTTGTCGGTCCAGATGTGGCCGGACTCCTTGAGCCGGACCCCGGCCTCCTCCAGGCCCATGCCCGCACTGTTGGGGATCGCGCCGACCGCCATGAGGCAGTGCGAACCGGAGATGACCCGGCCGTCGGCGAGGGTGACCTCGACCCGGTCGCCGACGCGCTTGGCGGCCTGGGCGCGGGAGCGGGCCATGACGTTCATGCCGCGGCGGCGGAAGACGTCCTCCAGCACGGCGGCCGCGTCCGGGTCCTCGCCGGGCAGCACCCGGTCGCGGGAGGAGACCAGCGTGACGCGCGAGCCGAGCGCCTGGTAGGCACCGGCGAACTCGGCGCCGGTGACACCGGACCCGACGACGATGAGTTCCTCGGGCAGCTCGTCGAGGTCGTAGACCTGGGTCCAGTTCAGGATGCGCTCGCCGTCGGGGAGCGCGTCCGGGATCTCCCGGGGGTGGCCGCCGGTCGCGATCAGCACGGCGTCGGCGGTGAGCCGCTCCTCCGCGCCGTCCGCGGCGGTCACGACGACCGTGCGGGAGCCGTCGGCGGCCTGGAGGCCCTCCAGCCGGCCGCGTCCGCGCATCACCCGGGCACCGGCCCGGGTGACGGAGGCGGTGATGTCGTGGGACTGGGCGAGCGCCAGGCGCTTCACCCGCCGGTTGACCTTGCCGAGGTCGACGCCGACCACGCGGGCGGCCTTCTCGACGGGCGGGGTGTCATCGGCGACGATGATGCCGAGTTCCTCGTAGGAGGAGTCGAAGGTGGTCATCACCTCCGCCGTCGCGATCAGGGTCTTCGAGGGCACACAGTCGGTGAGCACGGACGCGCCGCCGAGGCCGTCGCAGTCGACGACGGTCACCTCCGCACCGAGCTGGGCGCCCACCAGCGCCGCCTCGTAGCCGCCGGGTCCGCCGCCGATGATCACGATCCGGGTCACGAAAAGTCCGCCTCGCGTATGTCATCCCGCGGCCGTCTGCTGCCCCGGCCGGGGGTCCGGGGGAGCGCCCCGGGGGAATGCAGTACGTACTTCATTGTCCCGCACGCGCCAAGGTGCTTCGCCCCGGGGCCCTCCAAACGTGCGCCGGGGCGGGGCTCCCGGGGTGCGGCCGGGATCCCGGCGCGGAATCCCGCGGGTGGTCTTCCGTACGGAACCGACGTTCTCACCGTCACCTCCCGTACCCTCGGACCCATGTCGCTCTACGCCGCGTACGCCGGCAACCTCGACGCGCGGCTGATGACGCGCCGCGCTCCGCATTCACCGCTGCGCGGCACCGGTTGGCTCAACGGCTGGCGGCTGACCTTCGGCGGAGAGCAGATGGGCTGGGAGGGCGCGCTCGCCACGGTCGTGGAGGCGCCGCGCTCCCAGGTGTTCGTCGCGCTGTACGACCTGGCGGCGATGGACGAGGACTCCATGGACCGCTGGGAGGGCGTCGGCCTCGACATCTACCGCCGGATGCGGGTCCGGGTGCACACCCTGGACGGCGACGAACCGGCCTGGATGTACGTGCTGAACGGCTACGAGGGCGGTCTGCCGTCCGCCCGCTACCTGGGCGAGATCGCCGACGCCGCGGAGTCCGCGGGCGCCCCGCACGACTATGTGATGGAACTGCGCAAGCGCCCCTGCTGACCCGCCCCACCAGCGTTTTCGTGTGAACGCACAAGGCCGTGCGGCGCTAGTCTGTACCAGGGCATCTACGCGCGTAGGGAATCACCGGCTACCCTCATCCGCGTGAACGCATCAGTTATTCCGGACCAGATCCAGGGCGACCCGTACGCCGCCGCCGCCGACGCCGCCGCCCGCCTGCGCGAGCTGACCGGGGCCGAGACCCACGACGTCGCCCTCGTGATGGGTTCCGGCTGGGCGCCCGCGGGCGATGCGCTCGGCACCCCGGAGGCCGAGTTCCCGGTGACCGAGCTGCCCGGCTTCCCGGCCCCCGCCGTCCAGGGGCACGGCGGCACGATCCGTTCGTACCTGATCGGGGAGAAGCGCGTCCTGGTCTTCCTCGGCCGTACGCACTTCTACGAGGGCCGGGGCGTCGCCGCCGTGGCCCACGGGGTCCGTACCGCCGTCGCGGCCGGGTGCCGGACGGTCGTCCTGACCAACGGCTGCGGTGGTCTGCGCGAGGGCATGCGCCCCGGTCAGCCGGTGCTGATCAGCGACCACATCAACCTGACGGCGTCCTCCCCGATCGTCGGCGCCAACTTCGTCGACCTCACCGACCTGTACTCGCCGCGGCTGCGCGCGCTGTGCCAGGAGATCGACGACACCCTCGAAGAAGGCGTGTACGTGCAGTTCACCGGCCCGCACTACGAGACGCCCGCCGAGATCGGCATGGTCCGGGTGATGGGCGGCGACCTGGTCGGCATGTCCACCGTCCTGGAGGCCATCGCGGCCCGCGAGGCCGGTGCCGAGGTGCTGGGCATCTCGCTGGTCACCAACCTCGCGGCGGGGCTGAGCGGCGAGCCGCTCAACCACGAGGAGGTGCTCCAGGCGGGGCGGGACTCGGCGACCCGGATGGGCTCGCTGCTGGCCCGGGTCCTCGAACGCATCTGAGACGCGGCCGGAGAGCCACCCATCCACGAAGCACCCCGCAGGAAGGCGGACACCGTGCAGCAGGACCTCATCGCGCGGGCCAGGACGTGGCTCGCGGAGGACCCCGACCCCGAGACCCGTGACGAGCTGTCCCGGCTCGTCGAGGCCGGGGACCTCGACGAACTGGCCGCACGGTTCGCCGGCACGCTCCAGTTCGGCACCGCCGGGCTCCGCGGCGAGCTGGGCGCCGGGCCGATGCGGATGAACCGCTGCGTCGTGATCCGCGCGGCCGCCGGGCTCGCCGCGTACCTGAAGGCGCAGGGGCAGGGCGGCGGGCTCGTCGTCATCGGCTACGACGCCCGCTACAAGTCCGCCGAATTCGCCCGTGACACCGCCGCCGTGATGACCGGCGCGGGGCTGCGGGCCGCCGTGCTCCCCCGCCCGCTGCCCACCCCCGTGCTCGCGTACGCCATACGGCACCTGGGTGCCGTCGCGGGCGTCGAGGTGACCGCCAGCCACAACCCGCCGCGGGACAACGGCTACAAGGTCTACCTGGGTGACGGCTCGCAGATCGTCCCCCCGGCGGACGCCGGGATCGCCGCCGAGATCGCCGCGATCGGCCCGCTGGACGGCGTGCCCCGTCCCGAGGACGGCTGGGAGATCCTCGGCGAGGAGGTGCTGGACGCCTATCTGGCCCGTACCGACGCGGTACTCACGGCCGGTTCGCCGCGTACCGCACGGGTCGTGTACACGGCGATGCACGGGGTCGGCACGTCCGTACTGACCGCCGCCTTCGAGCGGGCCGGGTTCCCCGCCCCGGTGCTCGTCGCCGAGCAGGCCGAACCCGACCCGGCGTTCCCCACCGTCGCCTTCCCCAATCCGGAGGAACCCGGCGCGATGGACCTCGCCTTCGCGACCGCGCGCCGGGCCGGACCCGACCTCGTGATCGCCAACGACCCGGACGCCGACCGCTGCGCCGTCGCGGTGCCCGACCCGGCGGCCGGGGGCGGCTGGCGGATGCTGCGCGGCGACGAGGTCGGGGCACTGCTCGCCGCGCACCTGGTGGACCGGGGCGCGACCGGTGTCCTCGCCGAGTCGATCGTGTCGTCCTCCCTGCTCGGCCGGATCGCCGAGAAGGCGGGCCTCGGCTACGAGGAGACGCTGACCGGCTTCAAGTGGATCGCGCGGGTGGACGGCCTGCGGTACGGGTACGAGGAGGCGCTCGGCTACTGCGTCGACCCCGAGGGCGTCCGCGACAAGGACGGGATCACGGCCGCGCTGGTCGTCGCCGAGCTGGCCTCAGTGCTCAAGGAGCGTGGCCGTACGCTGCTCGACCTGCTGGACGACCTCGCGGTCACCCACGGGCTGCACGCCACCGACCAGCTGTCGGTCCGGGTGGAGGACCTGTCGGTCATCTCGGACGCCATGCGGCGGCTGCGCGAGACGCCCCCGACCGCGCTGGCGGGGCTGCCCGTCGCCTCGGCCGAGGACCTGACGCGGGGATCGGACCTGCTGCCGCCGACCGACGGCCTGCGCTACCGGCTGGACGGCGCCCGGGTGATCGTCCGCCCGAGCGGCACGGAGCCGAAGCTCAAGTGCTACCTGGAGGTCGTGGTGCCGGTCGGTTCGGCCGGAGAGCTCCCGGCCGCCCGCGCGAGGGCGGCGGAGCTGCTCGACGGGATCAAGCGCGATCTGGCGGCCGCGGCCGGGATCTGAGCGCCCCGCCCCGGACACCGGCACGGCCGGGTCCGGGGCGGTCTCGTCGAGACCTCGCGGGCTACTTCATGCCGAGCAGCTGCTCCAGCGGGTCGATGGCGAAGTAGACGAGGAAGAGCGCCGCGGTGCCCCAGAGCAGCCAGTGGACCTCGCGGGCCTTGCCCAGGCACGCCTTGATGACCACGTAGGACAGGAAGCCCGCGCCGATGCCGTTGCTGATGGAGTAGGTGAACGGCATCACGGCGATGGTCAGGAAGGCGGGGATCGAGACCTCGTACCGGTCCCACTCGATGTGCTTCACCTGAGTCATCATCAGGAACCCGACCGCGACGAGAGCGGGGGCCGCGGCCTGGAGGGGCACGATCGTGAGCACGGGGGTGGCGAAGAGCGCGAGGCCGAACAGGCCGCCGGTGACGAGGTTGGCGAAACCGGTGCGCGCGCCTTCACCGACACCCGCGGCGGACTCGATGTACGCGGTGGCGGACGAGGCGGAGGCGGCACCGCCCGCGACGGCCGCCGCGCCGTCGATCAGCAGGACACGGCCGAGACCGGGGACCTGGCCGCGCTCGTCGAGGAGTCCGGCCTCGGCGGTGACACCGACGATGGTGCCCATCGTGTCGAAGAAGTCGGACAGCAGGAGGGTGAAGACGAACAGCATGACCGTCAGCACGCTGACGTGACTGAACGCGCCGAACAGGTCGAATTCGCCCAGGAGCCCGAAGTCGGGTGCGGAGAAGGGCTTGCCGGGCAGCGAGGGGGTGATCAGGCCCCAGGACTTGACGTTGGCGACGCCGTTGATGACGACGGCGACGACGGTCATCACGACGATGCTGATGAGGATGGCGCCCTGCACCCTGCGGACCAGCAGGACGATCGTCAGCAGCACCCCGAGGCAGAAGACCAGCATGGGCCAGCCGGTCAGGGTTCCGGTGCCGATCTGAACGGGCACGGTGCTGTTCGCGACGTCGGGGACGCGGGTGACGAACCCCGCGTCGACACAGCCGATGAAGGCGATGAACAGGCCGATGCCGACGCTGATGGCCTGCTTGAGGGGTTGCGGGATGGCGTGCATGATCGCCTCGCGCAGACCGGTCATCACCAGCACGGTGATGAGCAGGCCTTCGAGCACGATGATGCCCATCGCGTCGTCCCACCCCATCATCGGGGCGATCTGGAAGGCGGTGACGGCGTTGAGCCCCAGACCCGCGGCCAGGGCGAGCGGCAGGTTGCCCCCCACACCCATGATCACGGTCATCACGGCGGCCACCAGAGCGGTGGCGGTGACCAGTTGACCGGCGTCCAACTGGTGACCGAACTTATCCTCGGTGCTGCCAAGAATGATCGGGTTCAGTACGAGAATGTAGGCCATCGTAAAGAACGTCGCGACCCCGCCGCGTATCTCACGGCCGTAGGTCGAGCCGCGTTCACCGATACGGAAGAATCGGTCGACCGGGCCACCGGATCTGCGCCTCGGCTCTTCGACCGAGCCGGTCGTGCTGCTGTACATGACTGCGCCTCCTGAACTACAGGTGCGGGGAAAATGGCAGCGGCGCCGGAGTGCGCACCACCTGCTTGCGTACGCACGTACGGCGCCTGGCCAGCGGATCCTACGTGTCAGGGGCATGATCTCGATTGCCGTGAGGTATCGATTACCTGTCCTTCTCGTACCGCCCCTGTCGGTTCCTCTGAAATCGCCGACGACCTATCAATCCAAAACGGGATGCGGGCGACATCGGCCATGGAGTTGATCGCGGGTAACTCCTTACCCTCGGCCCGTGCACACACCGCTTCCCTTCAACGCGCGCGCCGCCCGCATCCTGCGCGAGAAGCTCGGGATGGCCCCCGGCCATGTCGCCTACGGCATGCGCGCCTCCTACGGCATGGCCTACATCACCCCTGACCACATCACCGCCTGGGAGCGCGGCACCGCGCTGCCCAGCGCCGGTGAACTCACCGCGCTGGCCGGGGCCCTGTGGTGCAACCCCCACGAACTCATGGGCGCCCCGCGCACCTTGCGGGAGCACCGCATCGCCCGCGGACTGGCCGCCGAGGACGTCGCCCGCGCCACCGGCGTCGACCTCGACGCCTATCAGCAGATGGAGGAGACGAGCCAGTGGACCGGCAGCAAACGGCAGTCCGCCGCCCTCGCCGCCGCCCTCACCCTGCCCCCGCGTGACTTCATCGCCATCACCGGGCTGGAGGACGAACTCGCCCGCCTGCTCGCCGAAGCGGTCTCCACCCGCTGGCAGGCACACATCCGTGCCATCGCCCGTCTCATCGCCGTGGACCGCCGCGACCTCCAGGACCCCCTGCGCGACATGCACCACGAGTACCAGACGCTCATGGCGGCCACCCTCAGCCGGGCGGGCGGCACCAGCGCGTCGGGCGAGGACGGCCGGCGCTACCTCGACGACATCGTCAACCACTTCTGGTCCCGCTTCCCGGAGGACTGAGGGCTGTCCCGGCAAGGGGAGCGAGCGCCCGGGTTCACCGCTCACACCGCACCCCGCACCGCGCCCGGCCGCGCTCCCGTCCCTCCGCTCCGGCCGTGACGCAGCCGCACTCTGGCTCTCCGCGACTGCCCGGGGCCTGTCGGAAACCTGTCGGCGCCCTGTCGGCGGGGGCTGCGACCGTGGACGCGCAGGTGCTCCTCACGAGCACGCCGTCCCGGACCGCCAGGAGCCCCTCATCGTGTCTTCCCCATCCCGCAACCAGCCGTGGGACGTTCACCGGCTGCCCTCCGCCGAGGGCAGGACCTTCCTGATCACCGGGGGTAACGCCGGGATCGGCTACTTCGCCGCGGAGCAGCTCGCCGCCACGGGCGCCGTCGTCGTACTCGGCAGCCGGAACCGCGCGAAGGCCGACGCCGCCATGGGCTCGATCCGCTCGCGCGTTCCCGGCGCGCGGGTGCGGCACCTCCGGCTGGACCTCGCCGACCTGCCGTCCCTGAGGACCGCCGTGGACGCGCTGGACCTCGATCACCTCGACGCGGTGGTCCACAACGCGGGAGTCGCGCTGGACGACCCGCCGCGTCAGGAGACCGGGGACGGCCACGAGCTGATGTTCGCCACCAACCACCTCGGCCACTTCGCGCTGACCCAGTGGCTGGCTCCCCTGCTGTCCGCGGCGCCCGCGGGCCGCGTCGTGACGGTGGGAAGCTTCGCGGCACGGTCCGAGCGCCTGGACCTGGACGACCCGCAGTCGGCCCGGGACTACCGGCCCAAGCGCGCCTACGGCCGGTCGAAGCTGGCGCAGATGTGCTTCGGCTTCGCGCTCGACCGCCGCCTGCGCGCCGTCGGCAGCACCGTACTCAGCGTGGTGGCCCATCCCGGCGGGGCGCTGGACGCCCTCACCCCGTCCCGCGCGCCGGTGACCGTGACGCTCCCGGGCGAGCGGCTGCGGTCCCTGCCCGCCGCGCTCCTGGTGCAGGGCAAGGACGCCGGAGCGTGGCCCGTCGTCCGGGCCGTTCTCGACCCGGGGGTGCGGGGAGGGCAGCTGTGGGGGCCGAGGGTCTTCGGGCTGCGCGGCAGACCGCGACGCGAACCCGTCCCCTCCCACATGGCCGACCCGGACGCCGCCGCCCGGCTGTGGGCCGTCAGCGGTGAGCTGGCCGGCACCGATCCGGACCTCGGCTTCCGGTAGGGGGCGGGCCGTCCCGGAGCACCGGGGCCGCGTACGGCGGGCGCTCAGCCCGTCGCGAAGAGGACCACCAGCAGCACCGCGCCCACCACGGCCGGTGCGATCACCTCGAACGCCCAGCGCACCGACACCGCCGCATCCGCCGACGCGTCCCCGGCCGCCCCCGCCTTCGCCCGCTCCGCCAGCTCGCGCAGGTCCGCCAGGGTCCGGTCGGCCGCGGCCACCCGGTTCCTGGTGTCGCGGACATCGGCCGTCACGGACGTACGGTCGTACGGGTCGTCCAGCGAGCGCCTGGACTGCTGGCGGGCCGCCTTCTTGCGCTGCCGCAGCGACACCGGGACCGCCCACATCTGGTACTTCGTACCGTCCTCGGTGAACAGCTCACTTGAGTATCCGGCCCGCAGGTCCGACACCGCGGTCCACGGCAGCGTGATCGTGCGGAACGGGTTGCGGATGCGGATGCGCCGGTCGTTGGCGGACACGACGGGCCGCAGGGTGAACGCGACGACCAGCGGCACCGAGGTCAGGATGCCCGCGAGCGCCAGCCACGGCACCCTTCCGTGCCCCCGGATCAGCGCGTCCCCGCCGATCCAGCAGATGAGCAGGAGCAGCAGGACACCCCCGGCCATCCCGGCGGGCGAGCGGAAGGTCCGGTCGGCGTAGACCGGCTCGGCGGGCGGTGTGGGGCTCGTCATGGGGCCGATTCTGCCTGACGGGCGCCTGGGGCGCCGGAGCGGTACGGGGATGCGGGGAGAGCCGGGGCCCCTGTACAGGCCGCTACGCGCGTAGATATGCTCATCTGGTGACCATGCCCACCACAGCTCCAGCATTCGCCGACGCGACCGCGTCCGACAGTGCGCTGCGCCGCTTCCTGCACGGGCTGCCCGGCGTCGACGCCGTCGGCCTCGAAGCGCGTGCCGCGTCCCTCGGAACCCGTTCGATCAAGACCACGGCCAAGGCGTACGCCATCGACCTGGCCATCTCGATGATCGACCTCACGACGCTGGAAGGCGCGGACACCCCCGGCAAGGTCCGGGCCCTCGCCGCCAAGGCCCTCAACCCCGAACCGCTGCGCTACACCCCGCACCGGCTCGCGAGCGACCTCCCCGGTGCCGAGCCGGACCGTCCCGCCCCGCGCACCGCGGCCCTCTGCGTCTACCCCGACATGGTGCCCACCGCCGTCGCCGCGCTGGCCGGCTCCGGGGTGAAGGTGGCGTCCGTGGCGACGGCCTTCCCCGCCGGACGCGCCGCGCTCGACGTGAAGCTGGCGGACGTCCGTGACGCGGTGGCCGCCGGGGCCGACGAGATCGACATGGTGATCGACCGCGGCGCCTTCCTGTCCGGGCGGTACCTGAAGGTGTACGAGGAGATCCTCGCCGTGAAGGCGGAGTGCGCCCGGCCCGAGGGGACCGATGCCCGGCTCAAGGTGATCTTCGAGACCGGCGAGCTGTCCACGTACGACAACATCCGCCGCGCCTCCTGGCTCGGCATGCTGGCGGGCGCCGACTTCATCAAGACGTCGACCGGCAAGGTCTCCACCAACGCCACGCCCGCGAACACCCTGCTGATGCTGGAGGCGGTGCGCGACTTCCGGACGCAGACCGGCGTGCAGATCGGTGTGAAGCCGGCCGGCGGCATCCGCACGTCCAAGGACGCGATCAAGTTCCTGGTGCTGGTGAACGAGACCGCGGGCGAGGACTGGCTGGACAACCACTGGTTCCGGTTCGGCGCCTCCAGCCTGCTGAACGACCTGCTGATGCAGCGCCAGAAGCTCAGCACCGGCCGTTACTCCGGCCCCGATTACGTGACGGTGGACTGATCCCCATGGCATCTGCATTCGAGTACGCCCCCGCCCCCGAGTCCCGCGCGGTCGTCGACATCGCGCCCTCCTACGGGCTGTTCATCGACGGTGAGTTCACCGACGCGGCCGACGGGAAGGTCTTCAAGACCGTCTCACCGAGCAGCGAGGAAGTGCTCTCCGAGGTCGCCCGTGCCGGTGCGGCCGATGTCGACCGGGCCGTGAAGGCGGCCCGCAAGGCGTTCGAGAAGTGGTCGGCGCTGCCGGGCGCCGAGCGCGCCAAGTACCTCTTCCGGATCGCCCGGATCATCCAGGAGCGCAGCCGCGAGCTCGCCGTCCTGGAAACCCTCGACAACGGCAAGCCGATCAAGGAGACCCGCGACGCGGACCTCCCCCTGGTCGCGGCGCACTTCTTCTACTACGCGGGCTGGGCCGACAAGCTGGACCACGCCGGTTTCGGCGCGAACCCGCGCCCGCTCGGGGTCGCGGGCCAGGTCATCCCGTGGAACTTCCCGCTGCTGATGCTGGCCTGGAAGATCGCCCCGGCGCTCGCCACCGGCAACACGGTGGTCCTCAAGCCCGCCGAGACCACCCCGCTGTCCGCGCTGTTCTTCGCGGACATCTGCCGCCAGGCGGGCCTGCCCAGGGGCGTCGTGAACATCCTCCCCGGCTACGGGGACGCGGGCGCCGCCCTGGTCGCGCACGAGGACGTGAACAAGGTCGCGTTCACCGGCTCGACCGCGGTCGGCAAGGCCATCGCCCGCCAGGTCGCCGGTACGGACAAGCGGCTCACCCTCGAACTGGGCGGCAAGGGCGCCAACATCGTCTTCGACGACGCCCCGGTCGACCAGGCCGTCGAAGGCATCGTCACGGGCATCTTCTTCAACCAGGGCCAGGTCTGCTGCGCCGGTTCCCGGCTGCTGGTGCAGGAGTCGGTCCAGGACGAGGTGCTGGACGCGCTGAAGCGGCGGCTGTCCACGCTCCGGCTCGGCGACCCGCTGGACAAGAACACCGACATCGGCGCGATCAACTCCGCGGAGCAGCTGGCCCGGATCACCGCGCTCGCCGACACCGGTGAGTCGCAGGGCGCCGAGCGCTGGACGGCTCCCTGCGAGCTGCCCGCCGCGGGCTACTGGTTCGCCCCGACGCTGTTCACGAACGTCACCCAGGCGCACACCATCGCCCGGGACGAGATCTTCGGCCCGGTGCTGTCGGTGCTGTCCTTCCGCACCCCCGACGAGGCGGTCGCCAAGGCCAACAACAGCCAGTACGGCCTCTCGGCCGGCATCTGGACGGAGAAGGGCTCCCGCATCCTCGCGGTGGCGAACAAGCTCCGGGCGGGCGTCGTCTGGGCCAACACGTTCAACAAGTTCGACCCGACCTCGCCCTTCGGCGGCTACAAGGAGTCGGGCTTCGGCCGCGAAGGCGGCCGTCACGGCCTGGAGGCGTACCTCGATGTCCGATAACCGTCTGAGCGTCTTCAAGACCTACAAGCTGTACGTCGGGGGCAAGTTCCCCCGCTCCGAGAGCGGCCGGGTGTACGAGGTGAGCGACTCCAAGGGCAGGTGGCTGGCGAACGCCCCGCAGTCCTCCCGCAAGGACGCGCGCGACGCGGTCGTGGCCGCCCGCAAGGCCTTCGGCGGCTGGTCGGGAGCGACCGCGTACAACCGCGGCCAGGTCCTCTACCGCGTCGCGGAGATGCTGGAGGGCCGCAAGGAGCAGTTCGTCCGGGAGGTCGCGGACGCGGAGGGCCTGTCGAAGTCCAAGGCGTCGGCCGTGGTGGACGCGGCGATCGACCGGTGGGTCTGGTACGCCGGGTGGACCGACAAGATCGGCCAGGTCGTGGGCGGGGCGAACCCGGTCGCGGGCCCGTTCTTCAACCTGTCGACGCCCGAGCCGACCGGCGTGGTCGCGGTACTGGCCCCGCAGAAGTCGTCGTTCCTGGGCCTGGTCTCGGTGATCGCCCCGGTCATCGCCACCGGCAACACCGCGGTGGTCGTCGCCTCGGCGGACGCCCCGCTGCCCGCGCTCTCCCTGGGCGAGGTGCTGGCCACCTCCGACCTGCCGGGCGGCGTGGTGAACGTCCTGTCCGGGCACACGGCGGAGATCGCGGCCCCGCTCGCCTCGCACCAGGACGTCAACGCGATCGACCTGACGGGCGCCGACGAGGTGCTCGCGAAGGAGCTGGAGATCGCGGCGGCGGACAACCTGAAGCGTGTCCTGCGCCCGCGGGACACGCGCGCCGACGGCACCGCGGACACGGACTGGGCGACCGCCCCGGACACCCACCGCCTGACGGCGTTCCTGGAGACCAAGACGGTCTGGCACCCCACCGGCGCCCTGGGCGCCTCGGGCTCCGCGTACTGAACGCGCGTCCACGCGGGCGGCCCGCTTCCCCGCGCCGGAGTGCCCGGCGCGGGGAAGCGGGCCGTTTCCGGTCCGCGGGCCCCTCTACAGGCTCCCGCGCAGCGTCTCCGTCAACGGCCCCACCAGCGGCAGGTCCTTCAGCGCCCCGCCACTGGTCAGCGGGTCGGTGAGGGAGGTCGTGGAGAGCGGCTTGAAGTCGGCGACCTGCGTCTCCAGTCCGTTGGTCAGCGGGTCGGTGCCGGTACCGGCCAGCGGGTCGAGCCGCAGATGCGTCACCGGGGCGATGCTGTGCTTGAGCGCCACCCCGAGCGCGCCGGTGGTCGCGCCCACGGCGGCGTCGGCGTCCTCGCCGAGGCCGAGGCCGGAGCCGCTTTCGGTGCCCACGGCCGGTGCCGGGACCACCGGCGCCGCCTGGGCCGCCGCACCCCCCGCACCGAGCGCGGCCCCCACCGCCGTGATGGTCAGGCCTGCCCTCAGCAGGGCGCGGCGACGGGACCGGGAGAGTGCGTGACGTGCCATGGAATTACCACCTGACCGAGACGATCCAGTAATCAATTGAGTGCGTAGCGTAGTTGAGGTGTGATGCTGGATACCAACACAGGCACCGGGGGATCCCCTGCGTGGGTCAATGCCTCACACTCGTGTTCTGTGAATGCCCAACCGACCCCGACCCGCGTGGTGCTGCTCGCCGGACCTTCCGGCTCCGGCAAGTCCTCCCTCGCCGCCCGCACCGACCTGCCGGTGCTGCGCCTGGACGACTTCTACAAGGAGGGCGACGACCCCACGCTTCCGCTCGTCCCCGACAGCACGGACATCGACTGGGACTCCGCACAGTCCTGGGACTCGGACGCGGCGGTGTCCGCGATCGTGGACCTGTGCCGCACGGGGCGCACGGACGTCCCGCTCTACGACATCTCCACCAGCTCCCGGACCGGCCGGGAGACCCTGCACATCGACCGCACCCCGCTGTTCGTCGCCGAGGGGATATTCGCGGCGGACATCGTCGAGCGGTGCCAGGAGCTGGGTGTGCTCGCCGACGCGCTCTGTCTGCGCGGGCGCCCGACGACGACGTTCCGCCGCCGCCTGATGCGCGATCTGCGCGAGGGCCGCAAGTCGGTGCCGTTCCTGCTGCGGCGCGGGTGGCGGCTGATGCGTGCGGAGCGGCGGATCGTGGCCCGGCAGGCGGCGCTGGGCGCGTATCCGTGCGGCAAGGAGGAGGCTCTGGGACGGCTCGCCGCGGCGGCGGCCGGACGCTGCCGACGGGCCCCCGCGGCCAGGGAATCGGCGTAGCCGCGTAACGGCGCGGCGGCGCGGGGGCGGAGAAACCGGGCCCGGTGAGCCGTATCCGACGCCGGGAAGCCGTACCCGGCCCGGGATGCCATACCCGCCGGCATGCCGACGGGGCCGGACAGGCCCCCCGCCTGTCCGGCCCCGCTGCTTTCCCCGTACTCCGCCGCCTCCCCCGAAGCGGCGTCCCCCTGGATTCCCCCGTGGATTCCCCCGTTGTCCCCCCGTTCCTCCCCCGTGGTTCCCCCGTTCCCCCCTGCCTCAGGCCACGAGCTCGCCGAAGGACTCCTCCTGGTCACGGCCGAAGCTGAGGACGTCGTCCTCACGCAGCCGGCGGAGCGACCGCCAGATGCTGGACTTCACCGTGCCGACACTGATGTCGAGGATGGACGCGATCTCCGGGTCGGTGCGGCCCTCGTAGTACCGCAGGACCAGCATCGTGCGCTGGAGCTCGGGCAGCCGCGCCAGCGCCTGCCAGAGCACGGCGCGCAGTTCCGTGCCGCGCATCGCGTCCGTGTCGCCCGCCGTCTCCGGCAGCTCCTCGGTCGGGTATTCGTTCAGCTTGCGCCTGCGCCAGGCGCTGATGTGCAGGTTCGTCATGGTGCGGCGCAGATAGCCGCCGACCGCCGCCTTGTCGCTGATCCGGTCCCAGGCCCGGTACGTCGAGAACAGCGCGCTCTGCAGCAGGTCCTCGGCCTCGAACCGGTCACCGGTCAGGTGGTAGGCGGTCGCGTACAGGGAGGCACGGCGCTCCCGGACGTAGGCCGTGAACGCCGCCTCGGCGTCCTCGGCCCGCGCCGGGGCCGTCCGCTCCCCCGAGCCCTCCCCGTACGCGGCGCCTGCGTTGGTCCCCCCGCTTCCCCCCGCAGGTGCGTCGACCACCGTCATGTACGACGTGTGCTGACGCCCGGCACCACGCACGCACCCCCGTGCGCCCGTCGCGCCGGACTTCTCGGCGCTCCGCCCGACATCGTGGAGACGCGTGACAACTGCGCTTGCGGTGATGCTGTGAGTTGCGTTCATCTCGCGCCCCCCATCGGTGGAGTCCGTCCGTTCCTGTGCCAATGAGCTTGGCCGGGCAGTTTCATGACGCTGTCCGCCGACTGTCACAGAGCTGTCACAGGCACCGCCGTACCCGTGTCCGGGACGTACGGGACGCACCGGCGGACGCACGAGTAGGGGCCAACTGTCGAACTGGGGCTCTGCCATGGGTCAGAATGACCAGCGTGCCTTTCCTGTTGCTGATCGAGGACGACGACGCCATCCGCACGGCCCTCGAACTCTCGCTGTCACGCCAGGGCCACCGTGTGGCCACCGCGGCGACGGGAGAGGACGGCCTGAAACTGCTGCGCGAGCAGCGGCCGGACCTGGTCGTGCTGGACGTGATGCTGCCCGGTATCGACGGTTTCGAGGTGTGCCGGCGCATCCGGCGCACCGACCAGCTGCCGATCATCCTGCTGACCGCGCGCAGCGACGACATCGACGTCGTGGTCGGGCTGGAGTCCGGCGCCGACGACTACGTGGTCAAACCCGTGCAGGGCCGGGTGCTCGACGCCCGTATCCGCGCGGTGCTGCGGCGCGGCGAGCGCGAGTCCACCGACTCCGCGGTGTTCGGGAGCGTGGTGATCGACCGTTCCGCGATGACCGTGACGAAGAACGGGGAGGATCTGCAGCTCACACCGACCGAGCTGCGCCTCCTGCTGGAGCTGAGCCGTCGGCCGGGCCAGGCGCTGTCCCGGCAGCAGCTGCTGCGGCTGGTCTGGGAGCACGACTACCTCGGTGACTCCCGGCTGGTGGACGCGTGTGTGCAGCGGCTGCGCGCCAAGGTGGAGGACGTGCCGTCCTCGCCGACCCTGATCCGTACCGTCCGGGGTGTGGGCTACCGGCTGGACTCGCCCCAGTGACCGCTGCCGCCATGCGGAGGCTCCTCACCGGGCTCCGCTGGACGAGCCTGCGCCTGCGGCTGGCCGTGGTGTTCGGTCTGGTGGCGCTGACCGCCGCGGTGTCCGCGTCGGGCATCGCGTACTGGCTGAACCGCGAGGCGGTGCTGACCCGTACGCAGGACTCCGCGCTCGGGGACTTCCGCCAGGAGATGCAGAGCCGGGCCGCCTCTCTGCCGCTCAGCCCCACCCGGGACGACCTGCAGAACGCCGCCGTGCAGATGGCGAGCAGCTCGCCGGGGTACAGCGTGCTGCTGGTCGACGAACGCGACACCGGCAAGCCGATCGTCGGCAATTCCGACCTGGACACCTTCACGCTCGACAACGTGCCGCCCTCGCTCCAGAAGGCCGTCGGCAAGAAGCAGCCGGTGGGCTCGGGCAACACGTACGAGTACCACCTGTTCTGGCAGCGCACCAGCATCAACGGCACCCCGTACCTGGTGGGCGGCACGAAGATCATCGGCGGGGGCCCGACCGGCTACATGCTGAAGTCGCTCGACCAGGAGCGGCAGGACCTGAACTCCCTCGCCTGGTCCCTGGGGATCGCCACCACGCTCGCGCTGATCGGTTCGGCGCTGCTCGCGCAGGCCGCGGCGACGACCGTGCTGCGCCCGGTGCAGCGGCTCGGCGACGCCGCCCGCAAGCTCGGCGAGGGCAAGCTCGACACCCGGCTCGTGGTGTCCGGCACGGACGAACTGGCCGACCTCTCGCGTACGTTCAACCGGACGGCGAGCTCGCTGGAGAAGCGGGTCGCGGACATGAGCGCGCGGGACGAGGCGAGCCGGCGGTTCGTCGCCGACATGTCGCACGAGCTGCGCACCCCGCTCACCGCGCTGACCGCCGTCACCGAAGTGCTGGAGGACGAGGCGGACGGCCTCGATCCGATGATCGCGCCCGCGGTGCACCTGGTGGTGAGCGAGACCCGTCGGCTCAACGACCTGGTGGAGAACCTGATGGAGGTCACCCGCTTCGACGCGGGCACGGCCCGGCTGGTCCTCGACACGGTCGACGTCGCCGACCAGGTCACCGCCTGCATCGACGCCCGCGCCTGGCTGGACGCGGTGGACCTGGACGCCGAACGCGGCATGATGGTCCGCCTCGATCCGCGCCGCCTGGACGTGATCCTGGCGAACCTGATCGGCAACGCGCTCAAGCACGGCGGTTCGCCGGTGCGGGTCGCGGTGCGGACGCAGGGTGAGGAACTGGTCATCGAGGTCCGGGACCACGGTCCGGGCATCCCCGAGGACGTCCTGCCGCACGTCTTCGACCGGTTCTACAAGGCCAGTGCCTCCCGGCCGCGTTCGGAGGGCAGCGGGCTCGGCCTGTCGATCGCCATGGAGAACGCGCACATCCACGGCGGCGACATCACGGCCGCCAACTCTCCGGACGGCGACGGCGCGGTGTTCGTCCTGCGGCTGCCGCGCGACGCCGAGCGGCTGACCCGTACCGGCGACGAGGACGACGCCGACGGGGACGACGGCGGGAGCCGGGACGAGGGGGACGGGACCACATGACGGACAACGGCGGCAACGGGCTCCGGGGGCGGGGGCGCAGAACCCTCGCGCTGGCCGGGGTGCTGGCGGGGGCCGCGCTGGTCGCGGGCTGCGGGATCAGGTCCACCACGGTCCCGGTGGACGCCGGGGCCGCGCCGTCCCAGGTGCCGTGCACCGTACCGGCGGAGAACGTCACCACGCAGGCCCTCAAGGGCGTGCCCGTACAGATCTACCTGGTCTGCTCCTCGCAGCTGGTCACGGTGGACCGCACCGTGACCCTCCGCGTCTCCGGCCAGGGCCGGGTGCCGGTGGCACGGGCGCTCCTGGACGAGCTGCGGCGCACGCCGGACGCCGAGGAACGGCGGGCCGGATACGCCACGACCGTCCCGAAGGGCCTGAAGATCGGCCCGGCCCGCCACGGCGAGCGGCAGGACACCCTGCGGCTCAGCGAGCAGCCGGAGGACCTGCGGTCCGAGGCGCTGGCCCAGATCGTGTGCACGTACGCGGAGAACGACACGCTCGCCCCGCGGGGCACGGTGCTGCTGGGCGGCCCCGGGGAGTACCCGGCGCGGGGCTATCTGTGCACCTCGGAGATGAAGGCGCGCCCCAGCGCGGTCCCGGCCCCGGCGACCGGCGCGGTGACCGGCACGGGGCTCTGAGCGCCCGCTCCCCGCGCGGTCCCGTTCACCGGGCCTGAGCGCGCGTACGTCGCGCGGGCGGGCCCCGACCGGGATCAGGGCAAAGATCGGCGTCTCCTGGAGCACGTCGCGCGCGGGCGGGCCCGAGCAGGCGCTGGCGGAGCGGGAGGACTGGCGCGCGTACGTCGCGCGGGCGGGCCGGTCGCGTCGAGGACGGTGGCGCCGACCTGGTGGTGCGCGCGGGCGGGCCGGTCCGCCGAGAGGCGCGGCGTACCGGATCGTTGAGCGGCGGAACCGATTCCGCCGCTCGTCGCGTCTTGGGGGTCGTGCGTCAAGGTTCGGACGGTCAGACCGTCATCCGCTTCCGCGCGGCCGGAGTATGCCTGCTCCTCGCTCATCTGCTGCTCGTCGGGTGGCTGACCCTGCGTCCGCTCGACGTGCCCTGGGCGACCGCCTCGAATCTCCGTCTCTTCGCCGGTATCCGGGCCGATCTGGCCCTCGGACCGGTCGAGGCCGCCCGGCGGATCGGCGAGGGGCTGCTGCTCCTCGCCCCGCTGGGTGTCCTGCTGCCGATGGCCGGAGGCCGTCTCGCCGTCTCCCCGTGGGCCTCGCTGGCCCGTACCGTCGCGGCGGGCACGCTGATCTCCACGCTCATCGAGCTGGCCCAGACCGGTGTGCCCGGCCAGGTCGTGGACGTCGACTCGATGCTGCTGAACACGGTGGGTGTGGCCCTCGCCCACCTGCTCGTCGTCCCGATGTGCCGGGCGCGGCTGCGCCGGAAGAAGGAGCGGATCAGCGTGCTCCCCCGTCCCAGGGACGAGGCGGGTCAGGGTGCCACCCCGACGATTCCCAGGGTCGGAATGGCCCCGTAGAGCGACGTTCTTCCCCCGTTCAGCGGAGACCATGGATTCATCGGGGGGCACGACGGAGCTGCTCCCCAGCAACCGGATTCCCGTGACGGATTCCCGTAGCCGGATTCCGGCAACGGATTCCCGTGACGGATTCCCGTAACGGTTTCGCGAAGGAGCCCACCATGGCCGGAATTGTTCGCCCCCGTGAGGGACGCATGATCGGCGGAGTGTGCGCAGCGCTGGCACGGCGCTTCGGCACCTCCGCGGGAACGATGCGCGTCATCTTCCTGGTCTCGTGCCTGCTGCCGGGACCGCAGTTCCTGCTCTACCTGGCGCTGTGGCTGCTGCTCCCGTCGGAGAAGACGGCGACGTCCACCGACTGGTGAGCTCTTCCTCAGTCATACGCCTGTGGGGCGGCCACCCGGACCGGGTGGCCGCCCCACAGGCGTACAGCGGCACGTCGCGCGTCTTTCGGTTCTCAGTCGTGCTCAGCCGTGCTCAGCCGCGTTCAGCGCCGTGCTCAGCCTCCGAGCGGCAGGCCGTTGGCCGACAGCCCGCCGGTGTTCACGCCGCCCGCGGGCAGGCCACCGAGCAGGCCCTTGACCGGGGTGGTGGCACCGTCGACCAGCTTCTGCTGGTTGGTGCCGAGGAGCTTGGTGGTGGTCTCCTGGAGCGGCAGGCCCTGGGTCGCGGTGTTCAGCGCCGTGCTGGCGACGGGCAGGGTCATGGCCGCGACATCGGCCGGCAGCACGGCGGCGGAGGCGGTACCCGCGGCAGCGGCGGCGAAGGCGGCACCGAGAACGGCGACGCCGAGAGTCCTGGCAGCAGACTGCTTCATGTGGAATTCATCCTCGGGAGAGAAGGAGGGTGTGGGGGCAACGAAAAGTAGCCACCTTTTCCTCCTCCCCACAAACAGTCCGACACGCCGGAAACAGTCGGGAATTCGACATCCCGGCCGCCTTCGGTGCGGACTTCCGTCAGTCCGTGGACATGGAAGAAACGCTGGTCGCGGTGGTCTGTTCGAAGAGCCACCGGGACTTCAGCTCGGCGTATCCGGGCTTGATCACCTCGTTGATCATCGCCAGACGCTCATCAAAAGGAATGAACGCGGACTTCATCGCATTGACGGTGAACCACTGCATATCGTCGAGCGTGTATCCGAAGGTCTCGGTCAGCTTCTCGAATTCCTGGCTCATGCTCGTGCCGCTCATCAGACGGTTGTCCGTGTTCACGGTGGCGCGGAAATGCAGCTTCCGCAGCAGCCCGATGGGGTGCTCGGCGTAGGAGGCGGCGGCACCGGTCTGGAGGTTGGAGGTCGGGCACAGCTCCAGCGGGATGCGCTTGTCCCGTACGTAGGAGGCGAGGCGGCCGAGCTTCACCTCGCCGTCCTCGGCGACCTCGATGTCGTCGATGATGCGGACGCCGTGGCCGAGCCGGTCGGCACCGCACCACTGGATGGCCTGCCAGATCGACGGCAGACCGAAAGCCTCGCCCGCGTGGATGGTGAAGTGGTTGTTCTCGCGCTTGAGGTACTCGAAGGCGTCGAGGTGGCGGGTGGGAGGGAAGCCCGCCTCCGCGCCCGCGATGTCGAACCCGGCCACACCCTGGTCGCGGTAGCGGTTGGCCAGCTCGGCGATCTCCAGGGACCGGGCGGCGTGCCGCATCGCGGTGAGCAGAGCGCCGACCCGGATGCGGTTGCCGTCGCGGCGGGCCCGCAGCTCGCCCTCGCGGAAGCCCTCGTTGACCGCCTCGACGACCTCTTCGAGGGTCAGCCCGGCTTCCAGGTGCTGCTCGGGGGCGTACCGCACCTCGGCGTAGACGACGCCGTCCGCGGCCAGGTCCTCGGCGCACTCGGCGGCCACCCGCACCAGTGCCTCACGGGTCTGCATGACGGCGCAGGTGTGGGCGAACGTCTCCAGGTAGCGCTCCAGCGAACCGGAGTCGGCCGCCTCGCGGAACCAGACGCCGAGTTTGTCCGGCTCGGTCTCGGGAAGTCCTTCGTACCCGCTCGCGCGGGCGAGGTCCACGATCGTCCCGGGGCGCAGGCCGCCGTCGAGGTGGTCGTGAAGGAGGACCTTGGGGGCACGCCGGATCTGATCCTGGCCGGGCACGTGAAGGGTCGGGCTCATCATCTGCGCACTCTAGCCCCTACGCGCGTAGATCGCTTCGTGTCGATGCGTAACAGTGATCGCGAATACGGGTGGCGTACACCTCTCCTTCTGACACTGTTCTGCCATGGCACAGCGCGCACTCCCCCTGCCTGCCCCGAGGCTGGGACGGGCCGTCCGGACGGCCGGAGCCACTACCGCGGTCAGCGGCGTCGTCCTGCTGCTCCCGGACGGCGAGGCCGACTCGCACCGTCGTCCCTCCCCCCTCTCGTACGCCCGCCAGCTGCCGCTGGCCCGCACCCTGGCCCGCGCCGGAAAGGAGGACGGGCTCGCCGTGCACGTGGTCCGGTACAGCTGCCGCGGCTGGAACGCGACGGACGCCCAGCTCGCGGCGGACGCCGCGTGGTCGGTGGAGGAGGTCGTACGCCTCTACGGCGACGTCCCCATCTGCCTGGCCGGCCACGGCATGGGCGGCCGCGCCGCGCTCCGGGCGGGCGGCCACCCGGCGGTCGGCTCCGTCCTGGCGATGGCCCCCTGGCTCCCCGAGTCCGGCCCGAACAGCCCTTCCGGCCCGGACAGCCCGGAACCGGAACCAGTGAAACACCTCCTCGGCCGCCAGGTCCTCCTCGTCCACGGCACCAACGACGCCCGCACCGACCCCGAACTCTCCTTCCGCCTGGCCGAACGTGCCAAGAAGACCAACCGCGACACCTGCCGCTTCGAGGTCCACTCGGACGGCCACAGCCTCCGCCAGCACCGCGCCGAAGTCACCGCCCTGGCCGCCAACTTCATACGCGGCTCCCTCTTCGGCCACGCCTACGCCCGCCCGGTCACCGACGCCCTGGCCGCCCCGCCGCCGCTGGGGCTGCGGATGCCGTTGGCGGCGGGGTTCGGGAAGTCGCTGCACCACTGACCGAACGCCGGGGACCAGCGGGCCACTTGAGACCAGGAAGGAGCCGAAGCGGTATGCCACACATGCCGCGTACACCGGGTATCTCACACATGCCGGATTCGACAAAGATGGACGGGAACAACACCTCCCCCCACTAAACTCGCAGGTCACGAACAGTGCTCCCCGCGCGTGCGGGGGTGGTCCCGGCGTTCGCTACCTTGTCGACACGATCGAGGGGTGCTCCCCGCGCGTGCGGGGGTGGTCCCAAGGCCAACCGCGCGCGCCTTGACGCCGCCTAGTGCTCCCCGCGCGTGCGGGGGTGGTCCCGCGGCAATGTCCGACTCGGCGGTGGCTGTCCGGTGCTCCCCGCGCGTGCGGGGGTGGTCCCAGTGCGCCCTCATCCGTAGCCACTTGCCCGAGGTGCTCCCCGCGCGTGCGGGGGTGGTCTCTCCGCACCGCCGCCGAACTGCTGCGCGCGCTGGTGCTCCCCGCGCGTGCGGGGGTGGTCCCAGCAGGCCATCGCGCTGCGCGCCGTCGCGGACGTGCTCCCCGCGCGTGCGGGGGTGGTCCCCCGCTGGAGGCCGGCCACGACTTCCAGGGCCTGTGCTCCCCGCGCGTGCGGGGGTGGTCCCAGGTTCCGTCCGCCAGCGAGTTGACGGAGGTCGTGCTCCCCGCGCGTGCGGGGGTGGTCCCGCGACCGCGGCCTGCACCTGGTCGACGTCCGCGTGCTCCCCGCGCGTGCGGGGGTGGTCCCGAGGGAATGAAGGTGGGGGAGGTGGCCGAATTGTGCTCCCCGCGCGTGCGGGGGTGGTCCCACGTCGGGCGGCTGGGGCGTGAACAAAACCACGTGCTCCCCGCGCGTGCGGGGGTGGTCCCACCCGTCCAGCACCCGGTAGATGCGCCTCCCGGTGCTCCCCGCGCGTGCGGGGGTGGTCCCGTCGCCATCATTCCCAGGATTGCAACACCCGGGTGCTCCCCGCGCGTGCGGGGGTGGTCCCACCGGGGACAAGGGCCTGCTGGAAAAGGTCGGGTGCTCCCCGCGCGTGCGGGGGTGGTCCCGGCTGGTGGAGTCCGGGGCACTGCCCCGGGACGTGCTCCCCGCGCATGCGGGGGTGGTCCCTTCGGCATCTGCGCGGGCGTCATGCCGTCCTTGTGCTCCCCGCGCGTGCGGGGTGGTCGGCCAGGGTGAGGCGGGTTTACTGCGGTAAAGGTGGTCCTGGCCCGCCGTACAGCTCCACCTCCGTCATCCCGTGGTTCCTGCGTGTGGAGGGTGAGGGTGGGCCGCTTGTCGTGCGGGGCTTTGGGGCGTGTTGGTCTTCGCTCAGTCCGGCAGCAAGTGGCCGCGCCTGGACAGGAGGAAGCGTTTGAAGGCAGCCACCGGGGGCGTGTCGGGGTGGCCGTCGAGCCAGGCCACCCCGATTTCCCGGGCGGCTCTCGGGGCCGTCACCGTCAGTTCGGCGACTCCCGGGCGGGGTACTGCCGGAGGGGGGAGGAGGGCCACGCCCAGTCCTGCCGCGACCAGGCCGCGCAGGGTTTCCGCCTCCTCGCCCTCGAAGGCGACGCGCGGAGTGAAGCCCGCCTCGGCGCACAGGTCGTCGGTGATGCGGCGCAGCCCGTAGCCGGGTTCCAGCGTGACGAAGGTTTCGTCGGCGGCCTCCGCGAGGCGGATGCGGCGGCGGGTGGCGAGGCGGTGGTCCTCGGGGACGACCAGGCGCAGGCGCTGCTCGTCCAGGCGCCGGGCGACCAGGTCCGGGGCGTCCGGGACGGGCGAGGTGAGGCAGAGGTCGAGGCCGCCGGCGCGCAGGCGCTCGATCATCGCCTCGCCGTAGTTCTGCACGAGCTGGAACCGGACCCCGGGGTGGTCGGCCCGGAAGGCGCGGATGAGGGCGGGTACCGTCTCGGAGCCCATGGTGTGGAGGAAGCCGAAGGCGACCTTGCCGGTGGCCGGGTCGGCATCGGCGCGTACCGAGTCGGCGGCCTTCTCCACCTCGGCGAGGGCCCGCTCGGCGGACGCGAGGAAGGTGCGGCCCGCCGGGGTGAGCGAGACCGTGCGCCCCTTGCGGGCGAACAGGGCGACACCCAGGTCCTGTTCGAGCCTCACCATCGCCCGCGAGAGCGTCGACTGCGGAACGCCCAGCTCCTGCGCGGCGCGCGTGACGTGCTCGTGGCGGGCCACCGCCGCGAAGTGGGCCAGCCGCGGAGCGAGCACGGCGCGAATGTCTTCTTCGTAACTACTCGGTGACAGCCGGGGCCGTGAGCTGTGTTCATGCACCATGGGATTGATTATCGCCACTTCGTGCATTGGACGCATGAAAGGGGAGAGCCTACGTTCGAAGCATGCCTCCTGCCAGTACCGGGGCGTCCACGCTCGTCGTGGCCGCCTCGCCCCAGCCGTCCCCCGTCGCCGACTCCCCCGCGCCCGCCGCCACCACGCCGGACCGCCTCGAACCGGGCCGCCCCGGGTACCGCCGGATGAGCTTCGCGCTCTTCGCCGCGGGTGTCGCGACCTTCGCTCTTCTCTACTCCACGCAGGCCCTGCTGCCCGCCGTCTCCGCCTCCTTCGGCGCCACGGCCGGGCAGGCCAGCTGGACGGTCTCCGCGGCGACCGGAGCACTGGCGGTGTGTGTACTGCCGCTGAGCGCGCTGTCCGAGCGGTTCGGGCGGCGGCAGATGATGACCGCCTCGCTGGTCATCGCCGTACTGGTCGGGCTGCTGGTCCCCTTCGCCCCCTCGCTGGGCTGGCTGATCGCCCTCCGCGCCGTGCAGGGCGCCGCCCTGGCGGGCCTGCCCGCCTCCGCGATGGCCTACCTGGCGGAGGAGGTGCGGCCGAAGGCGCTGATCGCCGCGATCGGACTGTTCGTGGCGGGCAACAGCATCGGCGGCATGAGCGGCCGCATCGTCACCGGCTGGATCGCCCAGCTGTGGGGCTGGCGGGCGGCGCTCGGCGCGTTGGGGCTGATGGCCCTGGCCTGCGCGGTCGTCTTCCACCTCATGATCCCCAAGGCCCGGAACTTCACCCCCGGGACGCTGAACCCCAAGGCCCTGGCCCGGACGGTCGGCGGGCACCTCGCCGACCCGCTGCTGCGTCGGCTGTACGCGATCGGCGCACTGTTCATGACGGTGTTCGGCGCGGTCTACACGGTGATCGGCTACCGGCTGGTGGAGGCGCCGTTCAGCCTCCCGCAGGGGGTCGTCGGCTCGATCTTCCTGGTCTACCTCGTCGGCACGGTCTCCTCCGCCGCGGCCGGGAAGCTGGTCGCCCGGCTGGGCCGCCGCGGCGCGCTGTACCTGGCCGTCTCCACCACGGCCGCCGGGCTGCTGCTCTCGCTCGGGGACCGGATCGCCTCGGTGCTGCTGGGCCTGGTCCTGATCACGGCGGGCTTCTTCGCCGGGCACGCCGTCGCCTCCTCCTCCGTGAGCCGTACGGCGACGAAGGGACGCGCCCAGGCGTCGGCGCTCTACCAGTCGGCGTACTACCTGGGCTCCAGCGCGGGCGGCACGCTCGGCGCGGTCGCCTTCCACGCCGGGGGCTGGGCCGGGACCGTTTCACTGGGGCTGCTCGCGGTCCTCGGTGTCGCCGCGATCACCCTGTACGGGACGCGGGCCGCCCGCCGCGAGCGGCTCCAGCCGGTCGCGGTGGCGCCGGTGCGGGCGTCCGTACAGAACTGAGACATACGGCGCACAACCATCCACTCCCCGACGCGCGTCTAGCAGGCGGAAGCACCTCACGGCGCGCGAAGGGGAGTTGGCGTACATGGGAGTCCCGGAGAACATACGGGGAGTACGGCCACGGCTGCGGCGCGGGGTCGCGCTGTCGGTCGCCGGGCTGACGGCGGTGCCCGCACTGGTCCTGGCCACCGGCGGGTCCGCACAGGCGGCATCGTGCACGACGTCGGCCGGGCCGTACCAGAAGCAGGTCGAGAAGTACCTGAAGCGGCCGGTCGACGGCAAGCAGTCGGCCGCCGACTGCAAGGCGATCCGGTCGTTCCAGAGCACCTACGGGGTCACCCCCACCATCGGGTACGCCGGTCCGGTCACCTGGCGCACCATGAAGACGCTCACGGCCCAGAAGGCGGCGGGCAAGAACCCGAACCAGGCCAAGAAGTGCCCCACCAACAAGGGCCGCATCGCCTGCGTGGACCTGACCCGACAGCTGAGCTGGATCCAGGACGGCAGCAAGCTGAAGTTCGGGCCCGTGCCGGTGCGCACCGGGCGGAACGGCTACGAGACCCGCACCGGGTCGAAGAAGATCTACTGGCGGCACATCGACCACGTGTCGTCGCTCTACCACGTGAAGATGCCGTACTCCCAGTTCTTCGACGGGGGCCAGGCGTTCCACGCGGTGGGCGTGAAGATGTGGAACCCGCCGGGCTCGCACGGCTGTGTCAACATGCGCACCGCCGACGCCACGTCGTACTGGAAACTCCTGAAGAACGGCGACGACGTGTACGTGTACGGACGCAAGCCCGGCACGTGACGGCCGGCGCGTCCGGGATCCTGGCAGGTTCGCCGCTTCCTCCCCCGGCTGTCAGTGGCCTGCGGTAGCTTCCACAGTGCTGGAACGAGCCGTGTCACAGCACAACAGGGGTGGAACGAATGGGCGATCTGACAGCGACGGCGGACATCGACAGCCGTCTTGAGGGACACCGGGTCGAGCTGACCGGTTACTGCTACCGGATGCTCGGCTCGGCCTTCGAGGCGGAGGACGCGGTGCAGGACACGCTGGTGCGTGCCTGGCGCAACTTCGACAAGTTCGAGGGCCGTTCCTCGCTCCGCTCCTGGCTGTACCGGATCGCCACCAACGTCTGCCTGGACATGCTGAACGCGGGGAAGAAGCGGGCCCGCCCGGTCGATCTGTCGGGCCCGACGCCACTCTCCGAGGCGGCGCTCAACCCGCTGCCGGAGAACACCTGGCTGGAACCGATGCCGGACGGGCGCGTCCTGCCGACGGTGGCCGACCCGGCGGAGGCCGCGGTGGCGCGTGAGTCGGTGCGCCTGGCGTTCGTCGCGGCGCTCCAGCACCTGCCGCCCAAACAGCGTGCCGTGCTGATCCTGCGCGAGGTGCTGGCCTGGAAGGCGAGCGAGGTCGCCGAGCTGCTCGACACCTCGGTCGCCTCGGTGAACAGCGCCCTCCAGCGCGCGCGTGCCACCCTCACCGAGCACGAGAGCAAGCCGGCCGACGCCGCGAATCCGCTCGACGAGGAACAGCGCAAGCTCCTGGAGCGGTACGTCGCCGCCTTCGAGGGCTACGACATGAAGGCACTGACGGCGCTGCTCCACGAGGACGCCGTGATGACCATGCCGCCGTTCGACCTCTGGCTTCAGGGGCACGACGACATCACCGGCTTCATGCTCTCCATCGGCGCGAGCTGTGCCGGTTCCCGGCTGGTGGCGACATCGGCGAACGGCACCCCGGCGTTCGCGCACTACAAGCCGAATCCGGAGGGGCCCGGCTTCGTGCCGTGGGCGGTGCAGGTCATCGACATCGCGGACGGGGCGATCACCGGGATGCACTGCTTCCTGGACACCCCGCGCTGGTTCCCGCTCTTCGGGCTGCCGGACCACCTCGACGACGACGCCGCGTGAGACCTGGCGTACGCAACGGGCTGGTGGCCGCCTGGGTGGTGCTGGCGGCCGGTGGCTGGGGGGCGGCCCAGTGGCTGGGCGAGCCCGCGGCCACCGGCGGGCCCGCCCCGGCGGCGCGACCGTCCTCGGGGGCGGAGCCGGGGCCTCAGCCGGAGTTCTCCTGCGACGACCTGAGGGCGGCGGCGGCCGGTCCCCGTGCCGTCCCGGGCCCCTCGCCCGACCCTTCGTCGCCATCGGCCACCGCACACCTCCAGAAGTTCTCGGGCATGGTGCTCTGCGACTCGGCCCGGTTCGAATCCGGAGACTGAGCGGGGCGGGACGGGACGGGGGCGGCACGGGGCAGCACGGGGCGGGTGCGGTACGGAAGCGGCCCGGAAGTGGTCAGTCCTCCCCCGCGCCGTCCGGTTCCGGGACGTCCGGTTCCGCGCCGCCTGCTTCTGGGACGTCCGGTTCCGCGCCGCCTGCTTCTGGGACATCCGGTTCCGGGGCGCCCGGTTCCGCGCCGCCTGCTTCTGGGACGTTCGGCCCTGGGGTGTTCGTCCCGGTGTCGTGCGGTTCCGGGGCGTACCGTACGTCCACCACGTCCGCCAGGCCCACCAGGTCCAGCAGGCCCCGCAGTTCGGGCGGCGCGTTGCGCAGCCGCAGCCTCCTGCCGCCCGCCCGGCGTGCCACCAGCCCCAGCCGTGCCACCGCCTCGACCAGCACCAGATCCACCCGCGCGACCCCGCCCACATCGCAGTCCACCTCCGCCTCCGCGTCCGGGTCTCGGACGGCGCCGTCGGGGCCGTACAGCAGTGATTCCAGCTCGGCGCAGAGTCCCGGCACCGCGGTCCTGGTGACGCGGCCGGTGACGACGAGAACGTTCGGGCTCATGGGTTCCACACCAGGGTGACCGCTCCGACGGCCGAAACTCATCGGTGATCCGTCGCCGCCGGGCCCGCACCACGGCGGTACACCCCGGCACGTACGGATAACAAGCGATGAACTTCCGTCAACTCCCGTTATCTGTGCGGCTTCCGTGAACCCTTTCGAGTGATTCTGACTCTAGGTACGTGAACCGGCCCTCGGGGCCGCCTGATTCTCCAGGGGGAGAGTTGCGCAAACACGTGAGAAACGCGTGTGTTTCGACCGTCGCCGCGGCAGCAGCCGTGGCGCTCGCGGCCGGGATGACCAGCCCGGCCGTGGCCCAGCCCGGCGACGGCGGGCCCGCCATCGCCCGCGCGGCCGGTGCCGGATCCGCCGCCGGGCACGAGCTGACCCTCATCACCGGCGACCGGGTCACCATGGACGCCAAGGGCAGGGTCGTGTCCTTCCGCCCGGCCAAGGGGCGCGAGCACATACCCGTGCAGCGGCAGACCCACGACGGGCACACCCTGCTCATCCCGGCCGACGCCCACCGGCTGATCAGCTCGGGCAAGCTGGACCGCAGGCTGTTCGACGTCACGGAGCTGAGCCGGCCGGAGTACCGCCGGTCCCAGAAGTCGGGCCTGAAGCTGATCGTCTCCTACCGGGGCGCGCAGGCCGCGGCGGCCAAGGCCGAGGTCCGCGACGCGGGCTCCACCAAGGTCCGCCGGAACCTGAACACGCTGAACGCCCAGTCGGTCACCACGCCGCAGCAGGACGCGAAGGACATCTGGCAGGCCCTCACCGCCCGCACCGCGCGCAGCGTGCAGCGCACCACGGCCGCCGGGATCGACCGGGTCTGGCTGGACGGTGTGCGCCGGGCCAGCCTCGACAAGAGCGTCCCGCAGATCGGCACCCCCACCGCCTGGGAGGCCGGGTACACCGGCAAGGGCGTCAAGATCGCCGTACTGGACACCGGAGTGGACGCCACCCACCCCGACCTCCAGGGCCGCATCCTGGACTCGAAGAACTTCACGTCCTCGCCCGACACCAAGGACCGGGTCGGCCACGGCACCCACGTCTCCTCGATCGCGGCCGGTTCCGGCGCCAAGTCGGGCGGGAAGTTCAAGGGCGTCGCCCCGGACGCCCAGCTGCTTGAGGGCAAGGTCCTCGACGACGACGGCTTCGGTGACGACTCCGGCATCCTGGCCGGGATGGAGTGGGCGGTCGCGCAGGGCGCCGACATCATCAACTTGAGCCTCGGCGGCCAGGACACCCCCGAGGTCGACCCGCTCGAAGCGGCGGTCGACAAGCTCTCCGCCGACAAGGGCGTGCTGTTCGCCATCGCGGCGGGCAACGAGGGCAGCGACGCCGGTACGGTCGGCTCGCCGGGCAGCGCGGACGCCGCGCTGACCGTCGGCGCGGTCGACGACAAGGACGTGCTGGCCGACTTCTCCAGCCGGGGCCCGCGCATCGGCGACGGAGCGATCAAGCCCGATGTCACCGCCCCCGGCGTGGACATCACGGCGGCGGCCGCCCCCGGCTCCGAGATCGACAAGGAGGTCGGCCAGAACCCGCCGGGCTACCTGACGATCTCCGGTACGTCGATGGCGACCCCGCACGTCGCGGGCGCCGCGGCGCTCCTCAAGCAGCAGCACCCCGAGTGGACGTACACCGAGCTCAAGGGCGCGCTGACGGCCTCGACGAAGCCCGGCGCGTACACGCCGTTCGAGCAGGGCTCGGGCCGGATCGCGGTGGACCGGGCGATCGAGCAGACCGTGGTCGCCGACCCGGTCTCGGTGAGCTTCGGCGTGCAGCAGTGGCCGCACACCGACGACGTCCCGGTCACCAAGAACGTGACGTACCGCAACCTCGGCACCACCGATGTCACCCTGGACCTCGCGGTCACGACCACCGGCCCGAAGGGCAAGCCCGCCCCGGCCGGCTTCTTCGCCCTCGGCGCCGACAAGGTGACCGTCCCCGCGGGCGGAACCGCGGACGTCCCGCTGACCGTGGACACCAAGCTCGGCGGGACGGCGGACGGCACCTACTCCGCGTACCTCGTCGGCACCGGCGGCGGCCAGAGCGTGCGCACCGCGGCCGCGGTCGAGCGCGAGAGCGAGTCGTACGACGTCACGGTCAAGACCATCGGCCGCGACGGCAAGCCCGCCCCGTACACCACCGCTGACCTCTTCGGTCTGTCCGGTGGGGCGCTCGGTGTCTGGGTCTCCCCCGAGGCCGACAAGGGCCTCGCCAAGGTGCGTGTCCCCAAGGGCGGTTACACGCTCAACTCGGCCGTGTACCAGGACCCTGAGGACCTCGCCAAGGGCGCCGACTGGCTCTCCCAGCCGAAGCTGGACGTCAACAAGAACCTCACCGTGACGTTCGACGCGCGCAAGGCGAAGCCGATCAGCATCACGCTGCCGGCCACCGGCACGAAGAGCCTGATGGCCTCGCCCGACCTCCAGTTCGAGAACGAGGACACGGCGTACGGGTACGGCTGGCTGCTCGACTCCTTCACGAACCTGCGTACCGCGCACGTCGGCCCGGCGGTGACCGACGGCTCGCTCTCCGCGCACTGGATCGGCGCCTGGACCAAGGGCGCCTCGACCCGGTACGACATCGCGGTCGGCGGTCCGGTGACCAAGGCCCCCACCGGCTACACCCGGAAGTTCACCGCCGGTCAGCTGTCCCGGGTGGACGTCACCATGGGCGCCTCCCGCAAGGGCAAGACCGGTGAGTTCGCCGCCACGGGCGAGCTGCCCGGTTCGAGCGGCGGCTGGTCGGCCTGGTCGCTGCACAAGCTGCCGTCCAAGGTCACCCAGTACGTCTCGACCGCCGACAAGGTGAAGTGGTCGCTGGACTTCACGCAGGACGGTGCCCCGGACCCCGACGGCATCCCGGCCACCGACGCGATGTACACCATCGGCAGCCCGACGGCGTACAAGGCGGGCAAGAAGTACACGAAGACCGTCAACACCGCGGTGTTCGGCCCGGCGCTCGGCCGGGACGCCGGGGTCTTCCGCGCGGGCAACGACATCATCCCGATGGTGCCGATCGCGGCCGACGGAAGCGGCAACCTCGGCTTCCAGACGTACAGCTCGGTCAAGACGGTGCTGTACCGCAACGGCGTGAAGTTCGCCCAGAGCAAGGACGCGCTGGAGGGTGAGCCCATCACCGTGCCGTCCGCCGCCGCCGACTACCGGCTGACGAGCTCGGTCAAGCTCAGCCCGAGGGCCACGACCCTCTCCACCCGGATCGACACGAGCTGGACCTTCCGTTCCAAGAAGGTCACCGAGCAGGCCCTGCCGATCTCCACGGTCCGCTTCACGCCCCATGTGACGCTGGACGGCAAGGTGACCGCGGGCCGGACCGCCTCGGTCCCGGTGAAGGTGCAGGGCGCGGCGGCCGGGAAGAACCTGAAGTCGCTGACGGTGTACGTCAGTTACAACTCCGGCAAGACCTGGAAGAAGGTCACGGTCAAGTCCGGGAAGATCTCCGTGAAGAACCCGGCCAAGGGCAAGTCCCTCTCCTACCGGGCCAACGTCACGGACAAGAAGGGCAACAAGGCGTCGGTGTCGATCTACGACGCGTACTTCGGCAAGTGACCGGCCGCGGGTGGTGAGCCGACCGGCCCGCCACCCGTGACGTCACGCGCACCACGGCGGCCCGCCGGGACGGTTCACCCGACCCGGCGGGCCGTACGCGTGGCACGGGTCAGGCGATGCGCTCGCGCACCACCGGGGTGGCGGTGAACGTCGTGTCCGGCGCGGCGATGTCGTACGCGCCGGGGAGGGCCTTCAGGGCGTAGTCGAACTTCTCCGGGGTGTCGGTGTGCAGGGTCAGCAGCGGCTGGCCCGCCGTGACCCGGTCGCCCGGCTTGGCGTGCAGTTCGATGCCCGCGCCCGCCTGCACCGGGTCCTCCTTGCGGGCCCGGCCCGCGCCGAGGCGCCAGGCGGCGACGCCGATGTCGTACGCGTCCAGGCGGGTCAGCACGCCGGTGGACGGGGCCGTGATCACGTGCTGCTCGCGGGCGACCGGGAGCGCGGCGTCCGGGTCGCCGCCCTGGGCGGAGATCATCCGGCGCCAGACGTCCATCGCGGAGCCGTCCGCGA
The DNA here is from genome assembly GCF_042883525.1 of Streptomyces sp. NPDC058195. NCBI lineage: Bacteria > Bacillati > Actinomycetota > Actinomycetes > Kitasatosporales > Streptomycetaceae > Streptomyces > Streptomyces sp. NPDC058195. The sequence continues at coordinate 264,751 of NZ_JBHVVM010000002.1, forward strand.
GGGCCTTCTCCGGGTCGGCGTCCCTGAGTCCGGCGGCGTCCAGCATCTCGCGGGCCAGGGCCAGGGTGAGCTCGATGACGTCCTTCGGGCCGCCACCCGCCAGCACCTCGACCGACTCGCGCACCTCCAGGGCGTTGCCCGCGGTCAGGCCGAGCGGGGTGGCCATGTCGGTGAGCAGGGCGACCGTGCGCACTCCGCTGTCGGTGCCCAGCGCGACCATGGTGGAGGCCAGTTCACGGGCGTCCTCGATGGTCTTCATGAAGGCGCCCGAGCCGACCTTGACATCCAGGACGAGCGCGCCGGTGCCCTCGGCGATCTTCTTGGACATGATGGAGCTGGCGATCAGCGGGATGGCCTCGACGGTGCCGGTGACGTCGCGGAGCGCGTACAGCTTCTTGTCGGCGGGGGCGAGCCCGTCACCGGCGGCGCAGATGACCGCGCCGGTGGTGTCCAGGACGTCGAGCATCTCCGCGTTGGAGAGGTGGGCCCGCCAGCCGGGGACGGACTCCAGCTTGTCCAGGGTGCCGCCGGTGTGGCCGAGACCCCGGCCGCTGAGCTGCGGCACGGCGGCGCCGCAGGCGGCGACCAGCGGGGCGAGCGGCAGGGTGATCTTGTCGCCGACGCCGCCGGTGGAGTGCTTGTCGGTGGTGGGGCGGGAGAGCGACGCGAAGTCCATCCGCTCGCCGGAGGCGATCATCGCCGCGGTCCAGCGGGCGATCTCGGCGCGGTTCATGCCGTTCAGCAGGATCGCCATGGCCAGCGCGGACATCTGCTCGTCGGCGACCTCGCCGCGGGTGTACGCGTCGATGACCCAGTCGATCTGCTCGGGGGTCAGCTCGCCTCGGTCCCGCTTGGTGCGGATGACGGAGATGGCGTCCATGTCCTGGGAGTCCTTCCGGCCGGTACGTACGTACACACGTGCGGTACGCGAGAGTCCCGCATGACTCTACGCGCATAGAGAGGGGAGAGGGGTGTGGCCCTCCCGGGGTACGGGAGGGCCACGGTGAACGAGGTCCCGGAGAGTCCGGGCCCCTACTTCAGGTGGTCCGGGCCGAAGGCCTGCGGCAGCATCTCGTCGAGGGTGCGCAGCCCGTCCGGCGTCTCCAGGACCAGCTCGGGGCCGCCGAACTCGTACAGCAGCTGGCGGCACCGGCCGCACGGGACCAGGATCTCGCCCGCCCCGTCCACGCAGGTGAAGTGGGTGAGGCGGCCGCCGCCGGTGGCCTGGAGCTGGGAGACCAGCCCGCACTCGGCGCACAGGCCGATGCCGTACGAGGCGTTCTCGACGTTGCAGCCGGACACCGTACGCCCGTCGTCGACCAGCGCCGCGGCACCGACCGGATAGTGCGAGTACGGGACGTACGCCCGGGTCATCACCGACCGCGCGGCGCTCCGCAGCGCCGCCCAGTCGGCCTCCGCGAGGGCCGTCACTTGCCCTGGCCCTTGCGGTAGCGCATGCCGTCCGCCTTCGGCATCCGCAGCCGTTGCGCGGAGAGCGAGAGGACGAGCAGCGTGACGATGTACGGGGTGGCGCTGACGAACTCGGTGGGCACGGTGTCCGTGGAGAGGTACCAGACCAGCACCGCGGCAGCGATGACCGCGCTGACCCCGCCCTGCACGAAGCTCTTGCGGTAGAGCTTCCAGACCGCGAGGAGGGCCAGCACCACCACGAGCAGCAGGAGCAGCGCGTGCACGGACTCGCCGCCGTTGCGCAGCTGGAGCGCGTCGGCGAAACCGAACAGCCCGGCGCCCATGGCGAGCCCGCCGGGCCGCCAGTTGCCGAAGATCATCGCGGCGAGACCGATGTATCCGCGCCCGCCGGTCTGGCCCTCGTTGTAGATGTGCGAGGTGACCAGCGAGAGGAAGGCCCCGCCGAGCCCGGCCAGTCCGCCGGAGACGATCACCGCGACGTACTTGTACCGGTAGACGTTCACGCCGAGCGACTCGGCGGCGACCGGGTTCTCGCCGCAGGAGCGCAGCCGCAGGCCGAAGGGGGTCTTCCACAGCACGAAGAACGTGAGGACGAAGAGGACCAGGGCCAGGATCGTCAGCAGCGACACGTTGGTGACCAGGCCGCCGAGCACACCGGCCAGGTCGGAGACGAAGAACCAGTGGTGCTTCTCGATGGAGTGCAGCCAGTCGGAGAGGCCGGGGACCGTCACCGAGGTGATGTCGTCGGCCGGGGGTGACTGCTTGGGACTGCCGCCCTTGGCGGCCGCCTCGCCCGAGTTGAACCAGAGCTTGGCGAAGTAGGTGGTGAAGCCGAGCGCCAGGATGTTGATGGCGATACCGGAGATGATGTGGTCGACGCCGAAGGTGACGGTCGCCACCGCGTGCAGCAGTCCGCCGAGCATGCCGCCGACGACCCCGGCCAGCACGCCGAGCCAGGGGCTGGTCTGCCAGCCGGCCCAGGCACCGAAGAAGGTGCCCAGGATCATCATGCCTTCGAGGCCGATGTTGACCACACCGGCCCGCTCGGCCCAGAGGCCGCCGAGACCGGCGAGGCCGATCGGCACGGCCATCGCGAGCGCGGCGCTGATCTGGCCCGCCGAGGTGACGTCCTGCGCGCCGGTGATGGCGCGCACGGCGGACAGTGCGAGCAGCCCGCCCGCGATGATCAGGAGGATGACGGGGAAGGAGAGACGGGTGCGGCCGCCCTTGCCGCCGGACACCTTGGGGGCCGCCGGGGGCGGGGTGGAAGTCGCCGTGGCGCTCACGCCGACACCTCCTGCTGGTCGTTGTTACGGGCGGCGGCCTGTGCGGCGAGTTCCGCGCCGACCTTGCTCTGCTGGCGCTTGAGTCCGTAGCGGCGCACGACTTCGTAGGCGATGACGACGCACAGGACGATGACGCCCTGGATCACGCCGACGATCTCCTTGTCGTAACCCTCGAACTCGAGCTTGCCGGTGCCGCGCTCCAGGAAGCCCCAGAGCAGCGCGCCCAGCGCGATGCCGATGGGGTGGTTGCGGCCGAGGAGGGCGATGGCGATGCCGGTGAAGCCGATGCCGACGGGGAAGTCGCCGCTGTACTCGTAGCTGTCGTTGAGGAGGGTCGGCATGCCGATCAGACCGGCCATGGCGCCGGAGATCAGCATCGAGGTGATGACCATCTTCTTGACGTCGACACCACTGGCCTCGGCGGCGGAGCCGGACTGGCCGACGGTGCGCAGGTCGAAGCCGAAGCGGGTGCGCGAGAGGGTGAACCAGTACGCGATACCCGCGACGACCGCGACCACGATGAAGCCCCAGACGGGCGACGTGGCGGTCGGGAACTCGAAGAAGTGCGAGGACTCCGGGATCGGCTTGGTGGAGATCTTCGTACCGGCCTCGTCGAGGTGGCCGAGGCGGCCCTGCTGGAGCAGGTAGCCGATGATCGCCGTCGCGATGGAGTTCAGCATGATCGTCGCGACGACCTCGCTGACGCCCCGGGTGACCTTGAGGACACCGGCGATCCCGGCCCACATCGCGCCGACGATCATCGCGGTGAGGATGATCAGCGGGATCTGGAGGGCGCCGGGCAGGGTCAGCGCCCCGCCGACCGCGGCTGCGAAGAAGGCGGCGAGACGGTACTGGCCGTCGACGCCGATGTTGAAGAGGTTCATCCGGAAGCCGACGGCCACCGCGAGACCCGCGAGGTAGTACGTCGTCGCCTTGTTGAGGATGTAGACCTGGCTGTCCGACTTCAGCCCGTAGTCGAACATGATGCCGAAGGCGCTGAACGGCTCCTTGCCGGTGGCGGCCAGTACGAGCGCGGTCACCAGGAAGGCGACCACGATCGCGAGTACGGGGGCCGCGAGCCCCAGGAGCACCCGCTCCTTGTCGATCTTCTTCATCGGTCCTCTCCCCCGTCCCGGGGGTCGGTGTCGGTGCGATCGGCGCTCTCGGCGCTCTCGGCGCTCTCGGCGCTTTCAGAGGCCGCGTCCTCCGGTGCCGGTGCCTCGTCCGGGGCCTCGTCCGGTGCTTCCAGGTGGCCGGTGGCCGCGCCGGTCATCGCCGAGCCCAGCTCCTCCGGGGTGATGGTCGCCGGGTCGGCGTCCGCGACCAGCCGGCCCCGGTACATGACCCGCAGGGTGTCGGAGAGCCCGATCAGTTCGTCCAGGTCCGCCGAGATGAGCAGGACGGCCAGGCCCTCGCGGCGCGCCTCGCGGATCTGGTCCCAGATCTGCGCCTGCGCGCCGACGTCCACGCCCCGGGTGGGGTGCGCGGCGATCAGGAGCTTGGGCTCGTGGCTCATCTCCCGGCCGACGATCAGCTTCTGCTGGTTGCCGCCGGAGAGCGAGGCGGCGGTGACGTCGATCCCGGGGGTGCGGACGTCGTACTCGCGCACGATCCGCTCGGTGTCGGCGCGGGCGCCCCTGAGGTCGAGGAAGGCGCCCTTGCTGTTGGGGCGTTCGGTGACGTGGCCGAGGATGCGGTTCTCCCAGAGCGGGGCCTCCAGCAGCAGACCGTGCCGGTGGCGGTCCTCGGGGATCACGCCGATGCCGTCCTCGCGGCGCGTGCGGGTGGGCGTACGGGTGATGTCGGCACCGTCGAGGGTGACGGCTCCGGCGTCCAGATGGCGCATGCCCATGATCGCGTCGACCAGCTCCGACTGGCCGTTGCCCTCGACACCGGCGATCCCGAGGACCTCGCCCTTGTGGATGGTGAAGCCGATGCCGTCGAGGACCGAGCGGACCACGCCGTCCGGGTCGGTGGCGCACAGCCGCAGCCCGTCCACGGTCAGCATCGGCACGTCGGTGACGGTCGACTCGCGGGTCTCCGGGGACGGCAGCTCGCTGCCGACCATCAGCTCGGCGAGCTGCTTGGTCGTGGTGTTCTCCGGGTCGGCGGTGCCGACCGTCGTACCGCGCCGGATGACCGTGATCTCGTCGGCGACCGACAGCACCTCGCCCAGCTTGTGGGAGATGAAGATGACGGTCAGGCCCTCGGCCTTGAGCTCGCGCAGGTTGTCGAAGAGGGCGTCGACCTCCTGCGGCACCAGGACGGCCGTGGGCTCGTCGAGGATCAGGGTGCGGGCACCCCGGTAGAGGACCTTGAGGATCTCCACCCGCTGCCGGTCGGCGACCCCGAGGTCCTCGACCATGGCGTCGGGGCGGACCCCGAGGCCGTAGGAGTCCGAGATCTCCTTGATCCGGGCGCGGGCCCGGTCGCCGATCCCGTGCAGCTTCTCCGACCCGAGGACGACGTTCTCCAGGACGGTGAGGTAGTCGGCGAGCATGAAGTGCTGGTGCACCATGCCGATGCCCCGGGCGATGGCGTCACCGGGATTGTGGAACGAGACCTGCTCGCCGTCGACCGCGATGGTGCCCTCGTCCGGCTTCTGCATGCCGTAGAGGATCTTCATCAGGGTGGACTTGCCGGCCCCGTTCTCGCCGACGAGAGCGTGGACGGTGCCGCGGCGCACGGTGATGTCGATGTCGTGGTTGGCCACGACACCGGGGAACCGCTTGGTGATGCCGCGGAGCTCCACGGCATGGGGACTGCTGGACGCGTTGATGGCGCACTCTCCTTGGCAGGAGCGGAGGGCGGAGGCGGTGGGAGCGTGAAAAGTATCGTGCCCGGCAGACGCTACGCGCGTAGCGCCACCGAATCGTTGGCCACCTGATGACAGATCGCGGACCGTACGCGGACGACTACCGTACGGACGCCTGCGGCGCGGCCGTCCACGGCACACACGGCTACGGTGCGCACACGGAAGCGATACGCGCATCGGGCCCCGCGCGACGGGGCCCCGGGCCTGTCCGGAGCGGACAGGGGGTGCCGCCGAAGCCCCGTCCGGCCCGCGCGGGGCGGGCGGCGGGACTCCGGGGACACCCCCTGTCCGGCTTCCGGTCGGCAGCCGGATCAGATCGTGGTCTTGACCTTGATCGTGCCGTCGACGATCTTCTTCTTCGCCTCGTCGAGCTTGGCCTGGATGTCCTTGAGGTGGTCACCCGTGCTGGTCAGGCTGACGCCGTCCTTGGCCAGGGTGTAGGTCTGCGTACCGGCCAGCGGCTTGCCGTCCTTGACGGACTTGACCAGGTCGTAGACGCCGCTGTCGACGTTCTTCACGACGGAGGTCATGATCGTGTCCTTGTACTTCGACAGGGCCGGGTCGAGGGCCTGGTCGGAGTCGACGCCGATGGACCAGGCGCCCTTCTTGCCCGCGACGGCCTCGATGGAGCCGGCACCCGAGCCGCCCGCGGCGGCGAAGATGACGTCGGCGCCCTTGTCGAGCATGCCCTTGGCGGCGTACGAGCCCTTGTCGGGGCTGCCGAAGCCGGACAGGTCCGAACCGGTGGTCAGGTACTGGATCTGCACCTTGGCCTTCGGGTTGGTGTCCATGACACCCTGCTGGAAGCCCGCGGCGAACTTCTTGATCAGCGGAAGGTCCACACCGCCGATGAAGCCGACCTGGCCGTCCTTCGACTTCAGCGCGGCGGCGACACCGGCGAGGTAGGAACCCTGCTCCTCGGTGAAGACGATGCTGTCGACGTTCTTCGCGTCGGCGACCGAGTCGACCAGGCCGAAGCTGACCTTCGGGTACTTGGCCGCGATCTTGGTGACCGCGCTCTGGTACGCGAAGCCGACCGCGACGACCGGGTTGTAGCCGCCCTCGGCGAGCGACTCCAGGCGCTGCTCACGGTCGGCGGGGGTCTCACCGGACTTGGCGGTGAGCTCCTTGGTCTCGGCACCGAACTCGGACTTGGCCTTGTCCAGACCGCGCGCGGCGGAGTCATTGAACGAGTTGTCGCCGCGGCCGCCCACGTCGTAGGCCATGCCGATCTTCATCTTGCCCTTGCCGGAGCCGGAGCTCTCGGTGGACGACTCGCCGCACGCGCTGGCGGTGAGTGCAAGGGTCGCGGTGACAGCACACGCAGCGGTGATCTTGGATACCCGGCGCAAGGGAAGGCTCCTTCAAACCTGACCGAAGCGCCTCTTCCGGCGCTGGTTTCGCCGCGATCGTAACGCGCGTAGATGTCAGATAAAGCCCTGTACGGAAGCCGTTATCGGATCGTCGCGAACCGGAGGTGACACCCCCGGTCACACATGGTTGCGATCGAGCAACGCGGAGGCAGTGAACAGCTCCACGGCGACCGTGATCGCCTCCTCATCGGCATCGAAATCACCCCGATGCAGGTCGAGCCGGGCGGTGTCGCCGGGGGTGCGGACGCCGAGCCGGGCCATGGCGCCGGGGACCTGCTCCAGATACCAGGAGAAGTCCTCGCCGCCCAGGCTCTGCTCGGTGTCCTCGATCGACCCCACCCCGCGGCGGGCGGTCATCGCCCCGGCGAGCAGATCGATCACGGAGGCGTCGTTGACGACCGGGGGGACACCCTGGACGTAGTTGATCACCGTCTTGGCTCCGTACATCCCGGCCACCTCGTCGATCGCGGCGTGCACCAGATCGGGGGCGGCCCGCCAGGCGGACAGCTCCAGGCAGCGGACGGTGCCGGAGAGCTCGGCGTGCTGCGGGATCACGTTGCAGGCGTGGCCCGCCTCCAGGCGGCCCCAGGTGACGGCGAGCCCGGCGCGGGCGTCGATCCGGCGGGCCAGCAGCGCGGGCACCTCGGCCGCGACCTTGGCGGCGGCGGTGACCAGGTCGGTGGTGAGGTGGGGGCGGGCGGTGTGCCCGCCGGGCCCGTCCAGGCTGACCTCCAGCCGGTCGCAGGCCGAGGTGATCGCCCCGACCCGCAGCCCGATCCGGCCCACGTCCACCTTCGGATCACAGTGCACACCGATGATCCGGCCGACGCCCTCCAGCGCCCCGGACAGGATGGTCTCGGGCGCGCCGCCGGGCAGCACCTCCTCGGCGGGCTGGAAGATCAGCCGCACCGGGTTCGGGAGCAGTCCCTGGCGGTCCAGCTCGGCAAGGACGAGACCGGCCCCCAGGACCGAGGCGGTGTGGACGTCGTGCCCGCAGGCGTGCGCCCGGTCGGGGACGGTGGAGCGGTAGGCGACGCCCGTCTTGGTGTCCGGGATCGGCAGGGCGTCGATGTCCGCGCGCAGGGCGAGCATGGGCGCGGTGGACTCGTCCCGTGTGCCGACGTCGCAGAGGAGCCCGGTGCCGGTGTCGAGGACCCGGGGCTTCAGCCCGGCCTTCTCCAGCCGGGCCTTGATGGCCGCGGTGGTGCGGAACTCCTGGTTGCCCAGCTCGGGATGCATGTGCAGGTCGCGCCGGAAGGCGATCAACTCGGCACGCAGGGCCTCGGGAAGGGTGCCGGGGAGTGAGCCTTCCGGGGCTTCACCCTGGACGGTCGGCCGGTCATCGGACGCGCGGGACATCAAGTGGTTCACCTGGCGAAGGGTACGTCGCTTCCCCCTTCAACTGCCTGCGAAACAAGAAAAGTTCAGCCACACAGACGAATAATTGGCCGCGTCGCAGCGTGTGAGCTGACGACGTGATGGGTACACTCGCCCATTTCGCCCAGGGGTACGGGAAACGGGGCGCGGGGTACCGGCTACGGGGTACGGGATTCGGGCGCGGGCAGGGGTACGGGCAGGGGTACGGGCTTGGTGGCGGGCCGGACCCTGAAGGAAAGACCCTCCAGGAGGGGGCGGCGCTTGGTGTTCTGAAAGGCCGCGACCTTCCACGCGCCACCCGCCTCACGGACCAGCGCATATGTCTGGATCTTGCCGAGCCTGCCCGGCCGCCCGCCCTTGCGCACGTCACCCCGGGTGATGAGCAGGGCGGTATCAGGCCCGGTGGAGCGGATGCCCACGACCTCGCTCACCAGCCGGGTGCCCTTGAGGAAGCTGCCGAACAGGTCCTGGTGCGCGGCCCCGATCTCGGCCGCGCCGGTGTAGAGGGTGCCGACGTAGGTGACGTACGAGGCGTCGGCGGTGAACTCGGCGCCGTAGGCGGCCCCGTCCCCCGCGTTCCAGGCAGCGGTGAGGCGGCCCAGGAGGGCGGTGACGGCGGTACTGGTGCCGGTGGTGACGGCGGTACTCGTGCCGGTGGCGACGGCGGCACTGGTGTCGGCGCCGGCCTCGGAACGCGTCTGCACGTGACCCACGACCTTCCGTGATAACTTCCCTCGAAAATTAACTTCGTTCAGGATTTCTCTTCTCAAAAGAAGAGATTAGGAAGGGGTCGATCCCATGTCAACACCCACGGAGCCGACCCCCGAGAGCGCGGCAGCGGCGTACCGGCGGTACCTGAGCGCGGTGATGCTGCACGGCCACGCCGGGGCCAAGGCCGTCGGCCTGGGGGCAACCGATCTGTACGCGCTCAACATCCTGGCCCTGGACGGCGCCATGACCCCGGGCGAGCTGGGCCGCCGCACCGGCCTGACCACCGGCCCGACGACCCGCCTGATCGACCGCCTGGAGCAGGGTGGTTACGTCCACCGCGCCCCCGACCCGCACGACCGCCGCAAGGTCATCGTCGAACCTGCCGCCCGCCCCGGCGGCCTGGACGAAGCCCTGGCCCCCGCCCGCGAACGGATCGGCGCGATCATCGAGGGCTACTCCCCCGCGCAACGGGCCGTCCTCTTCGACTACTTCACCCGTGCCGCCGACGCCTACCTGGAGGCCACGGCAGAGGTCAACGGCAGGCACCCGCGCTGAGGGCGGCCCGGCCTCCGACCGCACCGAAGCCCCGCCGGGACACGCGCACGTCCTGGCGGGGCTTCGGTCACGGCACGACCGGCCCGTGCCGTCGGGCCGGGTCCGGACGGGCGGTCAGGGCAGGGTCGGCTCGACGCTCGTGCCGTCCGCGAGACCTCTGACGAGGTTGACGAGGCTCTCATCCAGCGCTCCCTGGAAGAGGCGCAGTTCGTCGACGGAACCCGAGAGGAAGTCGCTGGAGGCGTCGCCGTTCAGCGTGCGGCCGACCTGGACCGCGGTGGTGCTGAAGTCCCAGGCGTTGTCCCAGGGAATCCGTGCGCTCTCGACGCCGTTGACGTAGAGCACCATGTCACCGAAGGGCGCCGAGTAGACGAGGGCCAGGTGGTCTCCCGTGATGCTGGTGCTGGGCAGGAACCCGTTCGCCTTCGCGGTGGTGCGCGTCGCGGTGGCCGAGTCCGCGTCGGTGACCGTGAGAGTCCAGCGGCTGTAGGCGGCCGAGTAGCCCACGGTGACCGCACTTCCCTGATGGCCGGACAGTCCCATGACCGTCTGGTCCTCGTCGGGCGCCACCGTGGAGAGCCGGACCCGCCCGGTCAGGGAGAAGCTGTCCCGCTTCGCGAGCAGCCCGGCCGCCCGGGTGGCGTAGGCGTCGGTGCCGTTCAGCACCAGGTGCCCGTCACCCCACATCGGCTCGGCGGGCGGCGCCTCGCATTCCGCCGGATCGCCCTCCGGGTCGCAGCCCGGTTCCGGTACGTAGACGGACGCACCGCCGCCGAGCGTGAGCCCGGTTCCGCCGTACGTCTCCGGGGCCACGCCGCCGGGTGCGGAGTCCACGTCCCAGTAGGCGAGCTGCCGGGGCACGGGGCCGCCCAGAGCGGCGACCTCGGATGCGGTCACGACCCGGTCGTGGACCTGGACGTCGGCAAGGCCGCCCTTGAGGTGCGCCGTGTACCCCTCCGGCGAGATCCTGCGGCCGATCTGCAGGTTCCCGGCCGCGTTCCACGGGGCCTGTCGCTGGACGGCGTCCGCGGCCGCCACGCCGTCCACGTACAGCGTCATCGCGCCGGTGACACCGTCGTAGGTGCCGATGAGGCGCGTCCAGGCGCCGGGAACGACCTTGCCGCCGGTGACCTTCCAGTCGTCCGCGGACCCGAGGGCATCGGACGGGGAACGGAACGCCCAGCTGCGGCTGGCCGCGTCGTATCCCAGCTCGAAGCCGGGCAGGCCTGTGCCGTCCTGGCTGATCACGGTCTGGTCCCGCGTCGGCTCCTCGGGGAGGTTGACCCAGGCACCGACCGAGAACCCGGCGTTCGTGTCGACGACATGCCGACCCGCGTCCAGGTAGCCGCTCTCGGTACCGTCCAGCTCCGCGTACGTGCTCGTCGCGCCGAGCGGTCCGGGCCCGGCGCCGAACGTGACGCCCGTTCCGGCCGCGGCTGCGGGCGAGGCGCCCGTGCCGGCCGCGGAACCGGAGCCCTGGGCGTCGCCGAGGGTCCAGCCCCCGGCAGGGGCCCGGCCGTCGGAGACGAGGAAGCCGTACCTCGTGGTCGCCCCCAGGACGTTTCCGTTCGCGTCGAGGGCCCTCACGTCCACGGACCAGTACCTCGTGGACGTCGGCAGGAACTTCACCGTCGCGGAGGCACCCGGAACTGCGGCATCGACCGTGGACCAGTCGTCATTGCCCGAGAACCGGTACATGTAACGGACCACATCGGCGTCCGGCGAGTCGAAGGTGAAACTTCCGTAGTCGCCGACACCTTCGTGCCAGTTGCCGTCGTCGGGGTACTCGGCGGAGCTGACCACCGGCGCACCGGCGGCTTCGACGGCCTGGGCACCCCGGACAGGTGCCGCGGCGGCCTGCGCGGGCCCGCCGGACAGAACCGGCAGCCCCAGCCCTGTGGCCAGCACGGTCGTCAGCGTCACAGCCACGAGGGGTCTTCGACTGCTCCGACGCCCAGTTCTGCCAGGTCTGTTCACGGCACGACTCACTCTCTTCGATGCTCGGCGTACGGCTTCGGCCCGCCGGGCCCGATCACGACCGCGCACGAAGTACGCGCCACCGCTCGGATTCGTGAACTTCCAGCAGCACACGGCAGGATTGCATGCAATAGCGCCCCGATGATCTTGTCAAGGACATGTCCGCTACATGTCGTTAAGTGGGAATCAGTCCACGACAAACCCGCAAAGCGCGACATCACCCTTGATTCGCCCTGACGGGCCGGAAAACCAACAGCTGGCCATCACTCCGGTCGCCACTCGCCGAAGGAACCGCGACGATTCGCCTCACGGCAACGGCGACAGTCCACCGCGCATCGCCCTGCACACCGGACTCGGGAAAGGCGAACTCCCCGGCCCGCCGACGGCAATGCCCCGCCGCCGCGTGCGCTCCATCTGCCGACATTGCCGTCAACTATGTCGCCAGACACCACAGCGGCCCCGCCGGATAACGTTCGGCGAGGCCACTGGTGACGTCAATTACTTTTGTGACGAATTGACTGGCGGGACACTACGAAGCAGTGGCACCAAATACCTTCATGACACCTACTCCCTCTCGGTATGACCAATCGAATTCATCTGGCTTTTGAAAACGGACTGCCAACCCGGGCTCCCCGCTTCTGACATTCAGGTGGTGACCCGTACTGAACACGGCCCGCAGCGCACCGGACTTGAATGCGATTGCCGAAACGACCGTAGCGCCGACCAGTGCCTGCCATTCTTCACCAGAAAGTGGATCCGCGCCCGGAGCAGAGGCTGCTCCATGGGTCAGAAACGCCTGACCTTGGACTACTAGCCCTGCCTCACTTTCCAGCAGCAGTACAAGCCCCTGATGCCCCGAACCCACAGAGACAGACACCACTCGGCTACCTCGAAGCCCAAGGATCCAGCGATCCTCCAACTCCTTCGTCACGGCTCCTCCGGCAGATAATCGTAGATGTTCCCCATACTGTCGCCCGGAGTTCCCTCAGGCATCTGAGGGTGCACTTCGCCAGTCTTGGGATCGATGAGCATGTCAGGGTTCTTATTGCCGCCGATCCCGCGCCAACCACCTTGACCCTTTACCTTGTGGATGGCTTCCTTGATTTGCTTGACGGAATATCCGGTCGCCCGCGCGAGCGCGTTCGGCTTGGACGCCATTCCACAGCCGTCGGAATTGTGCACCAGAACCGGCTTGGCCTCCACCAGTCACATAGTGCGTGTGCCATGCAACCCCTCTCTATCTGCGCATTCGCAGACAGCGGTGGTTTCTGGTTCTGCTGGCGCCCGTAGCTACTGCCGTCATGCCAGGCAAGGCCCCGTCAGGACACGCCCGACGGGGCCTCGGATTTGCTGGTGGAACTCAAGGGCCAGAACTCAGTCAGCCTTCTGAAGAGCTACCCATACCTCAGGGCGTCGCTTCGTCTCCGATGGCACGAAGCACCTCGGCAAGCCAGACGAAGCCGTACCCCACGACACGGTCAGGGTCAGACAACATGTCTTCCAGATGGCCCCAGGACTCGGAAAGCATGCCGATCGTGAGATCTCTCGGCTCACTATAGATGTCGTAAGCCTGATCTGGAGGCACGGACCAGAATGCCTCTTTGTTGATTTCCAGCACCTGCTCCCCAGCAGGAATCCGCTCCACAAGCAGGTCGAACAGACTTTTGAGCTTGTCTACTGGAATCTCGACCATCAGCAAACGCTCCCGTTAATTTTTGCGATGTTCTCGTGGAAGGTTTGTATTTCCTTCTTCAAGTGCCTCGTACGCCCGTCGATGATCCGCTGACGAACCTCTTCACTCGGCGCATTCTTGAGGAAACCCTTGTTGTCGTAGGCGTCCGGGTTGGCTAGGTAATCCCGGAGTTTCACCTCGTGCTCCTCGATCAGCTTCTGATATGACTCGATGGACTTCAGCTGCTCAGGAGTCAGGTCGCCGTTGCTGTTGTGAACGAGGACCGGCGTGGCCCCCGCCAGCACATAGTACGTGTGGATGCGGTCCACGGTGAGGTCGTAGGTTTGCTGCCGCTTGGTGTAATGGCGGACTGCGACGACCTCGGCTGTTTCGTTGCTCGCGGTACGGAACTTGTCGCCGGGTGCTATGTCGCCCGCATCGACCCACTGGCTCTGGTCGACGGACCAGAAGGGGTGGGTGTCAGTGGCGGTGACCTTCTTCTCGCCGTCGTCCGTCTTGACGGTGAGCTGGGTGAAGTCCTTGTCGTTCTTGGTGACGATGGTGGCAATGACTTCTTCGGAAACCGTCTCGCCGGTCAGCGGGTCGGTGGCCAGTACCTCGTCGCCCTTTTCGACGTCCTCGATGTTCTTGGTGGTGCCGTCGCCGAGAAGAACCTTCGTCCCGGGCAGGAAGCTGTGCCGCAGGCACGTCGCCGCCGCCTCGCCGGCTTCTGAGGCCTTCGACTTCTTCATGGCCTTCTTGATGTCCTTGAGGACCTTGAGGGCCTTGAAGGGCTTCAAGAAGGGAAGGTCGGTGGCCGCCCAGGCGCACTGCGACGTGTCCCCGCTGACACAGTCCGTCCCCGCCTCCGCGTCAGGCAGGATCAGGGCCACCAGAACAGGGGCGATGTACTGGGTGTAGAAGTTGTTCGGGGGATTCGATTCCAGCGGCGTGTACTTGACGCTGTCCTTCCAGGTCTTGCCAGCTTCTCGCGCAGGCTTGGACCAGGAGACGGAGGACCCGACTACCGTCGTATTGCCTCTGGAGACCCTGTTCGGGTGGGAATAGCTCCAGCCGCCGTAGTCGTCCAGGAAGTAGTAGCCGCTACCTCCCTTACGGAAGCTCCCGTCCTTTTCCTTCTCGTCGTTGAAGGCGGCGCCGCCCGCCGGGCCGTCCGGGCGGAGGCCGGTCGGGTCGCTGAGGGTGGCGGGGTTGTTGTTGCCGTAGGTGTAGCCGTTCATCTGCTGGGGGTCGCCCAGGTCGAGGAGCGGGTCCACGGAGATGAAGCGGCCGAGTTCGGGGTCGTACTCCCGGGCGCCGAGGTGGGTGAGGCCGGTGGACTTGGTGTCGTCGGTCCCCCCGACGAAGCCCTTGGTGCCGGGCCAGTTCGCCGGCTTCTGGCCTCTGGTCGCGCCGAAGGGGAGCGAGCGGCGCTGGGTGAGCGCCAGGTCCGCCGCCTTGACGGCGAGTTCACCGGTTCCGTGGTGGTCGGCGATGGTGAAGGAGAACGTGCCGTCGTCCGCGAGGACGGCTGTCTGGCCGCCTCCGAGGCCGAAGTAGCGGGTCGCCTTCGCCTTGTCGGCCCCGGTGGGCACCGTGACCTCGGTGTTGCCCAGGTAGAGCGTGGCCTCGGTGCTGGTTCGGCTGATGAGGCGGTTGCCCGCCGCGTCGTAGAGGTAGCTGGTGGTCTTGCCGTTCTCGGTCACCTCGGAGAGGTGGCCCTCGGCGTCCCAGCTCAGCTTCTGGCCGGGGCGGGCGGTGGTGTTGCCGCTCGCGTCGTAGGTGTAGGAGCCGGTCGTGGTGCCCGAGGGGGCCGCCGTGGTGACGGAGCTCAGGGCGTGGGCCTGCGGCTGGCCCGGGGTCGGGTACGCGTAGGTCCGCTTGGTGTCCTTGGCCGCGTCACCGGTGGGGTCGTGCTGGGTCTCGGTGGCGCGGTTGCCCGACTTGTCGTACGTGAAGCTCTGCCAGTACGGGGCGGTCCCGCCGATCAGGCCGCCGGACGGCTCCGTGGCGCAGGCGGTGACGGGCTGGGTCCACGCCTCGGTGACCCGGCCCAGGTAGTCCTGGACGAAGCACTGGTTGTCCGTGCCGCTGCGGGAGACGTCCGCCATCGAGCGGACGTTGCCGGCGTCGTCGTAGGTGTAGGTGACGTTGCGGTCGACACCGGGCTGGTCCTGGCGGTCGACGCGTGAGTTCGCCAGCCGCTGGGTGCCCCACTCGTACGAGTTCGTCACCTGGGTCGTCTTGGTGCTTCCGGTCAGCCCCATCGTGTACTGCAGCGGCTTGCCGGTCAGGCTGTAGGCGGTGCCGGCCGTCATCCCCCCGCCACTGGTCCTGATCGGCCGGAGGGTGTCCGCCTCGTAGGTGAAGGTGGTCGAGCCCGCGGGAAGCGCGCCGGCCGCGGAGTAGCTGATGGCGTCCGGCAGCCCGGACTTGCCGTAGGTCGTACCCGCCTGGTAGGTGCCCTGCAGTTTCCCTTCGGCCGCGGGGATGGTGACCGCGGTCTTGACGGGGCGGTAGAGCCGGTCGTAGGCGGTGACCTTGGAGGTGTACGCCTGGCCGCCGACGTAGCGGGTCGACTCGGCGAGCTGGCCCTTCGCGCCGGTGATCGTGTCGTAGACGTTCTTGGTCCGCAGCGTGCCCGTGGCCGATCCCTCGCGCACCTCGGTCTGCCGGCCGAGGCCGTCGTAGAGGTAGGCGAGACCCGGGACGTTGCTCCGCGACCCCTTGGTGAACGTCAGCTGGCCCCGGTCGTCGTAGGTGCTCTCGCTGGTGCCCTTGTCCGGGTCGGCGGAAGCCGTCTGGAGTCCGCGCTGGTCGTACGTGTAGGTCCAGCTGTTCCCGGCCGGGTCGGTCACCTTCTCCAGTACGCCGCGCGGCGTGTACTTGTACACGGTGGAGTCGAAGGCGGCGGCGGCCGAGCGGCTGTGGTGCTGGCGCAGCTCCGTGGTGTTGCCGCGGGCGTCGCTGAGGGTGGTGGTCGCCGTGCCGCCCACCGGCGGGATGACGGTGGTGCGGTCGCCGCCGTAGGTGGTCGTGGTGGTGTTGAGGACGGCGCCGCCGTCGCCGTTGCCCGCGATCTGGCGGACTTCCACGGCCCGGTTCAGGCCGTCGAACGTGGTGCGGGTCTGGGTCTCCACGGACAGGGCGTTGTCCGGCGCGAAGAGCTGGGTGCCCGGCTTGCCCGTCGTGTAGTACGGCGCGAACGTCTTGGCCGCGAGACCGCGGTCGTCATAGAAGACGTCGCTGATGATGCTGCCGCCGCCCGGCCCCGGGGTCTGGGTCTGCCGGTCGCGCAGGAGCCCGTCGTACAGCGTGTACGAGGTGGTCTGGACAGCCTTCTCGGACAGGGTCCTGGTCGCGACGGCGACCGTCTTGTCGGTGACCGTGTAGACGAACTCCATGCTGGGGAGGTCGGTGGCGTTCTGGTCCGGCAGCCACACCTTGGCGGACCGGCCCAGGGCGTCGAAGGCCATGTTGGTCACGTTGCCGTTGGTGTCGGTCTGCTTCACCACGGCGCCGCGGACGGGCTCCAGGACGGTGGTGGTCGTCTGCGCCGAGGCCGCGTCCGTGGAGACGGCCGGAGGCGTGGTCACCTTGATCTCGGTGACCAGTCCCGTCGCCGGTGTGTACGCGGTCGTCGTCGTGCGCCCGTCCTTGCGGGCGGTGCGGACCGGGGCGTCGGTGCCCGTGGCGGTGACGTCGGCCGCCAGGTCGGTGCTGGTCAGCGGGCGGCCGTAGCCGTCGTAGGTGCCGGCCGACTCCAGGTAGGTGGCCTTGGTGCCGTTGTGGCTCTTCAGCGTGGCGATCGCGGTCTTGTCGCCCTTGGTGGGGGCGGCACCGTACGCACCACCGTCGTACGCGGTCCGGGTGTCGGAGAGGACGTCCTTGGAGCGGTCCGCCGAGGCGGCGCACGCCTTGGTGACCGTCTCCTCCCGGGCGGTCAGACCGAGCAGGTTCGCGCTGGTCACCGGGGGGTACGTGATGCGGGTGCACCGGTCGTCGGCCGCGGTGGCGTCGTCACCGAAGTCGTCGGCCTGGACGGGCCGTCCCGCGACGGTGTCGTACGTGGTGGCCGTCGACGTGGTGCGCCACTTGGCTCCCGCGCCGTCGTCGAGCGAGACCCACTGCCTGGTGGCGGCGGTGCCGATGAAGTTGGCCGTCACCGTGCCCCAGTCACGGACCTTCTTCGCGGTCTCGTGGTACCAGGGCCGGTTGACCGACTTGGCGACCACCTTGCCGCCGGGCTTGTCGAACGAGACGGTCTTGTAGCCGAACCCGGCAGCGGTCTCGTGGTCCGTGATCGGGTCGCCCTCGCCCGCGGCGAGGCTCACCGAGACGGCCTTCGTCCCGCCGGACGTGTTCTTCCGGTCGCCGTCCATGCCCCGCAGGAAGTAGGAGTCCTGCTGCGTCTTCATGGCGGCGTCGCCGCCCTGGCCGCCGGTGCGGACCTGGACCTGGCCGTAACCGCGCCACTGGGACCAGGTCTTCTCCTTCTCCTTGGTCAGGCCGTCGTCATCGGCGAAGTGCCAGGCGGCTCCGCCCAGGTACTCGTAGCGGGTGACCTGGTCGGGCGCGCCGCCGATGCGGTCCGTCGACGTCACGGACGTGGTGACGTACTTGTTGAACCAGTGCTGCTCGGCGGCCTCGGTGTCACTGCCGCCGAGGAACTGCGGGAAGCAGCGGGTGGTGTTGGTCTCCGGGGTCGGAAGGGCGTTCCAGTCGCACGCCGCCTTGGAGTAGTTGGCCGTGGTCTGGCCGCCGTACTCGTCCGACACCGTGCTCAGCCGCTCCTTGATGAACGGCGCGTATCCGTCGCCGGTCTTGTCGAGGCGGTTGGCCAGCTGGGTGTACGCGAACGTCGTCTTCGGCAGGGTGACGGCGGGGGTCGCGGACTGGCCCGTCTGCTGGATGCCGTCCAGCAGCAGCTGGTAGTCGGTGTCGGCCATGCCCCAGCGGTGTTCGAGCTTCCAGGAGTCGACCTTGGCGTAGGTGCCGTCGGCCTGGAGGGTCTGGGTCCTGATGCCGGTCAGCCGCTTGCGCGTCCAGAAGGAGGGCGACAGCCGGCTGCCGTCGCAGCTGGTGGCGGCCTTGCAGTTCAGGTCCCAGGGCGTGTCGTACCAGTAGAACGACTTGCTGTCGATGGTGTCCGCCGCACAGGTGACACCCGTCTCGGGCAGGCATCGCTCCTCGTTGTCGAAGACGACCTGGGCCAGCGGCTTCGCGGTGTAGACCTCGGTCGCCTTCTGGCCGTAGTCGATGCGCTTCAGGTACCCGCCGCGGGTGTACGGGGTGTCGTCCGCCGCCTTCAGGTTACGGCCGTAGGAGTTGGTCTCCTTGCCGTAGTAGTAGCTGACGGTGTTGTCGTGGGCGTCGACGACGTAGTCGAGGTTCCACCGCCAGGCCTGCTGGCACCAGGAGTCCGCGAAGGTGTCGGCGTGGCACTCCTCGCCGGTGTCGTTGCCGTAGACGGGAAGGGTCCAGGCGGATTCCGTGGCTTCCTTGCCCGTGCTCCAGCCCGGGAGCCGGTGGTAGCCGAAGTAGTAGCGGGTTCCCTGCGGGTCGGTCAGACGCCAGTACTCGCCGTCGTTGTCGCCGTTCTCCCGGTTGACGTGCTCCAGGCGCTTGATCCGGGTGCCGTCGTCGTGCTTCAGCTTGAACTCGTCGTTGCCCGCCGGGACGAGCTCGCCGCCCGAGCCGTTGAAGGAGAGGAACGCGTTGTCGTACGCCCAGCACATGTCGCCGGGCTTGCTGCCGTCGGCGTTCTTCACGCCGTCGTCCACGCACGGCTTGTAGCGGCGTTCGATGTACCCGGGCCACATGTCGAAGCCGTCGCCGACCCAGGAGCCCTGGTTGTTCGTCCCGCCGGTGCGGCCGTCGATGGCGCCCGAGGAGTACGAGAGACCGATGTTCGGGTTCAGCCCGCCCGGGACCTCGGGGGTGCTGATGGCGTACGACCAGGTGAAGTCACCGGTGTTGAGGTTGGTCCGCCAGGTGGAGGACGGGGAGAGCGGCGTCGCCTTGTAGTCGCCCTTGTCGCCCGCGGCCGAGGCCGTCACGGCCAGTACGGTCGGGCCTGCCGCCCGCAGGTTCACCGATGCCGCCGTGAGCGTCCGCTCCGCGGTGTCGTTGGTGGCGGCGACGGGCGCGCCGGTGCGGCACCGCTTCTCGTCCGGGGTGGTGAGCGCGCAGGCCGGGAGTTCGACCAGGCGCATACGCGAGGCGTACGAGCCGCCGAACAGCTCCGCGTAGGGGGCGTAGTCGACGGTCAGCGCGACGGAACTCCGCCCGGCGCCGGGCGTCGCGGTCTTCGGGGTGAGGCTGAACAGGGCGCCGTTCACGCCCGCTCGACGCGCCTGTTCACTGCCGAGAACGCGTGAGGTCACGCTGGTGGGTGACGGGGCGTCGACCGGGTCCACCGCCTTCGCGGACGCCTTGGCCGGTGCCTTCGCGGGCGCCTTGGCCTGGGCCCGGCCTATCGCGATCGGCTGCTTCCCGGGGACGGTGAAGCGCGCGGCCCCCTTGGCGTCGGCCCCCGGTATCGAGACCGTCGCCACGGAGGGGCTGGGCAGCTTCGCCTTCGGGGCCCCCGACGGGACCTTCGGCCCGGGGGTCCGGGTCCGGGGCTTGGCCTTGGCCTCCCTGGCTCCCGCGACCGGCTTCTCGGCCGAGGGCAGTCCGGGCAGGTTGCTGGTCGCCGCCATCGAGGCCGGGGCCGCCGCGGCCTGGAGCAAGGTGGCGACCATCACGGCGGAAATCGCCAGTGATGTTCGCCGCAACACCCTGTTCCCGGCGGTGAATCCTGGTCTGTGTCTCATCCGTAGCACTTTCGTCATTGCCGGACGCCGCACACCGGGAATTCGGGTGCGGCGCAGAATCGAGGGCTCGACCGTGTCGACCGGCAGCCGGGACACCGTGCGGAATACCGGACCAGGAACGGGCAGCGGGGGACGGGAGGGAAGGGCCGAAACGCGGGAGAAGAGGGGTGGGCGCGCGGGACGCGCGGACCTGGAGCACGTGGGCCGGGGAGGGGCGGGGCAGTCTGTCCGACCGCGGCTCAACGCCCCCTGGCGGGAACGGACTCAGCCAGCCGGTCCCACAGCACGCCTCCACATAATCCACACCTCGGGCACAAGAAGTTGAAGATTCTCTGAGAAAGGGAATCTTGCAGGACTCTATGTAGAGGCCATGTGCCCAACCAGGGGGACGTGCCGCATCTGTCCGGCAAAGGGTGACATGCGGAATGTGAGGTAACTCACGACTACGGAGTCAGCACTCTACGCAATCGTCGCAGTTCACGCGAAGGGGGAGGCGCCCCGCGCCTCCCCCACACCCTCCATCCGGCCCCGCCTACGCGTCGAAGAGGAACATGATCTTCCTGTCGTCCAGGTACGTGATGGCGACCTCGCTGCCCGCCCGGAGTTGGGGGAAGCGGCGGGCGGGGATGGTGTCGCGGCCTTCCACCATCTTCTTCTCGCCGTCCTCCTGCCAGGAGAGGCGGTAGGTGATGTCGAAGCTTCCGGCGTCGTTCGTGCCGATGTGGCGGACGTCCTCCACCAGGGCCCGGACATCCCGGCCGTTCCACCTGATGTCGTGGTCACGCTTGAAGAGGCTGACGAGGTAACCGATGAAGCCCACGGCGATGACCGCGGAGATGACGAGAGCGACGATCACAGAACACCCCTTGCGTGAGAACGCAGTCTAACGGCGCGGTGAGCGCTGCCGCGGGGACACCGGCGGGCCCACCCGCGGCGGGCCCGCGGGTGGGCGGAGGGGGTTACGCCTCGGTCACCGCCGTGGCGCGCCACGGGCCCAGACGCTGCACGTCGCGGGCGGTTTCGGTGACCCCGGAGAGGAAGCCGTGGGCCCGCGGGGAGGCGGTGTCGCGGAGCCATTCGGGGGCGATGTCGCAGACGGCGACCTTGACCTCGGTACCGGCCAGGGCCAGGGGAAGGGTGTGGACGACGGTGGAGGGGAAACTGAGGACCGTGCGGCCGATGGGGCCTCGGCGGGCGATGAGCTCCAGGGGGAGGTCGGGGCGGACGATCTCCAGGCCGGTGGCGGCCTCCAGGGCGTGGAGCTTGTCGGTGGACTCCCGGCGGTGGGCGAAGTAGCGGGTGGCGTGGTGCGCGCGGGCCAGGGCGGCCACCGCCTCCAGGTAGCGGGCGCGGTCGACCACGCCCGTCTCGACCAGGGAGGTGCCCACCAGGTCGGCGCCCTTGGTCAGACGCGGCGGGCCGAAGCGGGCCCGGGTCCAGGCGAACGTGTTGGAGGTGACGGTCACACCGGGCGGAGCCTCGACCGGCATGGCCGTGAAGACCTCGACCGTACGGTTCGCGGACGGGGTGAAGCGGCTGCGGGCACGGGCGGTGACCGGCGCCAGGACCAGTTCGCGCGGGCCCTTGCTGCCCTTGCGGTGCCAGCGCACCAGGCGTTCGCCGCGCGCGAGTTGCGCGACGAACTCCATGGTGGCCGTGCCGTCGTCGACCACCGTGAGGCGGCGGGCCCTGACCAGCGTGAGCAGGAGCTGTACGTACCGGGAGAACGGGTCGCCGATCACGACGTGCCGCGCCCCGCGGACGAGTCCGGACAGGTCGCGCAGGCTCTTCAGGGGCGCGCCCGCACCGCCGCGCGCCTCCTGCCAGCGGACGGTGATGCCCTCGTCGCGGGCCAGCTCCGCCATCCGGCGCAGCTGGCCGCGCGACATCGGGTCGACCGGGGGGAGGACGACGACCGTGATGTCGGTGAGGACCCGGTCGTCGCCTCCCTCTGCGTAGGCCCACTCCAGGACGTTCAGGAGCTGGACCGGGCTCTCGACGAAGGCGAGGTTCACCGGTCGGCCCGTCAGACCGCGACCGGCTCGGCGGCCGGGGCCGCTTCGCTCTCGGCGATGACGCCCGTGACCCGGCGGAGCTTCTTCATCGGGCCGAGCTCGGACTCGTAGACCTTCTTGACGCCGTCACCGAGGGAGGCCTCGATGGTGCGGATGTCGCGGACCAGGCGGCTGAGGCCCTGCGGCTCGACGGAGGCGGCCTGGTCGGAGCCCCACATGGCGCGGTCGAGGGTGATGTGGCGCTCGACGAAGGTGGCGCCGAGGGCGACGGCGGCGAGGGTGGTCTGCAGGCCGGTCTCGTGGCCGCTGTAGCCGATCGGGACGTTGGGGTACTCCTGCTGGAGGGTGTTGATGACCCGCAGGTTCAGCTCCTCGGCCCTGGCCGGGTAGGTCGACGTGGCATGGCAGAGCAGGATGTTGTCCGAACCGAGGACCTCGACCGCGTGGCGGATCTGCTTCGGGGTGGACATGCCGGTGGAGAGGATGACCGTGCGGCCGGTGGCGCGCAGGGCGCGCAGCAGCTCGTCGTCGGTGAGCGAGGCGGAGGCGACCTTGTGGGCGGGGACGTCGAACTTCTCCAGGAAGGCGACGGCCTCGGTGTCCCACGGGGAGGCGAACCAGTCGATGCCGCGCTCGGCGCAGTGCTCGGAGATGGCCCGGTACTCGTCCTCGCCGAACTCGACGCGGTGGCGGTAGTCGATGTACGTCATCCGGCCCCAGGGGGTGTCGCGCTCGATGTCCCACTGGTCGCGCGGGGTGCAGATCTCCGGAGTGCGCTTCTGGAACTTGACGGCGTCGCAGCCGGCTTCGGCGGCGACGTCGATCAGGGCGAGGGCGTTGCCGAGGTCGCCGTTGTGGTTGATGCCGATCTCACCGGTGATGTAGACGCGGTGGCCGGGACCGGCGGTGCGGTGGCCGAGGGTGCGCAGACGGGAGGTGCTCATGAGGTGTGTTTCCTTAGGTGGGATGACGGGGCGGGTGTGGGGAACCCGGGTCACTCGGAGGACGGGGTGGACGGGGTGGACGTGGTGGTGGTCGTGAGGGTGGGGCCGAGCAGCCAGGCCGCGATCTCGCGGATGGCGCCGAAGCCGCCGGGGGTGTTCGTGACGGCGCGGGCCGCCGCCCGCACCGAGTCGTGGGCGCTGGCGACCGCGACGGGCCAGCCGGCGAGCGCGAAGCACGGCAGGTCGTTGACGTCGTTGCCGACGTAGAGGACACGTTCGGGAGCGACGGAGTGTTCGTCGCACCACTGCTTGAGCGCCAGGTCCTTGCGGTCGATGCCGTGCAGGACCGGGACGCGGAGCTTGCGGGCGCGGGCGGCGACGACCGGGTTCTGCTCGGTGGAGAGGATCAGCAGCGGCAGTCCGGCCTTGCGCAGGGCGGCGATGCCGAGGCCGTCTCCCCGGTGGACGGCGACCGTCTCGCGTCCGTCGGAGTCGATGAGGACCCGGTCGTCGGTCTGGGTGCCGTCGAAGTCGAGGACGACCGCGTCGATGTCGTCGAGGGTGGGCAGCGGGGACGGGTCGAGCAGCGGGGCCAGCGCGCGGGCGCGCGCGAGGTCGTGCGGATCGTCGACCTCCAGGACCCGGGCGGCGTCGGTGCGCACCAGGGCGGTGCGGCCGAAGAAGCGGTGGCGGTGGGTGCGGAAGCCCTGGACGTCCATGGCGTACGCGGTGCCCGTTTCGAGGAGGTCCTCGGGGCGGTCCTGGCGCATCTGCCGGACGGACTTGTCGTGGTTGACCCCGTGGTTGTCCTCCTCGGCCGCGCTGCCGTCGCGCCAGAGGAAGCCGTGGAAGGGGGCGACGGTGACGGCCGTGTCGGCGCCGTCGTGTGCGACCGCGGCGGCCACCCCGTCGATGTCCTCGCGCAGGACGAAGGGGCTGGTGCACTGGACGAGCAGCACCACGTCGGCCGTGCGGTCACCGGTCGCCTCGTACGTGTCGAGGGCGTGCAGCACCGCGTCCTCGCTGCTGGACCTGTCCCCGGCGATGGCCGCGGGGCGCTGGACGATGTGCAGCCGGCCGGGGGTGCCGGAGGTGTCGCCCGCGGCGCGGGCGGCGTCCGCGATGGCCGCGTCGTCGGTCGTCACGACGACGTCGGTGACCTCGCGGGAGGCGAGGCAGGCGCGTACCGCGCGGGCGACCAGCGGTACGCCGCCGACCTGGGCGAGGTTCTTGGCCGGTACGCCCTTGGATCCGCCGCGGGCGGGGATCACGGCGAGCACGGTGGGGGTCGGGGTCATCTCTGCTCCTGAGGTGGTGTTCACAGCTCGCCCATCCGCCGGATCACCGGAGCGACCCGCTGGACGCCCTGCCGGTAGGCGCCGCGCGCCGCTTCCCGGACCGCCTCGCGCACCGCACCGCGCACCCGTCCGGTCTCGCGCGGCCGTCCGGTCCCCGGCAGCGGGTGACCGTCGGGGGCGAGGTGGTGGCGGGCGAGGATGCCGGGGAGGTAGCCGGGGGCGGTGGCGGGCGTGTAGTAGGGCGCGAGGCCGGGCAGCCGGTCCGCGGCGAGCAGGGCGTCGACGCGGGCGCGGGCGTGGTCGTAGGCGGTGGCGTACGTGCCGTCGGCGGCGACCCCCTGGCCGGCCAGCCACTCCGGGTCGGGCCGGGGGCGCAGGCCGCCGTCCAGGTGGTCCCAGGAGGTGAGCAGGCCGGAGCCGACGAAGTGGTGGTTTCCCAGGGCCTCGCGGACGCCGAGGTCGGTGAGGATCGCGGTGGGGACGCGCCGGTGCAGGGCCTCCAGCGCGGCGGTCGAGGAGACGGTGACCAGGAGGTCGGTGCGGTCCAGGACCTCGCCCATGTGCCCGTAGACCAGGCGGAGGTTGGGCGGGAGGCCGCCCGGCAGCTTCTCGGCGAGCCGCTGGTAGGGAAGCTCCTCGATGTGCGTGGTGTGCTCGCCGGGCCTGGAGCGCAGCTTCAGCAGCACCTCGCGGTCGGGGTGCAGCCGGGCGTGCTCGGCCAGCCTGCGCAGCAGGTACGTACGGTCCGCCCGGGAGGCCGGTACGGAGGGCTGGGCGGCGAAGACGACGGTGTCGCGGCCGGGCTCGGGGCGGTGCGGCGCGCCGCCGAGGAAGGGCAGGGCGGCCTCGGTGACGGACGAGGCGTCGGCGCCGACTCCTTCGTACACGGCGCGGAAGCGGTCCGCGTCGTGGCGGGAGTTGGCGAGGACGATGTCGGCGCCGTGCCGCAGCAGCAGCCCGTCGGCGAGCTTCTCGTAGACGACGCCCACGTAGCCGGTGACGACGACCGGCCTGGTCTCCAGCCGCAGCGCGGCCAGGCCGTGCAGCATCGCCTGGACGCCACCGCCGACGAGTGCCAGGACGACGACGTCGTACCCCTCGTCCCGCACGGTGTGCAGGAACTCGACGGCGGTCACCTCGCGCACCCGGCCGGTCTCGATGCCGACGTCGCCGACCTCGGCGAGCTGGCGCGGGGTCGGGGTGGCCCGGCCGCGCAGCAGCAGTCCGCTGAGCTCGACGCGCCGTGCCGGATCCCCGGCGGTGAGCCGGCGCGCGGTGAGCGCGCCCCATTTCCACCGGGTGTCGGAGTCGGCGAGTACGGCGACCCGGAGTGCGGTCGTCATTTCGGTACGTGGGGGCACGTCCCAGAACCTAGGAAGGCATTTCGATTCGCGGCCCAACGTCACGGCAACAGCTGGTTAACAGCCCGACGACGCTCGGCGAATCACCCTCACAAAGAGGACACCGGCCCCCGCACTCCAAACCGGTTCATCATTCCGACATGCGCCGTTCACCCGTCGTCCCATCCGGGGTCAGGGCAAATGCCGGCCCCGCTCCTAGCGTGGGAGGGTGGTTAAGCTCTCGGTCATCGTGCCGTTCTACAACGTGCAGACATATGCCCCCGACACCTTGAGAAGTCTGCGGGCGAATACCCGCGAGGACTTCGAATTCATCCTGGTCGACGACTGCTCGACCGACGGGACCGCGGACCTCCTGCGCCGCGCCGAGGACGAGATTGAGGGGGTGGTCGTCCGCAGACACGAGCAGAACGGCGGACTGGCCACAGCCCGCAACACCGGCCTGGACGCGGCGCGCGGCGAGTACCTCGCGTTCCTGGACGGCGATGACTGGACAGCCCCCGGCTACTACGCCGAACTCCTCGCCAGATCGGAGGAGTTGGGATGCGACTTCGTACGGACCGACCATGTCCAGGTCGAGGCCCGCAACCGTACGGTGCACCGGGTGCCGCACGGGCGGCGCGACGAGGTGATGGACCCCAGGGACGCGATCCTGCCCGCCGGGCGGACCACCTCGGTCGACTACCCGTACGCCTGGGCCGGGCTGTACCACCGGCGGCTGCTGGACCGCGGACTGCTGCATTTCACGGACGGGCTGCGCACCGCGGAGGACCGTCCGTGGATCTGGCGGCTGCACCGCGAGGCGGATTCCTTCGCGGTGCTGGGACTTCTCGGAATTTTCTACCGGCGGGGCGTCGCCTCTTCGCTCACGCAGATCGGCGACGTACGTCAGCTCGATTTCATTCGCTCGTTCGACCAGGTCATCCGGGAAACCGCTGAGGACCGTGACGGGCGCGTACTTCTCCCTAAAGCGGTCCGCACCTATTGCGCGATCATTTTCCATCACATGAGCTCGATCGAAAGGTTCGAACCCGCTGTGGCCCGCACTCTGAAATCGCTGAGCGCCGCGGCGCTCAGGCGCATGCCGCAGCAGGTGCTCGACGACGCCCTCGACTCGATGGACGTGGAACGCGCGACCCTGCTGCGCCGGCTGCGCCGCCGCCCGGCCGGCAAGGAGGTGGCGGCCGCGTGAGCACCGCCCGTTCCCGCACCACGCAGATCTTCCTCGCCTCCACGCTCTACGGCGCCGCCACCCTGGCCGCCGCGCTCGACGCGGGCTGCTTCCCGGAGGCCGACCGCAGGATCCTGCTCGTCTCGAACAACGCGGCCGTGCCGGAGACGACGCCCTCCCTCGACGCGATGCCCGGCTTCGGCGCGCTGCGCGGCCGCTTCGACGACGTGGTGTCGTGGAACACCACGATCGCCCCCTTCCACCCGGGCGGCTGGGAGCCGCGACCCGACGACCTGCCGCTGTGGGAGCGGCATCTGCGCCTGGCCTGGGGGCTGGACGAGGACCGCGTCGAGCTGGCGGTGGAATCGATCCAGGTCAACCCGGCGCAGGCGGTCGCCCAGATCTTCACCGGCGCCCCGCTCGATGTGTACGCGGACGGGCTGATGAGCTACGGCCCCACCCGCAACAAGATCGATCCGCTGATCGGCACCCGGGTGCGGCGGCTGCTCCATCTGGACCTGGTGCGGGGGCTGCGTCCGCTGCTGCTCACGGAGTTCGGGGTGGCGCCGCGGATCGTGCCGACGGAGTCCTTCGTG
This sequence comes from Streptomyces sp. NPDC058195, assembly GCF_042883525.1. Taxonomy (NCBI): domain Bacteria; kingdom Bacillati; phylum Actinomycetota; class Actinomycetes; order Kitasatosporales; family Streptomycetaceae; genus Streptomyces; species Streptomyces sp. NPDC058195. The sequence continues at coordinate 292,148 of NZ_JBHVVM010000002.1, forward strand.
AAGGTGCTCGGCGAGCTGGCGGACGCGCCGGGGGCCGCGGCGGGGGCGGAGGGCGTGACGGGGCCCGCGCTGCTGCTCGGCCAGTACCTCTCGGCACTGGGGCTGATCAGCGCGGCCGAGGAGGAGGAGCTGCACCTGCGGATGATGCGCGGCGCGGTGGCGCTCGGCCACACCCGGCTGGTCTTCAAGCCGCACCCCACGGCTCCGGCCCAGTGGTCGAACGCGCTGCGCGAGGAGGCCGGGCGGCTCGGTGCCGAACTGACGGTCCTGGACGAGGCGGTGCGGCCCGCGCCGGTCCTGGCCGAGGTGCTGTACCAGCGGATGCGCCCCGCACTGGTGGTGGGCTGCTTCTCGACGGCGCTGCTGACCGCCTCGGCGTTCTACGGGCTGCCGGTGGCCCAGGTCGGCACGGACATGCTGCTGGACCGGCTCTCCCCGTACGAGAACAGCAACCGCGTGCCGGTCACGCTGGTGGACGCGCTGGTGCCGGAGGTGACGGACCGGGCGGCCGTCGAGCGGGCGGCGACGAGCGGCGAGCCGGTGGCCACGGACGAGCTGACGGCGCTGGTCACCGCGGTCGGCTTCGCGATGCAGCCGAAGATCTACCCGGAGCTGCGCCCGGCCGCCGAGCGCTATCTGGCCGCCTGTCTGTCCGGGGCGACCTGGCGGTACTTCAAGCGCAGGCGGCTGACCTCGCTGGCGCTGCCGGGCGCGGTCCCGGCCCAGCTGGCGTTCCTGCCGCGCAACGCGATGGTGCGACGGGTGGCCCGGTCGGTGCGGCGCCGGGTGGCGCGTCACTAGGGTCTTTCGTTTGGATCAGGCTGGATCAGGGAGCGGGGGCTGGTGCGTGCAGCTGCAAGGCGGAGGAAGGAGCCGACGCGGAGCGTCGGTGACTGACGACAACGCGGCAGATGTGCGTGCCGGCCCCCGCGAGCCCGGCATGATCCAAACGAGAGGCCCTAGGGCGGTGCCCGGCCCATGAGCGCGGGAGAAGGGGCGGGGCGGGGTGCGCGGGGTGCGGGGTTTGGCGCGTGCGCGCGCAAGGCGCCGGAGCGCCCTCGCGGCGGAGCCACTCGGGCGGGGCGGGGCAGGGCCGGACGGTCCGGGTCCGGCCCTGCCCCGCGCCGCCCTGCCCCGCCCCGCGCCGCCCTGCCCCGCGCCGCGCCTGTCAGAAGCTGACGCCGCCCTGGATCACGCGCAGGTCGGCCGCGTTGGCCTCGGTGACCTTCCACAGCTCCCGCTGCCGCCCGTGCACATCGGCGACGGCCGCGGCGTGGTCGTCGAGCAGCCCGGCGGCCCGCTCCACGAGCCGGGCGCCGAGGTGCCGGTCGTGGACGGAGATGCCCCACTCCGGGCGGTCGATGTCGGCCAGGAAGTACGCCATCTTCGGGTGCGAGATCAGGCTGATGATCGGCGTACCGCAGCCGAACGGGATCATCCCCGCGTGCCCGCGCATCCCGACGACCAGCCTGGTCCGGGCGTAGGTGTCCCGGATCGCGTCGTTGTCGAAGTCGTACATCGGGATCACCGGCAGCGAGATCCCGTGCTCGCGCCGCAGGTCGAACGCGATCCGCTCGTCGTCCAGCGAGTGGGCGGCGCAGTGGACCTCGGCGCGCTCGCCGAGCCCGCGCACCGCGGTCGCCATCTCGCCCAGGAAATGGGCGTAGTCGTGGCCGAAGCGGAGCCCGGCGCGGTCGTACGCGGCGTTCACCAGCACGGTGTCCTCGCGCCGCTCCGGGTCGCTCCAGCCGTCCACCAGCTGCCGGGTGACCGTGGTCGGGCAGGGCTGGAAGCGGACCTTGTCGTGGAGCGAGGCGGGCAGCAGCGCGCGGACCTTCTCGATGGAGCCGTGGTTGCGCAGCCCGAAGAACGAGGACCGTTCGACGAGGGTGCGCAGGCTGGAGAGGAAGCGCTCGCGGCCGTGTCCGTACGCCTGGCCGTCGAAGGCGTTGAAGCCGACCGCGTACACCATGACCGGTACGTCGATCCGGTCGAGGAGCGCGTCGGGGACGTTCCACTGCCAGCCGCTGTTGCCGTTGGGCGCGGTGTCCGGGATGAAGAGGCCGCCGCCGCCGATGACCAGGCCCCGGCGTTCGTTGACCCGTTCCAGCGCGGCCTCGTCGAAGAGCCGGTGGGCGTGGACGGAGTGCCAGCGGCGCGGCCCGGTGTCGCGGCCGAAGGCCAGCCGTACGCTCTCGGGCAGCAGTTTGTCCCCGGCGTTGCCCTGGCGCTCCATGTAGAAGGCGACATGGGCGAGCTGGCCGGAGGCGGGGCCCTCCACGGGCGGGGCCAGGTCCGTGGTGCGCAGGTGCATCAGGCGACTGGCCCGGTGCGTGGGGTCGACCGAGAGGCCCTTGAGGGCGTACGCGGACGCCTCCTCGTCGTCGCCGTGGATCCAGGAGATCTGGGCGAGGCGGGCGAAGGCGGTCGCGGCCCGGTTGGGCGCGGCGGTGGCGAGCAGCAGCCGGGCGCGGGCCTCCTCGTAGCGCGAGACGCTCATCAGGGCGTGGCCGAGCACCTCGTGCGGCCAGGATTCGTCGACCGGGATGGTGACCCTGCCCAGCAGGTCGGCCGCCTCCTGGTACTCACCGGCCCCGATGTGGGCGGCGGCCACCTTGCGGGCGGCCTCCGCGGAGCCGGTGCGGGCCACGTGCGGGGTGCCGTAGTGGACCAGCAGGTCGTGGTGCTTGGCCCCGGGCAGCTCCAGGTACGCCGCGTGGAATGCGGCGTCGGACAGCTCGAACTCGCGCCAGCGGTCCTCCGCCTCGCGGTAACCGGCCTCGCCGCCCTGCCAGGGCTTGTGGCGCCCGGTGAAGTGCAGGACCGCGGTGGACTCGGGGACCGGGAGGTCGCCGGAGAGACGCCGCTTGACGAAGTTGTAGCGGGCGTCGAGCTGGACGAACCCGCCGTCGAGCACGGCGTTGAGGATGCCCTGGTCGTGCTTGTCCAGCTCGTACGTGCCGGCCCGGCCGACCTCGTCGATCCGGGCGCAGAACGCGTCGCTCAGGTACTCCCGCTGGATGACCAGCAGTCCGCTGTTGAGCTTGTGCTGCCCGTAGAAGAACTGCGGTACGGCGGCCAGTCCGTCGCGCAGGGCGAGCAGTTCGCCGAGGTCACCGAGGACCACCATGTCGGTGTCCAGGGTGATCACGGTGTCGTAGTCGCGGACCTTGAAGACGTCGAGGATGAAGTAGGCCTTGCGGACGAGGTAGTTGTCCTGGTCGCCCTTGGCGTACGTGTCGTAGTGCCCGGCGTCGACGCGGCGGAAGTCGATGCGCGGGTGCAGGGCCCGGATCCGCGCGACGGAGGCCGGGCGCAGCCCGTCGTGCAGGACGAGGAAGTCCTCGCAGACGTTCGGGTTGGACAGGGCCAGGCTGCGCAGCAGGGCGAGGAAGCCGGGCAGGTAGTTCTCGTCGACGAAGCTCGCGAAGGCGACCTTGCGCTTGCCGGTGAGCGGGTTGGCGGTCGTGGCCGGCGCGGGGAGGGCCGCGGCGGACGGGGCTGTGGCGGTCGTCGTCATCGCAGTCGGATCCTCATGTCGCTGACGCTCTGGGCGCGTTCCATGACCCACGCCTTTTCGCTGGTGTATTCGTGCACGGAGGTGATGGGCATCTTCATCGCGTCGGCCAGCCGGTAGGCGCCGCTCTCGTAGAAGTCGAAGCCGATCAGGTCGATCCGGCTGCTGACGTCGAGGTGGTCCAGGAGCCACAGCATGTTGAAGCCGCTGGTGGGGATGGCGGGCCAGACGTCGGTGCCGACACGGCCGAGGTCGCGCAGCGGCCAGCGCAGCGATTCGTCGCCCAGGTACCGCTGGGCGCCGGGGACGAGGCGGTTGCGCAGGGAGTGCTTCCAGTCCCCGGAGATCCCGCCGAAGACCAGCCGGGTGTGCACCTTCTGGTCCCAGTTGAAGCCGTGCTTGTGGATGGTGGCGTGGATGTCGGTGCGCCGCCCGGTCGCCGCCGGGTCGATCCGGTACGAGTTGAAGCGGACGACCAGGTCGTAGCCGTCGATCTCCTCGCCCATCGAACTGCTGCCGACGCGCTGGGAGTTGGCTATCAGGCAGACCGTCTTCCCGGCGATCCGGTTGCGGAACTCGCCGACCGTGGTCCACCGGACGCCGCCGAAGGTGGGATCCGGGACCGGGCCGCGCATCCGGTTGCGGCGCTGTTCGGCGTAGAGCCCGGCGAGCGCGGTGATCCGGGTCGCGGCCTCCCGGTCCGTCCCGGCCGTCTCCAGGGCGAGGGCCAGGTACTGGGCGGTGGCCTCCTGGATCTCCTGGACCGGGGCGCGGTCGCGTTCCTGGGCGAGCAGGGCGCCGATCAGCCGGGGCTCGGCCGCCGCCAGGTCGCCGCGGGCATGGAGGGCGAGGCCCTCGGCCCAGGATTCGGTGACGGGACGGTCGGCGTGCGCGGCGGCGGCCGGGCAGTCGCGCTCCAGGCGCCGCAGCAGCTCGTCCTGGCGCTCGGCACCGGCCCGGATCCCGGCGACCCGGGCCGCGACGCCGAAGCCGTCGTCCTTGGTGAACGAGAGGTAGCGCTCGTACGCCTCGACGGCCGCCGCCTCCGCGCCCATCGCCTCCAGCGTCCTGGCCCGCAGCCGCCATCCGGCCCGGGAGCCCTTGCGCTGGGTGAGCACGGTGTCCGCGATGAGCAGGGCGAGCTTGACCTCGTCCTCGTAACCGCACTCCAGCGCCTTGTTGCCGACCGCGAGCAGCGGGTCGAGCAGGGCGTCGGGGAGAGTCGCCGAGGCGGCGCCCGCCTTGCCGGGGCGGCGTATCAGCGGGAGGGCGGAGGCGGCGGCCGGGGCGGCGGCGGGCTGGGCCGCGTACGTGGCGAGCAGATGGCGCAGCGCCTCGGCGAGCGTGGTGCGCCGCCGGTCGAGTCCCGCGACCAGTTTGGTGCTGTGCGCGGCACAGGCGCGCAGGCACGCGTCCGCATCGGTCGGGTCGACGGAGGCGTGCCGCGCGGCGGCGCTCTCCACGTCAGCCGCGTCGCGCTGCCGTGGCCAACGGGTGCGGGCTTCTCTCATGGCGCTCCAAGCGTCTGGTGCCCGTGGGGGAGGGGCGGGCCGGGCGTACGGTCACCGGGGCACGCACCAGGAGCACACCCGGCACCGGGGCGGGGCGGATGCGCGGCGCGCAGGATCGGTTCCGGACCACGCTAGGAAAGCTGGACGGCCGCCGGATGAACTCGCCCTGTCGGAACGGAAAACGGCGCACCGACCCCGCAGGTACGGGCCCTCCGGGCGCCCGGAGGGCCCGGACACCGCTGGGCGACAGCTTCGGTGCGAAGCCGAGGAGCGGACCCGAGGAGCGGAGCCGGAGCCGACCGCGCGCGACACGGCCCTGCCCTAGCCCTTGCCCGGTCGTGCTGCCGAGCAGAGGGCCCTGTCCACGATCTCGTCCATGCGCTTCTGCGTCGCCTTCCCCGGCTGCGTGGTGACGGCGATGCCGACGGCATGGCCGTTCCCGGTGATGCCGCCCCGGGTTTCGTATCCCGTCATGCTGCCGCCGTGCCCCCAGTAGACGCCGTCACCGCAGGAGAGCGGGGTGCTGACCAGACCGAGGCCGTAGCGGGCGCCGTCGGCGAAGGGGGAGCCGGCCGGGACCGTGGTGCGCATCTGGCCGAGCTGCGGCCTCGGCACGAGACGGCCGCGCATGAGCGCGGAGTAGAAGCGGTTGAGATCGGAGTTGGTGGACACCAGCTGCCCCGCCGCCCAGGCCCAGGAGGGATCCCACTCGGTGGCGTCGGTGAAGGGCGCGCCAACGGAGTCCTGGTAGTAGCCCTTGGGGTGGCGCTCGCGGATGCGCAGCTCGCCGGGGGCGGGGAAGTAGGTGTGGCGCAGCCCGGCGCGCCGGATGACGCGCTGCTCGATCTCCACGGCGAGGGGACGTCCGGTGACCCTCTGCACGAGGAGTCCGGCCACCAGGTAGTTGGTGTTGCTGTACTTCCAGCCCTTGCCGGGCTCGAAGTCGGCCTTCTGCCGGAGGGCGAGGCCGAGGAGTTCGCGGGGCTCGTAGTAACGGATGTCGTCGCTCAGGCCGTTGGTGTAGTTCGGGAGCCCGCTGGTGTGCTGGAGGAGCTGGCGGACGGTGATGCGGCCGCCGTCGATGCCGTCACCGTGTACGAGACCCGGCAGATACGTGTCGATGTGGCCGTCGAGCTCCACCTTGCCCTCGGCGACGAGCTGCATCACGACCACGGCCGTGAACGCCTTGGTGTTGCTGCCGATGCGGATCTGGCCGTCGCGGGGCACCTCGGCTCCAGTGGCGATGTCGCCGACGCCCGCGGTGTACGTACGGGTGTGTCCCTTGCCGTCCGTGACACTGGCCAGAGCGGCGGGCATGCCGTCGGAGCGTACGAGTGCGTTCAGCCCCTGCTGCACCGTGTCGTGCCGTTCGGCGACGGGCGCCGCTGCCGCGGCGGTCGGCACGGCGGCCCCCGTCACGAGCGCGCCCAGGGCCACCGCGATCGCTGCGGCCACCGTCCCGTGCCGCCCCCTCCCCCGGCGTCCGGATGGACGGGAATGCCGCTCCGTCTGGTCTGTCTGCTCGTGCACGCGCCAACTCCTGCGGATTGGAGGGGCCGTCCGGAGGGCGCCGGAGGCCGCTGGACCATCTCAGCGGGGTGGTCCCCGCTGCCGGTCCCAGCCTTTCCGCTGAAGCGGCCCACGGCGATCCGGCTGGCCGCCCGGTCCCGGGTAGGGCTGTCCCCCGGACAGCCGAGGAACGCGGGCGCCGAAGACGGCCCGGTGCCTGCCCCGTACCGGGGCCCCGCTCCCCGGTCCTCCCGGGCCTTCCCGGGCCTCCCCGGTCCCTCCCGGGCCGTCCTGGGACGGACGAAGGACCTTAGGCGCTGGCCAGCGACAGCTTGACCGCGAACCCGAGGAACAGCAGCCCGGCCGCCGAAGTCGCCCCGGCCGACAGCCTCTTGCGGCGGCTGAAGGCGGCGGAGAGCCGGGTGCCGCCGAAGATCAGCACGGAGAGGTAGAGGAAGCTGGCGATCTGGAGCAGGGTGCCCAGCACCAGGAAGGAGAGCGCCGGATAGGCGTACGAGGGGTCGACGAACTGCACGAAGAAGGAGATCAGGAAGAGGATCGCCTTCGGGTTGACGAGACTGACCACGAGCGCCCGCCGGTAAGGCCGCTCCCTCGCTTCCGCGGCCTCCTCCCCGGCGTCCTGTCCGGTCAGTTCGGCCATGCGCCGGTGCCTCTCGCGCCACAGGGCCAGCGCGGTGCGCAGCATGCCGATGGCCAGCCAGGTGAGGTAGCCCGCACCCGCGTACTTGACGACGGCGAAGAGCACCGGCGTCGTCCGCAGCAGCGAGGAGGCTCCCAGTGCGGACAGCGTCATCAGCACGGTGTCCCCGGTCCACACCCCGGCCGCCGCGGCGTACCCGGTCCGTACCCCGCGCCGGGCGGCGACGGACAGCACGTACAGCGAGTTCGGCCCCGGCAGCAGCACGATCAGCACCAGGCCGGCGAGGTAGGTCGGAAGGTCGGTGACACCCAGCATGGGACGGAGTGTCGCACGCCCGTTCGCCGCCCCGTCCGCGGGGTCCGGATCCCGTCTCAGAAGGTGTCCGAGGGGACGTACCGGCCCCACACCTCGCGCAGCGCGTCGCAGACCTCGCCGACCGTCGCCCGTTCCCCGAGCGCGTCCTTCATCGGGTAGAGGACGTTGTCGGCGCCCTCGGCGGCCGTGCGCAGCCGGGCCAGCGCGGCGTCCACCGCGTCCTGGTCGCGTTCGGCGCGCAGCGCGGCGAGGCGGGCCGCCTGCCGGGCCTCGATCGCGGGGTCGACGCGGAGCGGCTCGTACGGCTCCTCCTCGTCGAGGCGGAAGCGGTTGACGCCGACCACCACGCGCTCGGCGCTGTCGGTCTCCAGGGCGACGCGGTACGCGGAGCGCTCGATCTCGCCCTTCTGGAAGCCCCGCTCGATCGCCCGGACCGCGCCGCCCATCGCCTCGACCCGGTCCATCAGCTCGACGACGGCGGCCTCGACGTCGTCGGTCATCCGCTCCACGACGTACGAACCGGCGAACGGGTCGACGGTGGCGGTGACGTCCGTCTCGTACGCGAGGACCTGCTGGGTGCGCAGGGCGAGGCGGGCGGACTTGTCGGTGGGCAGGGCGATCGCCTCGTCGAAGGAGTTGGTGTGCAGCGACTGGGTGCCGCCGAGGACCGCGGCCAGCCCCTGCACGGCGACCCGTACCAGATTGACCTCGGGCTGCTGGGCGGTGAGCTGGACGCCCGCGGTCTGGGTGTGGAAGCGCAGCATGAGCGACTTGGGGTTCTCCGCGCCGAACTCCTCCTTCATCACCCGGGCCCAGATCCGGCGGGCCGCGCGGAACTTGGCGACCTCCTCCAGGAGCGTCGTGCGGGCGACGAAGAAGAAGGAGAGCCGGGGTGCGAAGTCGTCGACGTCCATTCCCGCCGCGACCGCGGTGCGTACGTACGCGATGCCGTCGGCCAGGGTGAACGCGATCTCCTGGACGGGCGTGGCCCCGGCCTCGGCCATGTGGTAGCCGGAGATCGAGATGGTGTTCCACTTCGGGATCTCGGTCCGGCAGTACTGGAAGGTGTCGGCGACCAGCCGCAGCGAGGGCCCCGGCGGGAAGATGTACGTGCCGCGCGCGATGTACTCCTTGAGCACGTCGTTCTGGACGGTGCCGGTGAGTTTCCCGGCCGGTACGCCCTGTTCCTCGGCGACCAGCTGGTACAGCAGCAACAGCAGCGCGGCCGGGGCGTTGATCGTCATCGACGTGGAGACCCGGTCCAGCGGGATGCCGTCGAACAGGACGCGCATGTCGTCGATCGAGTCGATCGCCACCCCCACCTTGCCGACCTCGCCGGACGCGATCGGCGCGTCCGAGTCGTGGCCCATCTGGGTGGGCAGGTCGAAGGCGACGGAGAGGCCGGTGGTGCCGTTGGCGATCAGCTGCCGGTAGCGGGCGTTGGATTCCGTGGCCGTACCGAAACCCGCGTACTGCCGCATCGTCCACGGGCGGCCGGTATACATCGTGGGGTAGACGCCGCGGGTGAAGGGGTAGTCGCCGGGTTCGCCCAGCTTCTCGCCGGGGTTCCAGCCGTCGAGCGCGTTCGGCCCGTAGACCGGCTCGATGGGCAGTCCCGACTCCGTCTCACGCGTCATCCGCCGTACCTCCCGCTGAAGCTGCTGGCCGCCCTCCCCTCGTGCGCGGGCTTTGGGCACCCGGCAGAGCGGGCATCCGTCCAGGGAGACCGGACACACACCGGACGCAGGGGGCAGAGAGATGAGGAACCGCACCACCAGTACCACGGGCACGACCAGCACCACCGGCACCGACACGGACACCGGCACCATCAGCACCGCGGCAGCGGGCCCCGGCGGACGGGGCCGTACGGGGGCCCTGTCGGTCCTCGCCGCCCTCACCGTCGCCGCGGCCACGGCCGGCTGCACGGCGCAGGCCGCCGGGCAGACGCACTCGGCCGCGTCGCGGCCCGCCGCCACCGCCCCTTCCGAGGACGCCAGGCCCACCGCACCACCGCCCCCGGACCCGACCCCGACCCCGGCACAGCCCTCGACGCCCGCCCCGGTCACGTCCTCCCCCGGCTCCCCCACGACCACCGCGCCGCCCTCCCCCGCGTCCGACCCGCAGGGCGAGGTGCTGATGGCGAGCGGTTCCCAGGGCGAGCGGGTGCGGGAACTCCAGGCCCGGCTGCGGCAGATAGGCCACTTCGGCCGCAATCCCACCGGCTACTACGGCTCCGTCACGGCCGCCTCGGTCAGCTCCTTCCAGGCCAAGCGCGGCCTCGCCGGTACCGGCCGGACCGACACCCTCACCTGGCAGAAGCTGCTCGGCATGACCCGCGAGCCGACGGCCACCGAGCTGGACCCGCCGACCACCCGGCCGGTCGCCAAGCCGGACAAACGCTGTCTGACCGGCCGGGTCCTGTGCATCAGCAAGAACAGCCGGACGCTGTCGTGGATGATCGACGGCCGCGTCGTGTCGTCGATGGACGTCCGCTTCGGCTCGCAGTACACGCCGACCCGCGAGGGCACCTTCTCCGTGTACTGGAAGTCCCGCGACCACGTGTCGACGATCTACGACACACCCATGCCGTACGCGATGTTCTTCAGCGGCGGTCAGGCGGTGCACTACTCGGCGGACTTCGCGGCCCGCGGCTACAACGGCGCCTCGCACGGCTGCGTCAACGTCCGGGACAAGACCAAGATCGCCGCGCTCTTCGACCAGGTGCGCGACGGCGACAAGGTCGTGGTCTACGGCTGACCGCGAAGGCGGTGCGGACGGAGAAGTGGCGCGGACGGGACAGGGGGAACATGTCCCGCCCGCGCCGGGTGCGCTGAGCCGTAGGTACGGGGGGAACCCCGGCTCATTGCGCTGCCGATGACCAGTCGGCACATTCCTTTCAGCGCCACGGGGCCGAAAAGTGTCACACCCTCCGGACGGGCCGGGTGCCCGGGGCGCCGGACGGCCCCGTGCCGCCGGGGCGGTCGGCCGGGGAGGGCGTCGTCGTGTAGCCGATGCCGCTGCCGCGGTCCCCTTCCTCGTCTTCGCCCTGGTCGTCGCCGGTGCCGCGGTCGCTGCCCTCGTTGTTCTGGCCTCCGCCGCCGCTGCCGCCGCCCTGGCCGTTCCCGTTCTGCCCGTCCTCGTTGGCCCCCAGGACGCGGTCGCAGAACCGGCCCAGGTTGGCGGCCCCGTTGGCCAGTTCTTCGAGCTTGCGCCTGCGCTTCTCGTTGAGTGTGCCGTCGCGGTAGTCGCGGCAGGCCTGGACCGCCTTGGCGTACCAGCCAGCGGAACCGCTGTTGCCGGGCCGGCTGTCGGGGCGGCCGTCGGCGGAGCCGGTCGGCGGGCCGGACGTGCGGGCGCCGCTGCCGTCGCCCTTGCCGTGGTCCCGGCCCTCGGAACGGTCCGGCCCGCCCGGTTCCGGGGCACCGGCCGAGGAGGAGGAGCCCGCGGAGGACGTCGCACCGCTGGCGTCCGGGGAGGCGGACGGCGGCGCGGTCAGCCCCTCGGCACGTTCCGGACCAGGCTCCTCGGGCGTCGCCGCGGCCGACACGGAACTGGCGGGCTGCGACCCGCCGCCGAACGGCACCTGGAGCATCCCGGTCCCCGCCGCCACGGCCACCCCGCCGAGCGCGCACCCGGCGAACGAGGCGACCAGCCCGAAGCGGACCGGCCGACTCCAGCGGGCGCGGCGCCCCCGTCCGGCACCGGCGGCCGGGCCGGAGCCGAGGCGGACCGGATCGAGCACCCCGGCGCGGTCGGCCGGGCCGCCCAGCCGGTCGGCGGCGCCCCGCGCCGCGCGGGCGCGGGGCGTCGCGCGGAAGGCGGCCAGCGCCGCGGCCTCACCGGGCAGTTCGGCGGTGGCGGGCCGGGCGGTGCGGGCTGCGGCCTCCAGCGCGGCAGCCAGCCTCTCGGCGTCCGTACCCGACGGGCCGTCGACGGGATCGACCGGCTCGCCCCGGAGCAGTCGCTCCGCGGCGTCCTTGTCAAGCCATTCGTACCGCTCGTCGGCCATCACATGTCCTTCTGCGTCCACGGACGCGAATGCGTCACACCGGCCGGCGCCGCCAGACCGTTGTGGGAAGGGCGCTGGGCGGGCATCCCGTCGAGTTCCGTCGTCCGGGCCGCCGTGCCCGGCCGCGGGTGCGCGGGCGGGTACGAAAGGGGGTGACGAGCGGCCGTGCCGCCCCCGGTTCCGCCGCCGGAGCCCCCCTCCCGGTCGGTGGAGTCGCTGTCGGTGCGCAGCAGCTCGGCGAGCCGCTTCAGCCCCCGGTGCGCCGCGGTGCGCACCGCGCCGGGCCGCTTGCCCAGCGTCTGCGCGGCGCTCTTCGCGTCCAGGCCGACCACCACCCGGAGCACCACGGCCTCGGCCTGGTCCTGGGGCAGCTGGGCGATGAGCGACATGGTGCGCCCGGTGGCCAGGGCCTCCATCGCCTCGCCCGCGGTGTCGGACTCCGCGGGCCGCTCGGACAGTTCCGACTCGTCGCCGCCGACCGCGGGGCGCCTGCCGCGCATCCGTATGTGGTCCAGCGCGCGATTGCGGGCGATCCGGGCCGCCCAGCCGCGGAAACGGTCGGCGTCACCGCTGAACCGGTCGAGGTCGCGCGCTATCTGCAACCAGGACTCGGACGCCACGTCCTCGGCGTCCGGCTCCCCCACGAGTGTCCTCAGATAGCCCATCAGCCGCGGCTGCACAGCGCGGTACACAGTACGGAAGGCGTCCTCGTCCCCGTCCTGCGCCGCGAGCACCGCGGCGGTGAGCTCCGCGTCGTCCCCCAGCACTCCCTCAACCCTGCCCTGCTGTCCCGAATCGCAGCTGGTCATCACTGCCGCGCCACGCTGCGCGACTCAGCACGCTACGTCCTCGGCGGGGCTCACGTCCACGACTTGCACAACCCGCACGATTCCGCCGTCCCGGCGTGGTGTGACAGAAAACGCGCCGACGGCGCTGAGTGGAGTACGGGGTCGTCCTACGTCCCCGGGGAAGACGACCGGGGCCTCTCCTGTGGGGGGTGGCGGCCCCGGTCGTCCTCGTTTCCCCCCAAGCCCCGAACAGGCGACGCGCGAGCCGCAGCGGCAGCAGATCCGCCCTCTCCGTCGGCACGAGGCGGCTCGGTACGCAGACTCCGTACGGCGCACGTGCGGTCGGGCCGACAGGCGGGGGCCGCGCGGACAGCTCGCCCTGACACCACACATGCGTCACGGCTCTCCGGACGAAGGCGCCATTCCCACGCCGTGCACGCTCGCGCGGCTCCGGCGGGTCCGCGGCTCCACGGAGCGCCGGGTCCGCCGGAGCCGCAGCCGCTACCGTGAGGGCGTGACCGCACTGCCCGACTGGATGCGCCCGCCCCGCGCGGAGGGCTGGTTCGCGGAGGACCTGGACCACCTCCCTGAGGCCCCGCGTCACACCGAGCTGATCGACGGAGCCCTCGTATTCATGAGGTCGCCCCAGCGGTCCTGGCACGGCCGTCTCGTCACCGCCCTGACCACGACGCTCATGGCCCAGGCACCGGCCGGGATCGAGGTCGAGCGGGAGATGACGATTCGCCTCGATGCCCGGAACCGCCCCGAGCCCGACCTCCTGCTGACGGACCTGGCCTACGACCGTTCCGCACGACGCACTTCCTGACCTGCGACCTGACGGCTGGACGCGTAGCCAACGTGTACCCAACAACGTTCAGGAGCAGGCAGAAGCACCCGGTCGGGGCCGATACAGGCGGGGAGCACGAGTCCCTGGCCGATACGGCTCCCGGGCTCCGCAGGGGACCGGGTCTGCGGGAAGAACCGCTCCCCCGTCGCCGGCTTCTTCCCCGGATCCGGCCCGCCCGGGGACACCGGCAGAGTGCGGCCGGTCGCAGGGCCGCCCTCTCCTGACGGATGCGGGAGGAAGCCCCGGGCTGCGCCGTCTCTTCGGCGCGACGATGACGATCACCGCCGATGACGGCCCCGCCCGTCCGCAGAATGCCTGGTCAGAGGGTTCTCCACCGCCCTGCCAGCCCCTCAGGGGGCGGCTCCGGCCGCGCTCGTTGCTCTCCCGCGCCTTCCCCGCGCCGGGCTGTCTGATCCGGAAATGCCAGCGGCATGTGTGAAGCCTGTGACGGAAGGGCAGTGCTTTTTGATGTTGGCAGGTACATGTGCGAGGCGGTGGACTCCACGGGGGACGGGGAGACCGGAGACCAGCCCGGCGCATGAGGCTCGGACAGTGGGCGATCGGCGCCCGCGCCCCTCACGGTCCCGGAAGGATGTGCATGAAGCATTTCCGGCTGCTCGTTCTCGGTAACGGTGTTTCCGCGTACGGCAGTTACCTGAACATGGTCGCACTGAACGTCTTCGTCTACGACGTCACCGGGAGTGCCCTGGCCGCAGGGCTCTTCATGGCGGTGCGGCTGGGGACGAGCGTGGCGGCGGGGTTCGTCAGCGGGCGCCTCGTCTCGGTGTACGACCGTAAACGTCTGATCGTCGGCGCCGACCTCTGCCAGGCACTGGCGCTGCTGACGCTGCTCCTGGCCCCCGAGGCCGGGCGGGTCTCCCTGCTGTACTGCCTGGCCGTGATCACCGGGAGCTGCTCGACGCTCTCGCAGGTCGCGCTGCGCAGCAGCATCCCGGAGATCGTGGGGGCCGAGCACCGGACCCGCGCCAACGGCCTGCTGGTCACCGGCCGTTCCCTCGCCATGATCGCGGGATTCGCCTCGGCGGGGGTGGTGGTCGCACAGCTCGGGTACACGGTGGCGTTCGCGCTGGACGCGGTCACGTTCCTGGTCTCCGCGTCGGTGCTGCTGGCCCTGCCCATCCGGACGAGGGCCGCCCGGTCCGAGGCGTCCGGGGACGGCGCGGACGGCACGCCGCAGACCGCGCCCCCTTCCCTCCGGCTGCTGTGGGCCGGTGCGCCGGTGCTGCTGGCGATGATCGCCGTACGGGCCGTCGACGGTCTGGGGTCCTCGTCGCACAACGTCGCGCTGCCGGTCTACTCCAGCCTGCTGGACCCGGACCATCCGGCCACCTTCATCAGCCAGTTCTGGGCCACCTGGGCGGTCGGCACGATCATCGCCCAGCAGGTGCTGTCCCGGTACACCCGGCGGACCGGACGCACCTTCGGCGAGCGGGCCTTCGCGGTCGGCGCCTGCGTCATGTCGGGGGCGTTCATCATCGTGTTCAGCGGGCTGCCCACCGCGACGGTGCTCGCCACGGCGCTCATCGCCGGAATCGCGGACGGATTCACCGAGGTCGTCTACGTGTCACGGCTCCAGGCGGTCCCCGACGAGCAGCGTGGCCGCCTCTTCGGGCTCTCCGCCTCGGCCGAGAACGCCGGGTTCGGGCTGGGCATGCTGGTCAGCGGGTCACTGCTGGAGTCGTTCTCCCCGTTCCAGGTGGTCGCCTCCCTGCACGGCCTCGCCATCGTGCTGTGCCTCGCCCTGCTGGCGCTGCTCGTGCTGCGCCGTGCCCCGGCCGGGGCGGACCGGATACGGGAGCCCGAAGGCGGCGCCCTGCGCGAGGGGCGCGGCTGATGGACGGCGGCGGGCCGGACCCGCGCATCGCCGTGGTGGGGATGTCCTTCCGGCTCCCCGGGGCCGACACACCGGAGGACCTGTGGCGCGTCATCCGTAACGGCGAGGACCGCTTCACCCGCTTCACGAAGGACGAGCTGAAGGCCGCGGGTGTCCCCGAGGAGCTGTACGGGCGCGACGACTTCGTCGGGGCCTCGGCGATCCTGGACGACATCGCCGGGTTCGACGCCCGGCACTTCGGGATGAGCGCCCGCGAGGCGGGTCTAACCGACCCCCAGCACCGGCTGTTCCTGGAGTGCGCGCAGCACGCCCTGGAGAACGCCGGATACCCCGACGAGCGGGACGGGAAGCGGATCGGGGTCTACGCCAGTACCGGCTACCACCTGTACAGCCTTCAGTCCTACCTGCTGAACAACGTGCTGCCGAACGAGGACATCGCCGACTGGCTGGCCGGCATGCAGGTCGTGGTGGGCAACGCCCCCGACTTCACCGCCACCCGGGTCTCCTACCGGCTGGGGCTCACCGGCCCCGCCGTCAACGTACAGACGGCCTGCTCCAGTTCGCTGGTGGGGGTACAGCTGGCCGCCCAGTCCCTGGTGCTGGACGAATGCGATGTCGCGCTGGCCGGCGCCACCGCCATCCATGTGCCGCAGGTGCTCGGCTACCACTACGTCAAGGGCTCGATCCTCTCCAGGTCGGGCCGGCTCCGGGCGTTCGACACGGCCGCGAACGGGACCGTCGGGGGCACCGGGGTCGTCGCCGTCGTACTGAAGCGGCTGAGCCGCGCGCTCGCGGACGGCGACACCGTGCACGGCGTCATCCGCGGCTGGGGCATCGGCAACGACGGTGCGGACAAACGGGCGTTCGCGGCGCCCAGCGCGCGGGGCCAGCGGGAAGCCGTCCGCCGGGCGCTGGACCACGCGGGCGTCGACGCGGACACCATCGGGTATCTGGAGACCCACGGCACCGGAACCTTCAAGGGCGACCCCATCGAGCTGGAGGGGGCGGGCGCGGCGTACCGGCAGCAGACCGACCGGACCGGCTACTGCGCCCTCGGAGCCGTCAAGGCCAACATCGGGCACCTCGACGTGGCGTCCGGGCTGGCCGGTCTCGTCAAGGCCCTGCTGGTCCTCAAGCACGGGGTGATTCCGCCGATCGCCGGGTTCGACGAGGCCAATCCGCTGCTCGGGCTGGAGGACAGCCCGTTCTACGTGCCGACCGCCCCGCGGCCGTGGCCGGAGAGCGCCACCCCCCGGCGGGCGGGGCTCACCTCGCTCGGGGTCGGCGGCACCAACGTCCACCTGATCCTGGAGGAAGCCCCCGAACCCGGGCCGCGTGCGGGCACCGCTGCCCCGCCGGACGTGCTTCTGGTCTCCGCGACGAGCCGGGAGGCCCTCACCGACAACGCCCGCTCCCTGCGCGACCTGCTCCGCCGACGGACCGCCCTGCCCCTGGCGGACCTCGTCACGACCGCCGCCCTCGGGCGCTCGCACGGGCGCCACCGGATCGCGGTCCGCGGGAGCACCCCGTCCGCGCTGGCCGACGCCCTCGACGCCTGGCTCCTCGGCCCCGAACCGCTCACGGCCACCGCGGGCCCCGAGCCGCGGGGGGACGTCCTGACCCGGGTGGTGTTCCAGTTCACCGGCCAGGGTGCGCTGCGTCCGGGAGCGGCGGCGGCCCTGTACGAACGGTTCCCGGTCGTACGGGAGGTCATCGACGCCTGCGAGGCATGGCACCGGCGTCTCACCGGGGAACCGCTGACGGCCTGGCTCCTCGGCGAGGAGGCGGGCACACCGGAGAGGGACGCACCGGGAGCGGGCACGTCGCAGGCGGCCGTTCCGGGGGCCGTCTGGTCGACCGCGACCGTGCAGCCCGCCCTGTTCGCCCTCCAGTGCGCCCTGGTCCGGCTCTGGGAGGAGGCGGGCATCGAGCCGTGGGCCGTCACCGGTCACAGCGTCGGCGAGTACGCGGCGCTGTTCGCGGCCGGGTCGCTGTCGCTGGAGGACGGCCTGGAACTCATGGCGCACCGGGGCCGGCTGATGAGCGAGCACTGCGTACCGGGCGCCATGGTGGCGGTGGCGCTGGACCGGGACTCCGCCGCGGAGCTCACCGCCGCGCACACCGGCCTGGAGCTCGCCGTGACCAACGGGGAACGCTCCCACGTGCTGGCGGGCCCCGTGGCGGACGTGGACCGGGTGTGCGCGGCCCTCGACGCCCGGTCCGTCCCGTACGAACGCCTCCCGGTGGACCGGGCCTTCCACACCGCGACCATGGAGCCGATGCTCGACGCGTTCGCGACGGTCCTGTCGAAGACCCCCTTCGCCCCGGTGCGGACCCGCTTCATCAGCTCCCTCGACGGCCGGGTCCGTGAGCCCGGCTGGACACCGGACCCGGAGTACCTGCTGCGCCATGTCCGCGAGCCGGTCCGCTACGACGCGTCGCTGCGCGCCGTCGCCGGTGAACAGCCCGGCGTACTCCTGGAGATCGGACCGCACACCACACTCAGCGGCCTGGCCCGCCGCTCCCTTCCCGAGGTGCGGGCGACTCCCTCCCTGCACCGGAGCACCGGGCTCACGGCGCTCTTCGGCGCCGCGGCGGCCCTGCACTGCGCGGGGGCCGACGTCCGCTGGGAAACGTTCCTGACCGGCACCGGAGGGCGGCGCGTCCCGCTGCCCGGCTACCGCTTCCAGCACCGGCACCACTGGGTCGGGACACCTCCCAGACCCCGCACAGCCATTTCCCCGGCGAGAGAGGAACGCACCATGACGTCAGAAGCGACGGAGACCAGGCGCCTGCTGGACAGCATCCTCGACGTCCTCTCCAGGACCTTCGGAGAGGACCTCAGCTCGGTTCCGGCCGACACCCCGTTCTTCGATCTCGGCGCGGACTCGCTCCTGATGATCAACGTGCTCAGGGAGATCGAGCAGGAGCACCAGGTGAGGGTCACGATGCGGGAGCTGTTCGACGAGACGGGCACACCCGAGCTTCTCGCCGAACTCGTCGCCGCACGGCTGCCCCGGCAGTCCGGCGCCGCCGCACCCGTGGCCGCCGCACCGGTGGCCGCCGCCGCACCGGCCGCGGCCACCCCCGTGGCCGCGCCCATATCCGCGCCCATAGCCGCGCCCATAGCCGCCCCCGTAGCCACCGCGCCCGCACCCGTGTCCGCGCCCCTGTCCGCCGTACTCGCCCCGCCCGCGCCGCCCGCGCCGCCCGCCGTCGCGGAGGGCGGCGCTGACGGTTCCGTCTCCCGGCAGGAGCTGCGGGAGCTGACCCAGCGGGTCCAGCAGCTGTCGCAGATCCAGCTCCAGATGCTCACCCAGATCTCCCAGCTCTCCCAGTTGCTCGCCCTCCAGGGCACCGGCCCGGCCGCGGTCCTGCCGAGCGACGAGGTGGTCCGGTGAACGAGCAGGAGAACCTCACGGCCACCCTGGACCGGGACCTGGCCGCCATGGCCGAACTCACCCGGAGCATCGCCGAGCGGATCGACGCCGGACACGCCGCGGCCACCGGCACGCCCCAGGCCGGGCCCGATGCCCAGCCCGAGGCCACCAGCACCGCCCAGCCCCAGGCACACGGGCCGCGTGTGGTGGTCGCCCCCGATGCCGGGATGGTCCGTGCCACCTCGCCGCGCACCCAGCAGGACCACCTCGACGACCTCGTACGCCGCTACACCGCACGGACGGCGGCCTCCAAGAAGCTCGCCCAGCGCCACCGCCACAGACTCGCCGACAGCAGGGCGGTCGTCGGCTTCCGCAAGTCGACCAAGGAGATGCTCTACCCCGTAGCCGCCCGGCGCGCGGAGGGCGCGCGGATCGAGGACATCGACGGCAACAGCTACACCGACATCACCATGGGCTTCGGGGTGCTCCTCTTCGGCCACGAGCCGGACTTCGTCCGCGAAGCCGTGCGCGAGCACCTCGCCCAGGGCATCCGGCTCGGCCCGCGCAGCGTCGAGACGGGCGGGGCCGCCGAGCTGCTGTGCGATCTGACCGGCATGGAACGGGTGGCCTTCGCCAACTCCGGTACGGAGGCCAACGCGGCGGCGATCCGGCTCGCCCGTGCCGCCACCGGCCGCGACCGGATCGTCACCTTCCAGGGCGCCTACCACGGTCACGCCGACCAGGTGCTGGGCCGGGTGGCCGGGCACGGCTCCCAGGAGGGGACCGTGCCCGTCTCCCGGGGCATCCCGCAGAGTGCCGTCAGCGAGCTGACCGTCCTCGACTACGGCAGCGAGGAGTCCCTCCACGCGATCGAGCGGGACGCGGAGCGGATCGCGGTGGTCATCGTCGAACCGGTGCAGAGCAGGCATCCCTCGCTCCAGCCCGCCGCGTTCGTCCGCAAGCTGCGCGAACTGACCACCCGCCACGGCATCGTGCTGATGTTCGACGAGATGCTGACCGGTTTCCGCCCCGCGCTCCGCGGCGCGCAGGAGCTCTACGGCGTCACCCCGGACCTCGCCACCTACGGCAAGCTCCTCGGCGGCGGGTTCCCCATCGGTGCGATCGCCGGACGCTCCGACATCCTGGACGGGGTCGACGGCGGCTACTGGAGCTACGGGGACGACAGCGGCCCGACCGCCGACACCACCTTCTTCGGCGGCACCTACCTCCAGCACCCCGTGTCGATGACCGCGGCGCACGCCGTACTCACCCATCTGAAGGAGCACAGCCCGCACCTTCAGGAACGGCTCAACGCCCGGACGAGCGAACTGGCCACCGGGCTCAACGACTTCTTCGAGGCCGAGGAATTCCCGCTGCGGATGGGCTGGTTCGGCTCCCAGTTCCGCTTCGAGCACCGCGCCGACATGGAACTTCTCTACTACCACCTGATGCTGCGGGGCGTGCATGTGTGGGAGTGGCGCAACTTCTTCCTCTCCACGGCGCACACCGACGGCGACATCGAGCATGTGGCCGACGCCGTGCGGGGATCGCTGAGGGACCTGCGGAAGGCCGGGTTCTTCCGCACGGGCAAAACCCTGTCGCCGCGGCCCGCCCCGGCCCGGACCCCGGTGGCCGAAGAGCCCCCCGCCCCGGTGGCCGCCCCGGTGGCCACGCCGGCAGCCGCTCCGGTGGCCGCCCCGGCTACCGCCGCGTCCACGGCACCACGCCGTGCGGACTTCAGCCTCTACTTCTTCGGCGACTACCCGGACGAAGGCTCCGGCCCCGGCTCCGGCCCCGACCCGAGGGAGGGCCGCTACGAACTGCTCATGGAAGCGGCCCGGTTCGCCGACGACCACGGGTTCGAGGCGCTGTGGATGCCCGAACGGCACTTCAACTCGTTCGGCGGTCTCTTCCCGAACCCCGCCGTCCTGGCCGCGGCGCTCTCCCGGGAGACCCGGCGCGTCCGCCTCAACGCGGGCTCGGTCGTACTCCCGCTGCACGACCCGATCCGGGTGGCGGAGGAGTGGTCCATGGCGGACAACCTCTCCGGCGGACGCGTCGGGCTCGGCGTCGCGAGCGGCTGGAACGCCAACGACTTCGTCTTCTTCCCCGAGCGCTTCGGACCGCACAAGCAGGAGATGTACGACCGGCTGGAAGAGGTGCGGAGCCTCTGGCGAGGTGAGGCGCTGCGCCGCACCACCGGGGACGGCGAACGGGAGATCCGGCTCTTCCCGCGCCCCGTCCAGGCGATGCCGCCGCTCTACACGGCGGTGGTCGGCAATCCCGAGTCCTACGAACAGGCCGCCGCGCACGACCTGGGCATCGTGACCAACCTGATGACCCAGGACATCGGCCAGCTCCGGGACAACATCGCCCGCTACCGCCGCGCCCGCGCGCGGCACGGCCTCGACCCGGACGCCGGGCGGGTCGCCGTCCTGCTGCACACCTACCTCGGTGAGGACCACGACACCGCGCGGGCCGAGGCCTTCGCTCCGATGGCCCGCTACATGCAGGCCTCGCTCTCGCTGTTCAGCGGCATCACCAACAGCCTCGGGGTCACCACCGACCTGAGGTCGCTGAGCGAGGACGACCTGGACGTGGTCTTCCGCCGTGCCTACGGCCGCTACTGCGACCAGCGCGCCCTGATCGGCGAGGTGGACACCGTCCTGCCGGTGGTCGAGGCGGTGACCGACGCGGGCGCGGACGAGATCGTCGCGCTGGTCGACTTCGGCGTCTCCGCGGACCAGTTGCGCGCCGGTCTGCCCCGGCTGGACGCCCTGCGCCGTCGGCACCGGGAGCGGCGGGCCCCCGATCCGGGCGCGCCGCTGTCCCCGGGCCAGGAGCGGATCTGGTTCCTGGAGCGGCTGCTGCCGGGGCGTACCGCCTACAACGAGGTGAAGGCCATCCGCCTGCGCGGCGCGCTCGACACCGACGCGCTGCGCACCGCGCTGCGCCGCCTCGTCGACCGCCACGAAGGGCTGCGCACCGTCTTCCGGCAGGCGGGCGATTCGGCGCTCCAGCTGGTCCGGGAGGACGCCGGGGCCGACTTCGAGGTGGTGGACGGCACGCCGCGGCCCGAGGCCGTGGTGCGGGAGGTGCTGGCGGCGGAGAGCGCCCGCCGCTTCGACCTGGAGAACGGGCCGCTGTTCGTCAGCCGGCTGGTACGGACCGCGGCCGACGAACACGTCCTGGTCATGTCGTTCCACCACATCGTGGTCGACGCCGCCTCGGCGACCGTCCTGTGCCGGGACCTCTCCGCCTTCTACCGGGCGGAGCGCGGCGGCACGAAGGCCGGTCCGCCGCCGCTGACCTGGAGTTACGCCCAGCACGCCCGGGAACAGCGCGCGGCGGCCGACGGCCCCGGCACCGCACAGGACCTGGCCCACTGGACGCGTGTGCTCGGCGGTGACCTGCCGGTCCTCGACCTGCCCACCGACCGCCCCCGCCCGGCGGAGATGACCTCCCGGGGCCGCGCCGTCTTCCGCTCCCTCGACCCGGGCCTGTCCGAACAGGTCAGGCAGCTCGGCCGCGGCCGTCGCGCCACCCTGTTCATGACCCTGGTGGCCGGGTGGGCGGCGATGCTGCGCCAGGTCACGGGGCAGGAGGACATCGTCATCGGCATCCCGGTCTCTGACCGGCCGCAGCGGGCCGAGGAGCTGATCGGCTTCTTCGTCAACACCCTCGCCCTGCGCGTCGACCTGACCGGTGATCCCGGGTTCGCGACCCTGCTGGACCGGGTGCGCGCCGTCGCGCTGGATGCCTACGACCACGCGGAGACACCGTTCGAGACGGTGGTCCGTGCCCTCGCGCCGCCGCGCCGGACGGACCGCACACCGGTGTTCCAGGTGTGCGCCGAGTTCCAGTCGGCGGAACCGTTCCGCCTCGACCTCCCCGGCATCGAGGCGGAGGCGCTGGACGCGGGCCCCGACAAGGCGCTGACCGATCTGACGGTCTACTTCACCGACCGGCCGGAGGGCGTCCGCTGCCACCTGGAGTACAACGCGGACCTGTTCGATCCCGGCACCGTCGACCGGTTCTTCACGGTCTTCCGCGACCTCCTGGCCGCCGCCGTCGACGGGCCCGGAACACCGCTGTCCCGGCTCGCGCGCACGGCGGCCGAGGGCGACGCGGTGCCGGAGGGCTGGGAGCGCGGTCCGGTCCGCCCGGTCGCGGACACCACCGTGCACGGCTGGATCGCCCGGCAGGCGGCGGCGCACCCCGCGCGGACCGCGGTGGTGGGCGAGGACGCCGTACTGACCTACGAGGAGCTGGACGAGCGGGCCGGGCGGCTCGCCGCCGTGCTCGCGGAACGCCGGACGGGCGGGGAGCAGGACCCCTTGGTGGCGGTGTGGCTGCCGCGCTCGGCGGAACTCGTCGTGGCGCTGCTCGCCGTGGCACGGGCCGGTTGCGCGTACGTGCCGCTCGATCCGTCGCTCGGGGCCGTCCGCGCCGCGCAGGTGATCGCCGAGAGCGGCGCCCGTACGGTGATCAGCGGCCCGGACGGGGCGAAGGAGCTGGGGCTGCCCGGAGCGGTGGCCGTCGTCGCGCCGGACGCCGCCCCGGCGGAGGCGTCCGGGCACACCGGGGACCGGTCCTCTGCCGCCCCGTCGTCGCCGTTCGCCGTCATCTACACCTCGGGCAGCACCGGCACGCCCAAGGGCGTCGTGGTCACGCACCGCGGCCTCGTGGACCTCTGCCAGTGGCACCACGAGCGCTTCGCGTTCGCCGCGGGCGACCGCAGTGCCGTCGTGTGCAGCCAGAGCTTCGACGCGTCCCTGCTGGAGATCTGGCCCGCGCTGACGGCGGGCGGCACGGTCGTCGTGGCCGGTGAGCCGGTCCGCCGCGATCCGCTCGCCCTGGCCCGCTGGTACGCGGACCAGAAGATCTCCTTCAGCCTTGTGCCGACGGCCCTGGGCGAGCAGGTGCTGCGCCTGCCCGCGGCCGATCAGCCCCCGCTGCGCCACCTGCTGCTGGGCGGCGAGGCGCTCCGCGTACGCCCCCGGCCCGAGGCGTCCTACGAGACGGTGAACGTCTACGGCCCGACCGAGACGACCGTGCTGTGCGTCGTCGGCACGGTCACGCCCGAAGCGGACGGGTCCGCGCCGGGCGACGGAGCGGACGTGATCGCGATCGGGCGTCCGGTCGACAACGTCACGCTGCGTGTGGTGGACGCGTCGGACAAGCCGGTGCCCATCGGTGCGGTGGGGGAACTCCTCGTCGGCGGACCGGGGGTGGCCGCGGGCTATCTGCACCGGCCGGACCTCACCGCGGAGAGGTTCGTGACCGCTCCGCAGGCCGCTCCGCAGGACCGCGACTACCGCACGGGTGACCTGGTGCGCTGGACGGCGGACGGGCGGCTCGTGTTCGTGGGCCGCGTCGACGACCAGGTGAAGATCCGCGGGTTCCGGGTCGAGCCGGAGGAGGTGGCGCAGGTGCTGGGCCGTCTCGACGGCGTCCGCCGGGCGGCCGTCACCGCACCGCGCGACGCGAACGGCGAGGCGTTCCTGGCCGCCTACGTGGTGCCCGCGGGGCCGGGTTCCGGCGACCGCACGGACCGGTGGGCCGAGGAGTTGCACCGCCACCTGCCCGAGTACATGGTGCCGCGGGCCTGGCGGGTCCTCACCGAGCTGCCGCTGAACGCCAACGGCAAGGTGGACCGGGCCCAGCTCCCGCCGGTCGCCCCCTTCGCCCCGCCCGCCGGGGAGCGGGCCCCCCAGAGCGGCGGACCGGCTCCGGAGGCCGGGCCGCGCACCGTGAGCGAGAACGGGCTGCGTGACCTCTGGGCGGCCGAGTTCGGCCTCAGCGCCCCGGACATCGATCCGGACGTCTCCCTGTTCGACCTGGGCGGGCATTCGCTCACCGCGATGCGGCTGGTCAACCGGATCCGGGAGGCGTGGGACATCGAGTACCCGCTGTCCCGCCTCTACCAGGAGCCCACGCTGCGCGCCATGACGGAGTTCCTGCACGGCGCCGGATCGCGCAAGGTCGTCCGCTCGGGCCCGGCCAGCTACCAGCAGGCCCGCTTCGCCACCGTGCACGCCCGGCACACCAGGCCGCAGGTCTACAACGTCGGCCTGCGGATCGCCTTCGAAGGGCCACTGGACCCGGGAGCGCTCCGCACCGCGTTCCAGGAGCTGGCCGACCGCCATGAGGTGCTGCGGACCCGGCTGGTGCGGGAGGGGCAGAACTCCTGGCGGCAGGAGGTGCTCGAACCCCGCCCCCACGCCATGCCGGTCGACGACCTCACCGCGCTTGTGGAGCCGCAGCGGCGGGCCGAGGCGCGACGGATCACCGAGCAGACGGCGGAGACCGCGCTGGACCCCTACGAGGGGGACGTGTTCTCCACCCGCCTGCTGCGCACCGGTGCCGAGGAGTGGACGCTGCTGCTGGTGCTGCACCACTGCACCTGCGACGGGTGGGCGGTGACCACGCTGCTGCGGGAACTCGCCGCGCTCTACCAGGCGGCCGTCTCCGGGACCGGACACGGTCTGTCGTCCACCGCGCCCCAGCATGTGGAGTACGCGCACTGGCAGCTCGCCCACTCGGCGGCGACCGATGAGCGCCGCACGGACTACTGGCTGGACGAACTGGCCGACGCCCCCTTCAGGGCGGATCTGCCGCTGGACCGGCCACGTCCCGACGCGCTCAGCGGGCGGGGCGAGATCATCGAGTTCACCGTGCCCGCCGAGGTCCGGGCCGCCGTGGAGCAGCTGGCCCTCAAGCGGGCGACGACCCCCTTCGTGGTGACCGTGGCGGCGCTCGGCCGGCTGCTGGCGGCGAAGGCGGCGCAGGACGACGTGGTGATGGGCGTCTCGTACGCGGGCCGGGAGAGCAGGGAGTTCGAGTCCCTGATCGGCTGCACCGCCCTGGCGATCGGCCTGCGGGTCCGTGACGCGCGCACCGGTTCCTTCGCGGCGCTGACCGACCGGGTCACCCGTACGACGGTCCTGGGCATGGAGCACGCCATGACACCGCGCCGGGTGGCTCCGGCGATGCGCGAGCGCAGGGGCGTCGAACTGCCGGAGAGCCTGGGGATCAACCTGGCCTACGAGAGTTCGCTGGACACCGGGATCGAGCTGCCGGGGCTCACCACGACGGTCACGGAGATCGCCCCGGCCGCGTCCCGGTCGGAGTTCGTCATGGCGCTGACCCCGGCCGGTGACGTGCTGGAGGGCGCCGTCGAGTACTCGGCCGACCTGTGGGACCGGACGACGATCGAGACCTGGGCGCGGGAGTACGTGGAGCTGCTGCGGGACGAGACCGCCAAGGAGCTGACCCACGGCTCGGACTGACCGTCACCGGGGCCCGGACGGCGGTCGGACACCCCGTCCGGGCCCCCCTCAGAACGCGGCCCCGGTGCCGAGCGGGTACACCCCGAGGGCGGCCCGCTCACCCTGCATCCGGGTCAGCTTGCGCACGAAGAGAATGGCGAGCACGGCCGCCACGATGTCCAGCGCGTCGGTCGCCAGCACCAGGTCGGTCGCGTCCACGAGCTCCTCGGGCAGCTCGGCCGACCGGTACCGCCGCTGCGCGAACTGGGAGAGGACCAGCGAGCAGACCCAGACACCCCACCACAGGTTCATCACGGTGGCCGGGACGTGGCGCCAGCTTCCGTCGGTGTTCGTCTGGGCGCTGGCGGTCCAGATGCCGCCCGCGATCCGGCGCGGCAGCACCAGGTTGGCGATCGGGATGAACCAGGAGCCGATGGCCCAGCCGGGCCGCATCGGCTGCACGCTCCGGTCGAAGATCTCGGCGTTGTGCCGCACCCGGTGGAACCAGACGAGGAAGACGGCCATGGTGGCCAGGGTCGCGAAGGTCTGGAGCCCCCCGGCCGCCATGTACAGGCTGTCCGCGAGGTCCGCCGCTTCGTCGTCGAGCGTCGCGAAGTCGTCGGCCATCCCGGCCGTGAGCAGGTGGCGGGTGTTCAGCCCCGCCGCCACGGCGAGCACATCCGTCGCGGCGACCACCGACAGCAGCACGACGACGGCCTTCGCGAGCCCCTCGGGCGACCTCAGGTACTGCTGCGGCGCGTAGAAGGCCGGGGCACCGGCACCGGCGCAGAGCGCGCAGCGGCCGTCACCGGTGACCGGCGGTCTGAGACGGCAGGTGGAGCAGAGCATGACGTGGAGCCCCCCGGGGTTCTGTCCGCGCGCGTCTGCCCGCGGACGCGGAAGCGCGCGTTCCTCCCCGGAACGCGCGACCTCCGGATCCTAAGGGCTGTCCCGTCATCCCTGGTGGATCAGCGTGCGGCGTCAGACGCGGTGCGTCGCACGGCGGAGGGACGCCCGAATACCGGATGTACCCAGGCGTTCCGGCAACGCGGCGAGGTGCCGTGGCTGTCGTCGCACGCCCGCCAGGGATGACGGGGCAGCCCTCAGGTCCTTCCTTCCCCGCTGTCCACCGGGATGGGTTCAGCCGGTCGCGTCGAGCCGGTCGGCCAGGGCGCGGAAGCGGTCCCAGCTCAGCGCCGGTTTTCCGGGAACCCACAGTTTCTGGGCGACCGCGCGCAGCGGCATCCGGATGCCGCGCGCCACCTGCTGCGGCGTCTGCGCCTGCGGGAGGTCGCCCCAGACCGCGAACCGGCCGCCGAGGATCAGGGCGGAGTAGGACGCCGGGACCGGCTGGGTGCCGCGCAGGACCAGCGGGGTCCACTGCTCGTAGATCCGCTCACCGGTCGGGTAGACGAAGTTGTTGGGCTGGCCGAGCACGTAGTACAGGTACTCGTCGTTGAGGTTCACCACGCGCCGTCCCTCGCGCAGGTACTCCTCGGGCGGCCGGGCGCCGTACTCCTTGCCGGTCCAGTACTCGACCTCGATGTCCTTGTCGGCGCGGACGGTCCCGTCGCGGAAGAAGCCGTCGTTCCACGCCCTGGGCCGTTTTCCGTGCGGGCGTACCACCGCCGCGCGGTCGTTCAGCCAGCCGGTCGTCAGGTCCTTGATCCCGGCCGCCGCCCCGTACTTCTGCTGGGCGGCGCGCTGGAGCTGCGGGTAGGAGGCGGCCGGGTCGCGGGCCATCAGCGCCAGGTACTCATCGGCGCCCAGGTGCCAGTGGGAGCCGTGGAACAGCTCGGTGAACTCACCGAGGAGTTCGTCGACGAGCGTGGCCGAACCGGGCTGGGAGATGTCCAGCGACCCGGGCGAGCGCGTCCCCGAGGCGTTGCGCAGCTGGAGGCCGGGGTGGGCGCGGAGCACCGCGCCGAGGTGCCCCGGTGAGTCGAGCTCCGGGACGACCTCGATGTGCAGCCGGGTGGCGAGGCCGACGATGCGTCGTACCTCCGCCTGGGTGAGGTGCTGCGGCGACACCACTTCGGGGTGGGTGCGCGACTCGATGCGGAAGGCCTGGTCGTCGGAGAAGTGCAGGCCGAGCTGGTTGAGCTTGAGGTCGGCCATCTCGCGCAGCCGGTCCTCGATCCAGGCGGCCGTGTAGTGCTTGCGGGCGATGTCGAGGTTGAGGCCGCGCTGCGGCCGGTCGGGGCGGTCGCGCACCTCGCCCTCCGGCATCGTGCCGTCGGCGCGCACCGACTGCTTCAGGGTGCGCGTCCCGTAGAAGACCCCGGCCTCGTCGGGTCCGCTGATCCGGACCCGGCCGTCGCGGACGTCCAGGGTGTACGACTCGGCGGCACCGCCGGGGGCGAGGGCCAGCTGCACGTCTCCCGCGCGGGCGGGGACCTCGCCCCGGTAGGGGATCTCCAGCTCCCCGGCGAGCAGCCGTCCCTCGTCCGCGAGCGCCCCGCTGCCGCCCTCGACGACGACCCCGCCGTCCGGGCCGGGCCGCCAGCCGGGGCCACGGGCGGCGAGGTGTTCGCGCACGGCGGGGATGGTGCGGGGCGCGGTGGAGAGCGGGTAGCTCCGGGTGGGCGAGGGGGCGGGTGAGGAGCCGGGCGCGGAGGTGCGGGCGTCCGTCGTCTGGCCGGCGGGCCCGGTTCCGGAGCCCTCCGGCCAGACGACGACCGCGAGGGTCACGGCGGCGGCCGCGGTGAGGGCCGCACCGGCCACGAGGGTGCCACGTGAGGGCGACATCGGTCAGAGACCTCCGTTGTCTGTGGGGAGCGCGAGCGACACGGAAGACCGCAGGACGTGAGGGGCCGTCCATCCGAAACGCCGGGCGGAAGCGGACGAACAGCTTTGCCGTCTCCCTGGTCTACGGTTCACCGGACGTTCCGAAACTCTCCCGTCCGGGTGAAGTTCGCGCATTTGTCGGACGTGCGTTGCCCCTGATCGCTAGCTTGAGGAACCATTCGTATCCCCCCTTCATCCTCTTCGCCCCCCTTCGCCCCGCATCTGCCTGGTTCCCTCCTCGCTCCCCGCCCCAGGGTCACAGATGCCGTTGATCCGAGGAGCCCACGCTGTCCAGGTCCAGCGAGTCCCGCGCCGGCCTCCCGGAGCACTTGCGGCAACCGGCCACCCGGACGGCCGTACCCGCCCAGAGTTCCGGCCCCGCCCCCGCCCCGGGACTCGACGATTTCAACACCGTGCCGTCCGCCGAGGCCGAGGCCGCGCTGCTGGACTGCTGCGGCAGCCACCGATGGGCGCAACGCCTGACCGCCCACCGCCCCTACCCCGATCTGGACTCCCTGCTCGCCGCGGCCGACGAGGCGGGGTACGACCTCGCCCCCGCCGACCTCTCCGAGGCGCTCGCCGCCGAGGTCTCCCCCGGTCTGCACGACACCGCGCCGCACTCGGCCCATCTGGCGCTGCGGGCCGCGCACGCCGCGTACGAGTCGCGCTTCGGCCATGTCTTCGTGATGTGCCTGGACGGGCTGGAGCCCGCCGAACAGCCGGACCAGGTGCTCGCCGGCATCCGGGCCCGGCTGGCACACGAACCCGATCAGGAGCGGGTCGTCAGCGCGGACGAGATGCGACGGCTCGCCCGGGGCCGCATCATCGACCTGGTATCGGGTTCATAACGGAAAGGACTCGGCGGGTACGCCGAACAGTCCGTTCTAGCCCGTCCGTGCCTGTTTGATTGCCACTTTGATCACACCGCGGGCCCCCGCGCGAACGAACCGACAAAGCGTCGCTACGATGGCCGGGGCCGGTGGACCGTACCCGGCCGGGTCAGACCGACAGTCAAGCCGGCCGACCCCAATCCCCGCTCCCGGAGGGTTCTTCCGTGCCGGCTGGAACGCTGTACCGCGGCCGGGAAGGCATGTGGTCCTGGGTGGCTCATCGAGTCACCGGTGTCCTCATTTTCTTCTTCCTGTTCGTACACGTCCTGGACACCGCTCTCGTCCGTGTCTCTCCCGAGGCCTACGACGACGTCGTGGCCACGTACAAGACGCCGATCGTCGCGCTGCTGGAATACGGCCTGGTGGCCGCCATTCTCTTCCACGCGCTCAACGGTCTGCGCATCGTCGCCGTGGACTTCTGGGCCAAGGGCCCGCGCTACCAGAAGCAGATGCTCTGGTCCGTCGTGGGCATCTGGATCGTGCTGATGGTCGGGGCGCTGTACCCGGTCCTCGGCCACGCCGTACGCGAAGTCTTCGGGAGCTGAGGCCCATGTCCACCGAGTCCTCCGCCGCGATCGGCTCCGTCGAGGGTGTCGACCTGTACGACGTCGACAACCCCGCCCCGGTCATCGAGCCGCCGCGCAAGCGCACCGGCAAGACCCCCAAGGGTTCGCGCACCAACTTCGAGATGTACGCCTGGCTCTTCATGCGCCTGTCGGGCATCGTCCTGGTCGTCCTGGTCCTGGGCCACCTGCTGATCCAGCTCGTGCTGGACGGCGGCGTGTCCAAGATCGGCTTCGCCTTCGTGGCGGGCCGCTGGGCCTCCCCGTTCTGGCAGCTGTGGGACCTCGGGATGCTGTGGCTGGCCATGCTGCACGGCGCCAACGGTCTTCGTACGGTCATCAACGACTACGCCGAGCGGGACAACACCCGGTTCTGGCTGAAGATGCTCCTGTACACCGCCACGGTGTTCACCGTCCTGCTGGGCACGCTGGTGATCTTCACCTTCGACCCGAACATCCGCTAGGCGCCGGGCCAGAGGGACCAGAGGAAATCATGCAGATCCACAAGTACGACACCGTCATCGTCGGCGCCGGCGGCGCCGGTATGCGCGCGGCCATCGAGTCCACGAAGCGCAGCCGCACCGCCGTGCTCACGAAGCTGTACCCCACCCGCTCCCACACGGGCGCCGCGCAGGGCGGCATGGCCGCCGCGCTGGCCAACGTGGAGGAGGACAACTGGGAGTGGCACACCTTCGACACCATCAAGGGCGGCGACTACCTGGTCGACCAGGACGCCGCCGAGATCCTGGCGAAGGAGGCCATCGACTCCGTCCTCGACCTGGAGAAGATGGGCCTGCCGTTCAACCGCACCCCCGAGGGCCGGATCGACCAGCGCCGCTTCGGCGGTCACAGCCGTAACCACGGCGAGGCCCCGGTCCGCCGGTCCTGCTACGCCTCGGACCGCACCGGCCACATGATCCTCCAGACGCTGTACCAGAACTGCGTCAAGGAGGGCGTGGAGTTCTTCAACGAGTTCTACGTCCTGGACCTGCTGCTCCAGGACGTGGACGGCGTCAAGAAGTCCTCCGGTGTCGTCGCCTACGAGCTGGCGACCGGCGAGATCCACGTCTTCCAGGCGAAGTCGATCATCTTCGCCTCCGGTGGCACCGGCAAGTTCTTCAAGGTGACGTCCAACGCGCACACCCTGACCGGTGACGGCCAGGCCGCCGCCTGGCGCCGGGGCCTGCCGCTGGAGGACATGGAGTTCTTCCAGTTCCACCCCACGGGCATCTGGCGCATGGGCATCCTGCTGACGGAGGGCGCCCGCGGTGAGGGCGGCATCCTCCGCAACAAGGACGGCGAGCGCTTCATGGAGAAGTACGCGCCGGTCATGAAGGACCTCGCGTCCCGTGACGTCGTCTCCCGCTCCATCTACACGGAGATCCGTGAGGGCCGCGGCTGCGGTCCCGAGGGCGACCACGTCTACCTCGACCTCACGCACCTGCCGCCGGAGCAGCTGGACGCCAAGCTCCCCGACATCACCGAGTTCGCGCGGACGTACCTCGGCATCGAGCCCTACACGGACCCGATCCCGATCCAGCCGACCGCGCACTACGCCATGGGCGGCATCCCGACCAACGTCGAGGGCGAGGTGCTGGCCGACAACACCACCGTCGTGCCGGGCCTGTACGCCGCCGGCGAGGTCGCCTGTGTCTCCGTGCACGGCGCCAACCGCCTGGGCACCAACTCGCTGCTCGACATCAACGTCTTCGGGCGCCGCGCGGGCATCGCCGCCGCCGAGTACTCCGCGAAGCACGACTTCGTCGAGCTGCCCGAGGACCCGGCGCGGATGGTCGAGGAGCAGGTCGAGCGGCTGCGCGAGTCGAAGGGCACCGAGCGCGTCGCCGCGCTCCGCCTGGAGCTCCAGGAGTGCATGGACGCCAACGTGATGGTGTTCCGCACCGAGCAGACCATCAAGACGGCCGTCGACAAGATCGCCGAGCTGCGCAAGCGCTACCTCGACGTGTCGATCCAGGACAAGGGCAAGCGGTTCAACACGGACCTGCTGGAGGCCATCGAGCTGGGCAACCTGCTCGACCTCGCCGAGGTCATGGCGACCTCCGCCCTGGCCCGCAAGGAGTCCCGCGGCGGTCACTACCGCGAGGACTACCCGAACCGCGACGACGTCAACTTCATGCGCCACACCATGGCGTACCGCGAGGTCGCGGCCGACGGCAGCGAGTCGATCCGGCTCGACTACAAGCCCGTCGTCCAGACCCGCTACCAGCCGATGGAGCGTAAGTACTGATGGCAACCCCGACTCTGGACAAGGTCGAGGCGCAGTCCGCCGCCTCGCCGTACATCACGGCGACCTTCCGTATCCGCCGGTTCAACCCCGAGGTCTCCGACGAGGCCCAGTGGGAGGACTTCCAGGTCTCGATCGACCCGAAGGAGCGTGTGCTCGACGCCCTTCACAAGATCAAGTGGGAGATGGACGGCACGCTGACGTTCCGTCGCTCCTGCGCGCACGGCATCTGCGGCTCCGACGCGATGCGGATCAACGGCAAGAACAGGCTCGCCTGCAAGACGCTGATCAAGGACATCAACCCGGAGAAGCCGATCACGGTCGAGGCCATCAAGGGCCTCACGGTCCTCAAGGACCTCGTGGTCGACATGGACCCGTTCTTCCAGGCGTACCGCGACGTCATGCCCTTCCTCATCACCAAGGGGAACGAGCCGACCCGCGAGCGCCTCCAGTCCGCCGAGGACCGCGAGCGCTTCGACGACACCACCAAGTGCATCCTGTGCGCCGCGTGCACCTCGTCGTGCCCGGTGTTCTGGAACGACGGGCAGTACTTCGGCCCGGCGGCGATCGTCAACGCGCACCGCTTCATCTTCGACTCGCGCGACGAGGGCGGCGAGCAGCGCCTGGAGATCCTCAACGACCGTGACGGTGTGTGGCGTTGCCGCACCACCTTCAACTGCACGGACGCCTGCCCGCGTGGCATCGAGGTCACCAAGGCGATCCAGGAGGTCAAGCGGGCGCTGATCACGCGCCGCTTCTGACCGCCGACCGGCGACAGCGACGTCAGGAGGCCCCGCCCCCACGGCCAGCACCGTGGGGGCGGGGCCTCTTGTCGTGGTACCGGGGACGGGCGGTACGGTCATCCGGAACCACCACCGGAACCGGAGACCCGGCACCGGTTCGCCGTCACCGGTGCAGCAGGCCCGGGGCGCCCAGGCCCGATCGAGAGCGGGGAACGTTGAGCGATCCGAATCCGTACGCGGACGAATCGTACAAGTGGGGACCGGAGCCCCAGCAGCCGGGACAGAGCGTCCCGCACCAGCCGGGCGTGCCGCAGGGCGCGCTCCCCGGAGCCGGTGTGCCGGGCGCGCTCCCCGGAGCCGGCATGCCGGGCGCGTTCCCGGGAGCCGGTGTGCCGGGCGCGGCGGGCATGCCGACGCTGGTCCTGGGCGATATCGCCGTGATGAACGACCAGATCGTCACGCCGAGCGGGTCGATGCCGCTCAAGGGCTCGGTGTGGACGGCCACGGACCTGACGCGCACCGAGGAGAAGATCCCGACGGTGGCGATCGTGCTCGCGATCGTCTTCGCGCTGTTCTGCCTGGTCGGCCTGTTGTTCCTGCTGATGAAGGAGAAGCAGACGACCGGCTTCGTTCAGGTGACCGTGGTCAGCGACGGCCGCCACCACTCCACGATGATCCCGGCGCTCGGCCCCGAGACCTTCCCGATGGTGATGGCCCAGGTCAACACCGCCCGCACGATGAGCATCTGACGGCCGTCCACCACGGGCCGGATACCCTCGGGGGACCGTGGTGAAGGAAGTGACGTACGTGAAGGAAACCAGGACCCCCAGGAGCGAGCAGACCCGCACCCTCATCCTCGAAACGGCGCTGCGGCTCTTCCAGGAGCGCGGCTACGACCGGACGACGATGCGGGCCATCGCCCAGGAGGCGGGCGTCTCCGTGGGGAACGCCTACTACTACTTCACGAACAAGGAACACCTGGTCCAGGGCTTCTACGACCGGCTCGCCGCCGAGCACGCGGCGGCCGTCCGGCCGGTCCTGGAGGGTGACGGCGACCTCGCGGCGCGCATCCGCGGGGTCCTGCTCACCTGGCTGGACGTGGCGGAGCCGTACCACCGCTTCGCCGCCCAGTTCTTCAAGAACGCCGCCGATCCGGAGAGCCCGCTCAGCCCGTTCTCGGCGGAGTCGGTGGCGGCCCGCGAGGCGGTGATCTCCATCCACCGGCAGTGCCTGGCCGGTTCGGACACCAAGGCCGATCCCGAACTGGCGGAGCTGCTGCCGCAGTTGATGTGGCTGACCCAGATGGGTCTGGTGCTGTACTGGGTGTACGACCGCACGGAGCACACCGAACGCAGCCGCCGTCTGGTGGAGCGGAGCGCCCCGATCGTCGCCCGTGCCGTCACGCTCACCCGGTTCCGGCTGCTGCGGCCGCTGGTGCGGCAGGTCCACGGCGTGCTGGTGGAGTTCCTGCCCGGCGCCGCGTCAGGGCCCGCACGGGGCACGTAGGGGCGCGTGCGGGGCGGCTGCGGGCGGAGCGCGGGAGTGTTCCGGGCCGCGTAGGGGTTTCGGCGGCGTACGCGAAAGGGCGGCCCCCGGCTGGTGCCGGAGACCGCCCGTCGAGGCCGCGTCAGATGCGCTTGAGTTCCCAGAGGCGCCAGATGCCGGTGCCGTCCGAGAGGTACTGCGAGCCGGAGACGTCCGTCGTGCTGATCACGTAGTCCTTCTGCTGCCAGAGCGGTACCAGCGGCACGTCCTCGCCGACCAGCGCCTGGAGCTCCTTGAAGTCGGCCGAGGTGCGCCCGCGGTCGCTGTACTGGAGCGTGTCGCTGATCAGGCTGTCCACCTTCTTGCTGGAGTAGCCGTTGTGGAGGCTGTTGTTGCTGCCGACCAGCGGCTGGCTGAAGGTGTCGGGGTCCGGGTAGTCGGGGAGCCAGCCGACCGTGTACGCGTCGTACTTGCCCGCGGCGTACTCCTTCTGGAACTTCGTCCACTCCACGGCGTGGACGTTCAGCTTGAACAGCCCGCCCGCCTCCAGCTGGCGGCGGAGCTCCTGGGTCTCCTCGTCGTACGTCACGTCGCCGCCGCTGTAGCCGAAGTCGAGGCGCACCGGCATCTGCACCCCGGCGTCCAGGAGCAGCTGCTTGGCACGCTCCCGGTCGGGCGCGGGGTAGGCGTCGAAGAAGGGGGTGCTGTGCCCGATGTAGCCCTGCGGGATCAGCGAGTAGAGCGGCGCGACCGTGCCCTTGTAGATCTTGCCCACCAGCGCGCCCCGGTCGACGATCGCGGCGATGGCCTGCCGGACCTTCTTGTTGGCCAGCGGGGAGCCGTCCCGGACGTTGAAGACCATGCTGCGGATCTCGGCGCTGTCCACCTCGGTGACGCGCATCTCGGGGTCACCGGGGTTCAGCTCGGCGAGGACGGTGGGCGGAAGTTCGCGGTGCGTGACCTCGACCTGCTTGGACTTCCAGGCGCTCTGGAGGGCCTCTGACGTCTCGTAGTAGTGCACGGTGACCGGGACGCCGGTCTTGCTCAGCGCGCCCTTGTAGCGGGGGTTGGGAACCAGTTCGGCGATCTTGCCCGGCCGGTACGACTGCAGCAGGAAGGGCCCCGAGCCGTCGATCGTGGTCCCCTCGCGGAGCTTGCCCGCCGGGTACGTCTCGCGGTCGACGATCGAACCGGCGCCGGTGGCGAGCTTCTGCGGGAACGTCGCGTCGCGCGCGGTGAGGTTGAAGGTGATGGTGCGGCCCTCGGTCACCACGTTCTTGAGGCTCGGGAAGAGCACCCAGGGACCGACGTCCGTCTTTATCTTGATCATGCGCTCGATGGAGAACTTGACGTCCTCGGCGGTGATCTTCCGCCCGTTGGAGAACGTCAGGTCGTCGCGGAGCTTGCACTGGTAGGTCTGGAGCTTCTGGCCGATGAACCCGCAGCTCTCGGCGGCGTCGGGCTCCGGCACGACCGCACCGGTCTTGAAGGTCAGCAGCGACTGGTAGATGTTGCTGTACAGCGCCCAGGAACCCGCGTCGTACGCCCCCGCGGGGTCGAGCGAGGTGACGTCGTCCGTCGTACCGACCGCGACGGGATCACTGTTCACCTCGTCCGAGGGGAGCAGCTGCCAGGCGACCACGCCTGCGATGACCAAAACCGCGATTACCGCGAGAATCCGTAGCCGGATCGACCGCATTGCCGTGCTCTCCCTTACCAGCCCCACCTCGGTGTCGCGCTCAGACACGCACATCACCGCATGCTCACGTGTACCCAATCACACGATTTTCACATCGGGAAGACCAAAACTGTGACTCATAGCCTTTTGTTCGGCAGTTGAAACCTTTGGTGCCACAAAGGAGTCCGGAACCGTTCATCCACGCAACGTCACGCACGGAGCGAGGCGAGCTCCACGACGGTGATGTCGGAGGGGGCGCCGACCCGTACGGGCGGGCCCCAGGCGCCCGCGCCGCGTGAGACGTACAGCTGGGTGTCGCCGTAGCGGTCGAGTCCGGCGACCGTGGGATTGGCCAGATCTGCCACGTAGTTGCCCGGCCAGAGCTGGCCGCCGTGGGTGTGCCCGGAGAGCTGGAGGTCCACTCCGTGGGCGACGGCGTCATGGATGACGACGGGCTGGTGGGCCAGGAGGACGGCCGCGCGGGTGCGGTCGCGGTCACCGAGCGCGCGGGCGAAGTCGGGGCCCTGTCCCTCGGTCTCCCCGGCGACGTCATTGACTCCGGCGAGATCGAATCCGCCGATCTCGACGCGGGCGTTCTCCAGCGGGTGCAGTCCCAGTTCCCGTACCTGGTCGATCCATTGGGCGGCGCCGGAGTAGTACTCGTGGTTCCCGGTGACGAAGAAGCTGCCCTGCCGGGAGCGGAGCCGGGCGAGCGGCTCCGCGGCCGGTCCGAGGTCGGCGACGCTGCCGTCGACGAGGTCCCCGACGACGGCGACCAGGTCCGGCTGGGTCCGGTTGATGGTGTCGACGATCCGCTGGGTGTGGGCGCGGCCGAGGGTCGGGCCGAGGTGGATGTCGCTGACCACGGCGATCCGGAAGCCGTGCGCGGCGCGCGGCAGTTTGGCGAGCGGGACGGTGATCCGCTTGACGCCAGGCCCGCGCAGCACCCCGTAGGTGCCGTAGCCGACCGTGCCGAGCCCCGCGACGGCGGCGGCTCCGCCGACGGCCCGCGCGACGAAGAGCCGCCGGCTGGGCAGCTCGGGGCCGGGCGGCGCGGGAGCCTCGGCGACCAGGGTGGCGGGGGCCGCGGAGCCCTGCGGCGCGGCGGGGGCCTGCGACGCGACGGGCTCGGGGGGCACAGCGCCCTCGGGGGACGCGGCGGTCCCGGGCGCCGGGCCGGGTTCCCGGCCGGACTCCGCCCCGGCCTGGCGCATGGGGGATTCCTGACGGTCCGCCCGGTTCGCGCGTGCCGTGAGCGCCCGGTGGAGGAGCGGGCGCACCGCCTCCCCCACCAGCAGGGCCAGCGTCAGGTACAGCACCGCCGCCAGCCACAGGTAGCCCGGCCAGGCCAGCACCTGCTGGAGCCAGAAGGGCGCCCCCGCGCGGCCGGAGACCAGCGCGCCGACACTCAGCGCGGGCAGGACGTACGCCGCCACCGTGCCGATCCGGCGCGGGACACCGCCCCTGGCCGTCGTGTCGCCGACGAAACGGCGCCAGAGGTAGCGGTGCACCACGGCGAGCAGTGCGAGCACCACGACCACCGCCACCACGAGACCCGCCACTGCCATGTGTCCTCCGGTCCGCCGGTCTGTCGATCAGGCTTGTTACGTGCGGTCGCGACGCAGGGCCCTGACGCCACGGAACCCGATCACGCCGATGACCGTCCCCAGGAGAAAGGACGTGATGGCGAGCAGCAGATGCACCCAGAAGTACGCAGTCGGGTCACCCGCGTCGTCGAAGGCGAGTCCACTGCCGTCCTTCCACAGGTTTTTGACGAAAGTGACCCAGATGAACCAGCTCCACACCCCGAAGGCGAGCAGGAACCAGGACACGGGGCGGCTGAGCTTCATAGACCAAGTATCTCCGCAGCGCTCCGGCCCCGGCGCCCGGGGTGGGCCGTCCTGGCGTTCCGCCCGGCGGGTCAACCGGTCCAGGCACATTTTCATATCGTCACCCTGTACGTTTCCGACCGTGCCTGCTCTCAAGAAGACCGCCCTGATGGTCGCTTCCGCCGTTCTGCTGTCCACTTTCGCTGTGACCCCGGCGTGGGCGGACGGCAAGGACACCTCCGACGACCAGCCGAAGCCGCCCGCCGACATGTCCCAGATCGGTGGCGAACTGCTGGGCCGGGCCGGTACACAGGTCAAGCTGGGGCCGGGCGCGCCGGTGCTGCCGAAGGAGCTCACCGGCAGGTCCTGGATCGTCGCGGACGCGGAGAACGGCCAGGTGCTCGCCGCGCACAACGCGCACTGGCGGCTGCCTCCCGCCTCCACCCTGAAGATGCTCTTCGCGGACACCGTGATGCCCGCGCTCCAGCCGAAGACCCTGGAGTACACCGTCAAGGACGCGGACCTGGCCGGGGTCGGCGAGGGCAGCAGCCTGGTCGGGATCAAGGAGAAGCTCACCTACACGGTCCACGACCTGTGGCTCGGGGTGTTCCTGCGCTCGGGCAACGACGCGGTGCACGTGCTGTCCTCGATGTACGGCGGCGTCCCCAAGACCGTCGACGCCATGAAGGCGCACGCCGAGGAACTGCAGGCCCTGGACACGAAGGTGGTGTCGCCCGACGGATACGACGCGCCCAAGCAGGTCTCCAGCGCGTACGACCTGACCCTGTTCGCCCGCAGCGGGCTGCAGAAGGCGGACTTCCGGGAGTACTCCGCGACCGCCGAGGCGCAGTTCCCCGGCGAGGTGAAGAAGAACGGCAAGCGCGAGACCTTCGCCATCCAGAACACCAACAAGCTGCTCACCGGCGCGGCCGGAGTCACCCCGTACAAGGGCATCGCGGGTGTCAAGAACGGCTACACCACGCATGCCGGGAACACCTTCACCGGCGTCGCCGAACGCGACGGCAAGGTGCTGCTCGTCACCGTCATGAACCCGTCGTCGGACAAGGCCCACGCCGTCTACGAGGAGGCCGCCGACCTCCTCGACTGGGGCTTCGCCGCGAGCGGCAAGGTCACCCCGGTCGGCGAGCTGGTGCCCCCGAAGTCCGCCGACACCGGCGCCACAACCGGCAAGGGCTCGACGGGCGAGCAGAGCAAGGGCGAGGGGCAGAACGGTCCCGCGCGGACGTCGAAGACCGCCGCGGCCGAGCAGGGCGGGGGCGGCGTCGGGATCGCGCTCGGCATCGTCGGGGGCGTCCTGGTCCTGCTGGCCGGCGGGGCGTTCCTCGTCAACCGGCGCTGGCCGCTGCCGGACCTGATGCGCCGCCGCTCCCGCGACTGACGGACGGGGGCGCCTGCCCGGCGCCCCCTTCCACGCCCTCACCGCCGCCGTCCGCGTCCCCGTCTCCGTCCTTGTCGGCGTCGGCGCCGGTCTCCCCGCGGCTCGGGGTCGCGGTCCACGCGGAGCAGAACAGCAGCAGCTTGGCCGAGAAGTTGATCCACAGCAGCAGCGCCACCGGCACCCCGAAGGCGCCGTACATGCTCTTCGCGGCCACGCCCCTGAAGTAGCTGCCGAGCAGCAGTTTGAGCAGTTCGAAGCAGACGGCGCCGATCGCCGCGGCCGCCAGCAGCCTGCGCCGGGGCGGCTCGACACCGGGCAGCAGGGTCAGCATGTAGAGCAGCAGCAGGAATCCGGCGAGGGCCCCCACCACCAGGGCGGCCACCCGCAGCACCACACCGCCCGCGCCCTGGTCCGAGATGCCCAGCAGTCCGGCCGCCCAGCCGACCGCGACCGAGCCGACCGACGACACGGCGAAGGTGGCGAGCGCCGCCCCGCCGAGGCCGAACAGCAGACCCGTGTCCTTGAGCTTGCGCAGCACCGGATTGCCGAGCCCCACGTCGTCCAGCCCCCAGACGGCGCGCAGACAGTCGCGCATCGACCCGATCCAGCCGATCCCGGTGAAGAGCAGCACGGCACCGGCCACCAGCCCCACCGTGCTCGCGTGGGCCGCCAGGTTCTCGATGCCGAGCTGGTCGGAGATGCCGGGCACCTGTTCCACGAGCCTGGCCTCGATCCGGTGCAGCTGCTCGGGGGTGAGCAGCGCCGCGCCGATCGCCGCGCCGACCGCGATCAGCGGGAAGAGCGCCAGGAAACTGATGAAGGTGATCGCGGCGGCGAGCCTGGCCCAGTGGACCCGCTGGAGCCTCTCGAAGGAGCGCCAGGCGTGTGTCGCCATCAGCCGGGTGACGAGCGGCCCGATGACGGGAAGGTTTTTCAGCCAATCCATGCCGTACGCCTACCCTCTCGGGCGCGGAAAACCGGAATCGGCCCCGGCCGCGTACGGATCAATGACCCTTCGATGCGCCATACCGGTGAGTGTTGTAACAAATACCTCAAAAGGGTTTTCCCGGGCGATACGGTCACCGTCATGTCCGTCGACACCGTGTCCCTGACCGGCTGGGGCCGTACCGCCCCGACGACCGCCCTGCGTTTCCGCCCCCGTTCGTACGAGGAGGCGGTGGCGACGGTCCGCGGCTGCGGGCCGCGCGGCTCCATCGCCCGGGGCCATGGCCGGGCCCACGGCGACGCGGCGCAGAACGCGGGCGGCTCCGTCCTCGACATGACCGCGCTGGACCGCGTCCGCACCATCGACGCGCGGTCCGGGCTGGTGGTCTGCGAGGCCGGGCTCGGCCTGCACCGGCTGGCCGAACTGCTGCTGCCGCTCGGCTGGTTCGTCCCGGCCGCGCCGACCGCCCGCCAGGTGACGGTGGGCGGCGCGATCGGCGCCGACATCCACGGGCGCGACCAGCACCGCGACGGCGCCTTCTCCCGGCACGTCCAGGAGCTGGAACTGCTGACCGCCGGCGGCGAACTCCGTACGGTCCGGCCGGGCACCGAGCTCTTCGACGCGACCGCCGGCGGACTGGGCCTGACCGGGGTGATCCTCTCGGCCACGCTCCGGTGCCGCCCGGTCGGCAGCTCCTGGCTGTCCGTCGACACCGAACGCGCCGTCGACCTGGACGACCTGCTGGCCCGGCTCTGCGCCGGGGACCACCGCTACCGCTACTCGGCCGCCTGGGTCGACCTGCGCGCGCGGGGCCGGGCGACCGGACGGGCCGTCCTCACCCGGGCGGAGCACGTCCCGCGCGACGCGCTTCCGGCGTACGCCCGGCGCGCACCGCTCTCGTTCCGGCCCGGTCCGCTGGCCGCCGGTTCCACGCTCGTGCCCCAGGCGCTGCTCGGCGAGGCGCCCTGCGGACTGCTGGGCGAGGTCCGGTACCGCGCCGCGCCCCGGTACCGGGTCGGCGAACTCCAGCGGCTCGGCGCGTTCTTCCAGCCGCGGGGCGGCCTGCCGCAGTGGGGCAGGGGGACGGGGCGCGCCGGGACGGTGCGGTACCAGTTCGTCGTCGGGCACGGCCGGGAGGAGGCGCTGCGCCGGATCGTGGGCCGGATCGCCCAGCGGCGCTGCCCCGCGTCGAACGCCGTGCTCAAGCGGTTCGGTGCCGGTGGCCCGGGGTGGCTGTCGTTCCCGGCACCGGGGTGGACGCTCTCCTTCGACCTCCCGGCCGAGCTGCCCGGCCTGGACCGGTTCCTGGACGGGCTGGACGCGGAGGTGGCGGCGGCCGGTGGCCGGGTCTGCCTGGCGAAGGACTCCCGGCTCCGGCCGGAGCTGCTGGCGCAGATGTACCCGAGGCTGGCGGACTTCCGGGCGCTGCGGGCCGGGCTGGACCCGGACGGCGCCTTCCGCTCGGACCTCTCGCGCCGCCTGTCGCTCTGACCCCGCCCCGCCCGCTTCCGCTTCCCCCTCTTCTCTTCCCCGTGTGCAAGGAGTGTTCCCGTGAAGGACGCCTTCGGAGCCCCGCAGTCCCTGCTCGTCCTCGGCGGCACCTCGGAGATCGCCCTGGCCACCGCCCGGCGGCTGATCGCCCTGCGGACCCGGACGGTCCACCTGGCCGGGCGCCCCTCCCCCGCCCTCGACGCCGCCGCCGACGAGCTGCGCGGCCGGGGCGCCGACGTCCGCACCGTCGCCTTCGACGCCCTCGACTCCGCGTCGCACGAGGCGGTGCTCGGCGAGGTCTTCGCCGGGGGCGACATCGATCTGGTGCTCCTCGCCTTCGGTATCGCGGGCGACCAGGGGCGGGACGAGGAGGAACCCCTCGCCGCTGTCCGGGTCGCCCAGACGAACTACACCGGGGCGGTCTCCGCCGGG
Organism: Streptomyces sp. NPDC058195; assembly: GCF_042883525.1. Taxonomy (NCBI): domain Bacteria; kingdom Bacillati; phylum Actinomycetota; class Actinomycetes; order Kitasatosporales; family Streptomycetaceae; genus Streptomyces; species Streptomyces sp. NPDC058195. The sequence goes on from NZ_JBHVVM010000002.1 coordinate 334,299, forward strand.
CTGGTGTGCGCCGGAGCGCTCCAGGCGCAGGGACACGGCTCGCTGGTGGTGCTCTCCTCGGTGGCGGGCGAGCGGGTCCGCCGCGCCGACTTCATCTACGGGTCCAGCAAGGCGGGGCTGGACGCGTTCGCCCACGGGCTGGGCGACGCGCTGCACGGGACCGGGGTGCATGTGATGGTCGTACGCCCCGGCGCGCTCCGCCCGGAACCGGCCGCCGAACCGGTCCCCGTCCCCGGTCCGGTTCCGGCTTCCGCGATGTCCGCCCCGGCCCGGTTCGCCGCGGCGCCACTGGAGTCCTCGGCGCTCACCACGACTCCGCAGGAGGTGGCGGAGGCCATCGTGGCGGGGCTGCGGAGGCGTGCGGAGACGGTGTGGGTGCCCGGCGCGCTGCGGGCGGTGATGTCGGCGCTGCGGCACGTACCGCGCCCGCTGTTCCGGCGCCTGCCTCTGTAGGGGGTGTCCGGCACCCGGGCGACGTCACCCCCAGCACGGGCCGGACGCCGTCCAGGAGCTCGGTCAGCTGTGCAGCGAGGGCTCGTCCACGCAGGAGCCGCCCTGCGCGGGCACCGCGGAGCCCGTGCCCCCGGCGCCGAACGGGAACTCGTTGATCTTGCGCCAGACGCTGTCCGGGCCCTGCTCGTACAGCGCGAAGGAACCGCAGGTCCAGGACGCCTCGTAGTCGGCGAGCTCCGCGTACGCCCGGTCCATCGCCTCCTCGGCGATGTCGTGCGCCACGGTGACGTGCGGGTGGTACGGGAACTGGAGCTCGCGCACCAGCGGCCCGGAGGCGTCCCGGACCCGCTTCTGCAGCCAGGAGCAGGCCGAGCCGCCCTCGACGACCTGGACGAAGACCACCGGCGAGAGGGGGCGGAAGGTCCCCGTGCCCGACAGCCGCATCGGGAAGGGGCGGCCGGCCGTCGCGATCTGGGCGAGATGCGCCTCGATCGCGGGCAGGTCGGCCGCCTGTGCCTCGGTCGGCGGAAGCAGGGTGACGTGGGTGGGAATGCCGTACGCGGCAGAATCCCCGAAGCTCGCGCGCCGCTCCTGGAGCAGGCTGCCGTAGGGCTCCGGGACCGCGATCGAAACGCCAAGCGTTACGGTCCCCACGTCGTCCTCCTCATACTCGGTGACCGATGGCCTATTTTCGGCCACCGATACGACTTCCGTCGCCAGTGTGACGCCTGGGACGGCGAAACCGCCAGGGTCCTTGGACTCTCCCCGGCCTCAGTGCTTCGCGGGCAGGAGGCCCATCCGGTCGTACGTCAGGGCCAGGGTCTCGGCCGCGACGGCACGGGCCTTCTCGGCCCCCTTGGCCAGGATCGAGTCCAGCGTCTCCGGGTCGTCCAGATATTCCTGCGTCCGGGTCCGGAAGGGTGTGACGAACTCGACCACGGCCTCGGCGAGGTCGGTCTTGAGCGCACCGTAGCCCTTGCCCTCGTAGTTCTGCTCCAGATCCGCGATTCCGGTTCCGGTGAGTGTCGAGAGGATGGTGAGCAGATTGCTGACGCCGGGCTTCTCCGCACGGTCGAAGCGGATGACCGTGTCGGTGTCGGTGACCGCGCTCTTCACCTTCTTGGCGGTGACCTTCGGCTCGTCCAGAAGGTTGATCAGGCCCTTCGGGGTCGGCGCCGACTTGCTCATCTTCGCCGACGGGTCCTGAAGGTCGTAGATCTTCGCCGTCTCCTTGAGGATGTACGGGTCCGGCACGGTGAACGTGTCGCCGTAGCTGCCGTTGAACCGCTCGGCGAGGTCCCGGGTCAGCTCCAGGTGCTGGCGCTGGTCCTCGCCGACCGGGACCTGGTCGGCCTGGTACAGCAGGATGTCGGCCACCATCAGCATCGGGTACGTGAAGAGACCGACCGTGGTGCGGTCCGCGCCCTGCTTCCCGGACTTGTCCTTGAACTGCGTCATCCGCGAGGCCTCGCCGAAGCCGGTCAGGCAGTTCATGACCCAGCCGAGCTGGGCGTGCTCGGGGACATGGCTCTGGACGAAGAGCGTGCAGCGTTCCGGGTCGAGACCGGCGGCGAGGAGCTGGGCGGCGGCGAGCCGGGTGTTGGCGCGCAGCTCCGCGGGATCCTGCGGGACGGTGATCGCGTGCAGGTCGACGACCATGTAGAAGGCGTCGTGGGTTTCCTGCAGCGCCACCCACTGGCGGACCGCGCCGAGGTAGTTGCCGAGGTGGAACGAGCCTGCGGTGGGCTGGATTCCGGAGAGCACGCGGGGGCGTTCAGAGGCCATGGCGCCCATTGTCTCAGGTGCGGGCGGCAGCCCCCGACCGGCCTGGCGCGCCGGTATCCACAGGTTTCCCCGCCACGGATCCGACCGACGATACAAAGTGGGCACCACCCCGCCCGCCCTACGACGAACGGAGACCCCGTGTCGATCACGGACCACGCCATCGCCTCCGCCGAGGCGCACAGCGCGCACAACTACCATCCGCTTCCCCTCGTCGTCGCCACGGCGGACGGGGCCTGGATGACCGATGTCGAGGGCCACCGCTACCTGGACATGCTGGCCGGATACTCGGCACTCAATTTCGGCCACGGAAACCGGCGGCTGATCGACGCGGCCAAGGCGCAGCTGGACCGGGTGACGCTCACCTCCCGCGCCTTCCACCACGACCGGTTCGCCGACTTCTGCACGCGTCTGGCCGCGCTGTGCGGCATGGAGACGGTCCTGCCGATGAACACCGGCGCGGAGGCCGTGGAGACCGCGGTGAAGACGGCCCGCAAGTGGGGCTACCGGGTGAAGGGCGTCCCGGACGGCATGGCGAAGATCATCGTCGCGGCCAACAACTTCCACGGCCGGACGACGACGATCATCAGCTTCTCCACCGACCCGGAGGCCCGGGAGGACTTCGGCCCGTACACGCCGGGGTTCGAGATCGTGCCGTACGGGGACCTCACGGCGCTGCGCGAGGCGATGACGGAGAACACCGTGGCGGTGCTCATGGAGCCGATCCAGGGCGAGGCCGGGGTGCTGGTGCCGCCGCCGGGCTACCTCGCCGGGGTCCGCGCGCTCACCCGCGAGCGGAACGTGCTGTTCATCGCCGACGAGATCCAGTCGGGCCTGGGCCGGACCGGGAAGACCTTCGCCTGTGAGCACGAGGACGTCGTGCCGGACATGTACGTGCTCGGCAAGGCGCTGGGCGGCGGGCTGGTGCCGGTGTCGGCGGTGGTCTCCTCTCGGGACGTGCTCGGGGTGTTCCGGCCCGGCGAGCACGGCTCGACCTTCGGCGGCAACCCGCTGGCCTGCGCGGTCGCGCTGGAGGTCATCGCGATGCTGAGCACCGGCGAGTACCAGGAGCGGGCCGCCGAGCTGGGCGAGCACCTGCACCGGGAGCTGGCGCTGCTGGTGAGCGGCGGCACGGTCGAGGAGGTACGCGGCCGGGGGCTGTGGGCCGGGGTCGACATCGCCCCGGACCTGGGTACCGGCCGGGAGATCTCCGAGCGGCTGATGGAGCGCGGGGTGCTGGTCAAGGACACCCACGGCTCGACGATCCGGATCGCCCCGCCGCTGGTGATCAGCAAGGAGGACCTGGACTGGGGCCTCGAACAGCTCCGCGCGGTGCTGCGCGGCTGAGTCCCGGGCCGCCGCGGCCGGGCGGGCGGCTGGCAGAATCCGGGCCGTGAGACCTGATCCGACCCTGCTGAGGGAGCTGGTCGACGCCTCGCCCGGCTTCGGCCGCCGCGCCGTCCCCGCCCCGCCGTCCGAGGAACTGCTCCGGGAGACGGAGGCGCGGGTCGGCCCGCTGCCGCCGTCGTACCGCTGGTGGCTGTCCGCCTACGGGCACGGGCGGGCCGGCCGGGCGGAGATCGCGACGGCGGGGCCCGCCGACGCCTACGAGTCGCTCACCGCGCCCTGGCGGCTGGACGGCGACCGGCTCTGCTTCGCGGCCGAGCCGGACTGCGGTGACGCGTACCACTTCGCCCTCGACGGGGCGGGCGAGGCCGGGGCCGGGGAGTACCCGGTGGTCCTGCGGGACGGCGCGGACGGGCAGGAGTACCCGGTCGCGGAGTCCTTCGCCGGGTTCCTGGCCGTCCGGGCGGCGCTGCTGCGCGGGCTGCGGGAGGGGCCCAACCCCTCGGTCGCCCGGCTGTGGCGGTCGGCACCGGGCGTGCTGCTCGGCAACGGCGTCCACGTCTACGGCCCGCACGTCCTCCAGGAACGCAACACGGCCTTCGAGGTGTCCCGGTACGCCCCCGGCTGGACGCTGGTCGGGGACGACAGCGGGGGCGGCGGCCTCTTCATGCGCCACCACGGCCGCGACCGGGCCTCCGTGCACCGGCTCGGCCTCGGCGCGATCGGCGGGGACGTCGCGGCGGCGGGCGAGCCGGTGACGGACGACCTGATCGGCTGGCTGCGGGCGGGCGCGGTGCTCAGAGGATGACGTGCGGCAGGAAGCGGGCGTACTCGTCGGTGACCGGCCCGGCCGATTCGCGGATGCCGAGCCCGGCCGCCTCGCCCTCGACGACCCAGGCACCGAGCACGACCCGGTTGCCGTCGAAGTCGGGCAGCGGCGCCAGCCGCTGGTAGCAGCACGGCTCGTCCCGGAGGACCGGGGGGCCGCCCGGCTCGTGGAGCGTCACCCCGGCGCCCTCCCGGCCGAGCAGCGGCTTGGCCACGTAGCCGCCGGTCACGGCCAGCTCGCGCGGGCCGTCCAGGTAGGAGGGCAGCAGGTTCGGGTGGCCGGGGTAGAGCTCCCAGAGGATCGCCAGCAGTGCCTTGTTGGACAGCAGCATCTTCCAGGCGGGCTCGATCCAGCAGGTCGTGCCGGTGCCGCCGCCGTTGTCGAGGGTGTCCAGCACCTGCGGGCCGAACCGGTCGGTCGCCAGCCACTCCCACGGGTACAGCTTGAAGCAGCTGCGGACGAAGCGGAGGCGCTCGTCGACGAACCGCCCGCTCAGCCGGTCCCAGCCGATCGCCTCGATGGCGAGCGCCTCCGTGTCGAGGCCGGCTTGTTCGGCGGTCTCGCGCAGATAGGCGACGGTCATCAGGTCCTCGCCCGCCTCGTCGCCCTCGGAGTGCACGAAGTGCAGCGGACCGGGCGGCAGCAGGGGGGCCTGGCGCCGCCAGGCCGCGACGAGCCGTTCGTGCAGCGAGTTCCACTGGTCGGCGCCCGGGAAGCGGTCCTCCATCCAGAACCACTGGGCGCTCGCCGCCTCCACCAGGGAGGTGGGGGTGTCCGCGTTGTACTCCAGCATCTTCGCCGGGCCGGTGCCGTCGTAGCAGAGGTCGAACCTGCCGTACAGCGAGGGCAGCCGGTCGCGGCAGTGCCAGGACCGGGCGATCAGGCCGGCCAGTCGCCGGTCGGTGATGCCGAGCTCGGCGAAGCGGTCCTCCGCCACGATGTGCCCGGCGGCGGCCAGGCACATGGCGTGCAGTTCCTCGACGACCTCTTCCAGGGACTCGACCTCGGCCAGCGGGAAGACGTAGTAGGCGCTCTCGTCCCAGTACGGGCGCAGCGAACCGTCCGGATGGCGGGTCAGCGGGAAGACGACTCCCTGCTCCTCCACCGTCCGCTGCCAGCCGGGGCGGGGCTGTGCGGTGCGGCGTTCCATCCGGTCAGCCGCCGCCGCTGCCCGAGCAGCCGAAGCCGCCGCGCTCGACCGCGGCCTTGTCGAAGCTGCCGCCCTCGACCTTGCCGTTCTTGCTGCTGCCGCCGTAGTAGTACGAGCCCTTGCCGTCGCTTCTCTTGCACTCGTAGCTGGGCAGTCTGTCCTGGGTCAGCCGGTCGGCGCACCGCTTGTCGGGCTCGGAGCCGCAGGAGGTCACCATCGCGGCGAGCACCCCCATGCCTCCGAGCACCACCGTGCTCGACCTCAGCCTCCGTGTGGCCATGTTTCCGTCTCCCCCGCCGTACGAATCGAGCCAGTATGGCTGTTCGTCAGATTAGAGGCCCACGGTGGGCGGACGGTACCCCGGGTCTTCTCAGGCCGGCTCCGGGGGCAGAACGCGGCAGAGCGCGTCCAGCGCGCCCGCCCAGGCGCTGTCGGTGGGTGTTCCGTAGCCGATGACCAGCGCGTCGCGGTCCGGGGCCGCGTCCGGGTGGCGGAAGCGCGAGAGCCCCTCCAGCGCCAGGCCCTGCCACGCGGCGGCCCGGAGCGCGGCCGGTTCGGTGCCCGGAGGCAGTTCGAGCACGGCGTGCAGCCCGGCGGCGATGCCGCTGACCCGGACGTGCGGGGCGCGCTCGGCCAGGGCGGCCACGAGCTGGTCGCGGCGGCGCCGGTAGCGCAGCCGCATCGCGCGCACATGGCGGTCGTACGCGCCGGACGCGATGAACTCCGCGAGCGTCAGCTGGTCCAGCGCGCTCGACGACCAGTCGCTCACGCCCTTGGCCTCGCAGGCCTCCGCCACCAGGTGCTCCGGCAGCACCATCCATCCCAGCCGCAGTCCGGGGGCGAGCGATTTGCTCGTCGTCCCCAGGTGCACCACCCGTTCGGGGTCGAGCCCTTGAAGCGCGCCGACCGGCTGACGGTCGTAGCGGAACTCGCCGTCGTAGTCGTCCTCCAGGATCAGCCCGCCCGTGGCGCGCGCCCAGTCCACCGCCGCGGCCCGGCGGTCGGGGTGCAGGGGCACCCCGGTGGGGAACTGGTGCGCGGGCGTCATCAGGACCGCGCCCGCGCCCCGGAGCCCGGCCAGCTCGCCGGTCCGTGCCCCGAGCTCGTCGACCGGCAGGCAGGGCAGCCGCAGTCCGGCGTCCCGGAGCAGGTCGCGGTGGAGGAAGAGGCCGTACGACTCGACGGCCACGTCCCGCACCCGCCGTTTGAGCAGCATGTCCCCCATCAGCTTCAGGGCGTGCGCGAAACCGGCGCAGATCATGATGCGTTCCGGGTCGGCGTGGACGCCCCGGGCGCGGGCCAGGTAGTCGGCGAGCACGGTGCGCAGTTCGGCGCGCCCGCGCGGATCGCCGTAGCCGAAGGCATCGTGGGGTGCGGCGGTCAGGGCGCGGCGGGCCGCCCTGAGCCATTCGGCGCGCGGGAACGTCGCCAGGTCGGGCGACCCGCTCACCAGGTTGTGGGCGGCGCGGGCACGGGCCGGGCGGGCCCGGATCACCCGGGTGGCCGAAGGGCGCGGTTCGGCCCGCGCGGCCACCCGGGTGCCGGAGCCCTGCCGGGCGGTGAGCCAGCCCTCGGCGACCAGTTCGGCATAGGCGTCGGCGACGGTGTTCCGGGCGACGCCCAGGTCGGCGGCGAGGCCGCGGGAGGACGGCAGCCGGGTGCCGGGGGCCAGCCGCCCGGTCCGTACCGCCTCGCGCAGGGCGTCCATGAGACCGGCCCGCAGCCCGGTCGAGCCGGTGGTGTCGAGATGCAGATCGGCACCGAAAGTGGCCCAGGATTCTGTCATGGGAATGGACCATACCCATGCGCCACCCTGGCCGTAGTGTCGGACTCATGACGACGAACGAGAACACCACGACGGCAACCGGATACAACCCCGAGCACACGCCCCGGCTGAAGCAGCCCTGGGCCGAGCACGCCCCCGACGTCTACCGGGCGGCGGTCCGGCTGGACCAGGCGGCCCGGAAGGGGATCGACCCGGTCATCGGCGAGCTGGTGAAGATCCGCGCCTCGCAGCTGAACCACTGCGCGTTCTGCCTCGACATGCACACCAAGGACGCGATCGCGGCCGGTGAGTCCGTCGAGCGGATCGTCCAGCTCAGCGCCTGGGAGGAGTCGCGGCACTTCTACACGCCCAAGGAGATCGCGGCCATCGAGCTGACCGAGGCGGTGACCGTACTGACCGACGGCTTCGTACCGGACGAGGTGTGGGAGAGGGCCGCCGAGCAGTTCGACGAGGCCGAGCTCTCCTACCTGGTCGCCGCGATCGTCTCGATCAACGCGTGGAACCGCTTCGCCGTGACCACCCGCATGGTCCCCGGCCACTACACGCCGGGCGACCTCGGCCACTGAGCCGGTCCCCCGCCCCGCCGTCGAAGGAGCCCCGTGTGACCGCCACCGTCCTGCGCACCCTGCACCACGACCGCGCCCCCGGCGACCCGCTCGTACTGCCCGGCCCGTGGGACGCGGCGAGCGCCCGGGTCTTCGTCGAAGCGGGCTTCCCGGCGCTCGCCACGCCCAGCGCCGGGGTCGCGGACTCGCTGGGTTACGCGGACGGGGCGGTGCCCGCGGCCGAGATGTTCGCGGCCGTGGCGCGGATCGTCCGGGCGGTCCCGGCCACCGTGCCCGTCTCGGCGGACGTGGAGGCGGGGTACGGGCTGCCCCCGGAGGAGCTGGTGGAGCGGCTGCTGGAGAGCGGGGCCGTGGGCTGCAACCTGGAGGACTCGGCCGACGGCGTGCTCGTCGAGGCCGAGTGGCAGGCGGACCGGCTCGCGGCGGTCCGGCAGGCGGCGGGCGACGCGCTCTTCGTCAACGCCCGGATCGACACGTACGTGCACGGCGGCCCGTCCCCGGATCCGGCGGCGAAGGCCGGGGCGGAGACGGTCCGCCGGGCGCTGCTGTACGTGGCGGCGGGCGCCGACTGCGTGTACCCGATCATGGCCCCGGCCGAGGCGCTGCCCCGGCTGGCCGCCGCCGTACCGGGGCCGCTCAACGCGCTCGCCCTGCCGGACGGGCCGGGCCCGCGGCGGCTCGGTGAGCTGGGTGCCACCCGGGTGACCTTCGGGCCCGGGTTCCAGCGGCGGGCCATGGCGGCGGTGCGCGGGTTCGCGGACGAGCTGCTGGCCTGAGAGGCCCCCGGCATCACGCGCGCGAGGTCCCGCTCCGTCAGGGCCTTCTGCCGCCTCAGGGCCTTCTGCCGCCGAAGGCCGCCAGGGTCCGCTCCAGCACCGGCATGGCCCGTACGACCTGGCGGGAGCGGATCAGCACGTCCCAGGCCGGTTCGAACTTCTTCCAGCCGCCGGAGTACGCCAGGTGGCGGAGCCGTTCGCGCGTGCCGGGCTGGGCGGCGGCGCCGCGCCAGATGCTGGACCAGCGGTAGAAGTCGCGGTACGCGCGCCAGTAGCCGTCCTCCAGCTGGCGCGCGGTCATGCCCTTCGGGCGGTAGACGACGTGACGGGTGTCGTAGAGGTACCAGTCCCGGTGCACGATCCGGTCCTCCGCCTCCAGCTGCTTCCACAGCCCGGTGGACGGATACGGGGTCATGATGTGGAAGGTGGCCGTCTCGATGCCCTGCCCGACGGCCCAGTCCACCGTGCGGTCGAAGACGTCCGGGCCGTCGTGGTCGAGCCCGAAGACGAAGCTGGCGTTGACCATGACCCCGGCGTCGTGGAGGCGGCGCACGGCCGCCCCGTAGTCCTGGCCGATGTTCTGGTTCTTGCGCCGCTCGGCGAGATTCGCGCCGTTCACCGTCTCGAAGCCGACGAACAGGCTGCGCAGCCCCGCGTCCACGGCCCGCTCCAGCAGCCCCGGCCGGAGCACGGACGTGACGGTCCCGGCGGCCTGCCAGAGCCGCCCCATCCCGGCCATCCCGTCGAAGAGCGCCTCGGCGAAGCGGCGGTTGCCGAGGAGGTGGTCGTCGAGGAAGTACAGATGGCGGCCGGGCAGCCGCTCGATCTCGGCGAGCGCCTCGTCCACGGCCTGGGTGTAGAAGGACTTCCCGCCCTCGAAGAAGGCGTCCTTGTAACAGAAGTCGCAGTGGTGCGGGCAGCCCCGGGAGACGACGAGTGAGTTCGGTACGAGATAGCGCTCGCGCTTGATCAGGTCCCGCCGGACCGGCGGGAGCCCCTCCAGGGTGCGCAGTGCCGAGTCGTACCTGCGCCGCGGCGCCCCGTCCCGGAACTCCTTGAGGAAGACCGGCCAGGTGTCCTCGCCCGGACCGGTGAAGATCGTGTCGGCGTGCGCCGCGGCCTCCTCGGGCAGCGAGGTCACGTGCAGGCCGCCCAGCGCGACGTGGACGCCCCGGGCGCGGAAGTGGTCGGCTATCTCGTAGCTCCGCCGGGCGGAGGTGATGTACGGCTGGACGACGAGCAGGTCGGGACTGTCGAGCGCCTCGATGTCGACCCGCTCGACGTGCTCGTCGAGGAGCGTCACCTCGTCGTCCGGGTGGAGGTACCCGGCGAGGGTCGCCAGGCCGAGCGGCGGGAAGAGCGAGTACTTGATGGGCCGGAAGAGCGGGCTGGTCGCCTCGGTCAGGGCCGGAAGGATCATCGTCACGCGCATGCCGGACCAGACTCGCGCGGGGGTGCGGTCAGTTCCCGGCGGGGCGGCCCGGCACGCCGTCGCCCCCGGCAGCGGATGGCTGCCGGGGGCGACGCGTACGCGTGAAGGGCGTACGGACCGGATCGGGGACCGGGTCAGATCAGGCCGAGCTCGCGCACCGCGTCGCGCTCCTCGGTGAGCTCCTTCACCGAGGCGTCGATGCGCGTACGGGAGAACTCGTTGATGTCCAGGCCCTGGACGATCTTGTAGGTGCCGTTCTCCGTGGTGACCGGGAAGGACGAGATGATGCCCTCCGGCACGCCGTAGGAGCCGTCCGACGGGATGCCCATGGAGGTCCAGTCGCCCGCGGCGGTGCCGTTGACCCAGGTGTGCACGTGGTCGATGGCGGCGTTGGCGGCGGAGGCGGCCGAGGACGCGCCGCGGGCCTCGATGATCGCGGCGCCGCGCTTGGCGACGGTCGGGATGAAGGTGTCGGCCAGCCACGCCTCGTCGTTGACGAGCTCGGCGGCGTTCTTGCCCGCGATCTCCGCGTGGAAGATGTCGGGGTACTGGGTCGCCGAGTGGTTGCCCCAGATCGTCAGCTTCTTGATCTCGGAGACGGCGGCACCGGTCTTGGCGGCCAGCTGCGAGATCGCCCGGTTGTGGTCGAGGCGGGTCATCGCGGTGAAGCGCTCGGCCGGGACGTCCGGGGCGGCGGCCTGGGCGATCAGCGCGTTGGTGTTGGCCGGGTTGCCGACGACGAGGACCTTGATGTCGTCCGCGGCGTTGTCGTTGATGGCCTTGCCCTGCGGCTTGAAGATGCCGCCGTTGGCGGAGAGCAGGTCACCGCGCTCCATGCCCTTGGTGCGCGGGCGGGCGCCGACGAGCAGGGCGACGTTCGCACCGTCGAACGCCTTGTTGGCGTCGTCGGTGATCTCGATGCCGCGCAGCAGCGGGAAGGCGCAGTCGTCGAGCTCCATCGCGGTGCCCTCGGCGGCCTTCAGGCCCTGCGGGATCTCCAGGAGACGCAGGTTGACCGGCACGTCCGGGCCGAGCAGGTGGCCGGAGGCGATGCGGAAGAGCAGCGCGTAGCCGATCTGGCCGGCTGCGCCGGTCACGGTGACATTCACGGGAGTGCGGGTCATGGCGATCTCCGTTAGACAGCTGGCGGTGGGGGTTCCTGGCCCCTGGTGCTGGACATCCCTGAATCTTGATGTGAAGAGATATCCAGCGGTCAGGCTATCCGACCCGGAACCTCCCGGCCGCTCTGCCCCCTGTGGCACCGCGCACAAGCCATCACACAGCGCTCACCCGGCCGAATCCCGCACGGGACGGCAGCCCGGCGCCCGCCGCGCCCCGGGCAGGACCGGTCGGTCACCGTCCCGGCGCGAGCAGCAGCACCGTCGCGAGCAGTACCAGCAGCACACCGGTCACGCCCGCCGCGACGAGCGGCACGGCCGGTCGTTCGGATCCGCCCTCGGCGCGGTGCCCGTCCGCGTCCGCGCCCGTGTCCCCGCCCTCGCCCTCGTCCCCGCGGCCCGCACGGTCGGCCGCCTCACCGGTGCCCGGCCGCCCGCGGTCGACGAGTCTGCGCAATCGGACGGCGAACTCCCTTATCTGAGGATCGAGTTCGCCCGACAGTGCCTTCCAGCGCGCCATTGCCTGCCCCCTGCCCGGATCCGGTGGTCCCTCCGTTCCGGACTACCCAGGCAGCGGCCCGAACGCCGGGCGGCGGGCCGCCGGCACGGGGCGCATGGAGGCGTTCGGCACCACCCGCTCCGCTACCGCGCGCCCTTGCCGCCGCACAGTCCGGCACTCCGTTGCGGGACGATCACACGATGGCGGAATGGTCACTTCCGTGCCACAGGCCCCAGGCATCCCTTGTACCGCCCCACCCCGTCGACCAGGCTCAACCCCGACGGGGCAACACCGCTCAGGCACCGCGCACCAGGGCTTCCACGCCCCGGTCGGCGGCCCCGTCAGCCGGTGTCCGTCCCGCTCGGGGGAGGGGACGGGCACCGGTACGAAGGCCCGGGGCGGCCGGGCGGGGCGGGCGGCCGGACTCAGCGGATGGTGAAGTGGACGGCCTGTTCCAGGAACGGGATGTCCAGCCACGGCTTGGGCTGCGCCACCAGCGCCAGCATCACGATGAGAAAGCCGAGCAGTCCGTAGGTCACCAGGTCGGTGAAGCGGGACCGCACCGCCAGCATGCCCACCGACGGCACCACGAGCCGCAGCACCGCGCCTGCGATCAGGGCGCAGCCGATCAGCATCGTGCCGACCCGGAACGCCTCGGCGAAGGGATCGAGCGCCACGATCAGCAGCCCGATCCCGGCCGCGCAGAGCACCGCGAGCAGCGGCCACTGCCGGGCCGGAGCGGGCGCGTCCCCGGGCGCGGCCCGGCCACCGCCCTCGGGGCGCGCGGTGTCCCGGGTGAACGAGGGGAACCGCCGCGAACGCCGCGTGCCCTCGCCCGCACCGGTCGCGCCGGTCTCCGTACTGACCGCACCAGCCTCGCCGGTCTCGCCGGTCTCCCCAGCCGCGTCCGGCACGTCCGGCACATCCGGCGCACCTGTCGCGTCCACGGCACCTGCCGCGTCCACGGCGCCTGCCGCGTCCGCCTTGTCCGCCGCGTCCGCCGTCCGCTCGCCTGCGTCCGCCGTCCGCTCGCCCGCGTCCGGCACGTGCGACCCGCCCGGCGTCCGAGGGGCCGGTGACGGCCGCGTGGGCGTACCGCCCGCCTCGGCGGACGGTTCGGCCGGGCTCTTAGCAGCACCCATGGGGTTTCCTCCGGATCGGGTCAGCCGGCGGCGGCGGCGTTGCGCTCGGCCGCCTCGACCACGTTGACGAGCAGCTGGGCGCGGGTCATCGGGCCGACCCCACCGGGGTTCGGGGAGATCCAGGCGGCGACCTCGGCCACGCCCGGGTGGACGTCCCCGACGATCTTGCCGTTCTCGTCCCGGCTGACGCCCACGTCGAGCACGGCGGCGCCCGGCTTCACGTCCTCGGGCTTGATGATGTGCGGCACCCCGGCGGCGGCCACGATGATGTCGGCCTGCCTGAGGTGCGCGGAGAGGTCACGCGTACCGGTGTGACACTGCGTCACCGTGGCGTTCTCGGAGCGGCGGGTCAGCAGCAGCGGCATCGGGCGGCCGATGGTGACGCCGCGCCCGACCACCACCACGTTCGCCCCCTTGATCTCGACGCCGTGGTGGCGGAGCAGCTGGACGACGCCCTGCGGGGTGCACGGCAGCGGGCCCGCCTCGTTGAGCACCAGACGGCCGAGGTTCATCGGGTGCAGGCCGTCGGCGTCCTTGGCCGGGTCCATCAGCTCCAGGACGCGGTTGGTGTCGATCCCGTCGGGGAGCGGGAGCTGCACGATGTAGCCCGTGCACTCGGGGTTGTCGTTCAGCTCGCGTACGACCGCCTCGATCTCCTCCTGGGTGGCGGTGCCGGGGAGTTCGCGCTGGATCGAGCCGAGGCCGACCTGCGCGCAGTCGCGGTGCTTGCCGTTCACGTACCAGCGGCTGCCCGGGTCGTCCCCGACCAGCAGGGTTCCCAGGCCGGGGGTGATGCCCCGTTCCTTGAGGGCCGCCACGCGGACGGTGAGATCGGACTTGATCGCGGCTGCGGTGGCCTTGCCATCGAGAATCTGGGCAGTCATGTCCCCATACTCGCGGATGACCCCGCCCAGGTACCAATTCGGCCGCCATCGGTGGCGCGATGTTGCACTTGCGCAACAAGCACCAACCGTGACTGGACAAACTTACATTCTGTTTATAACGATTATGGCCGCAGTGCCGCAGTAGTACCGGGGGGCGGACCACTGACCTTTCTTTCCTCCGTGCGGCCGCATCGTCCCCGCAGTGCACGTTGGAGGAACGCCCAGATGAGTTTCGGCGACCCGAACCCGAACCCGAACAACCCGTACGGCCAGCAGCCCGGCCAGCAGCCCGGCCAGCCGCCGCAGGGCCAGCCCGGTTACGGCTACCCGCAGCAGCCGCCGCAGGGCCAGCCGGGCTACGGCTACCCGCAGCAGCCCCCGCAGGGCCAGCCGGGCTACGGCTACCCGCCCCAGGCCCCGGGCACCCTCCAGGCCAACAACGGCTACATCAACGTCCCCGTCCTGGGCACCGTCCAGGTCGCCTCGATGGGCCGCCGCCTCGGCGCCCGCTGCATCGACGCGGCTGCCATCGGCGTGCTCTACGCCATCCTGAGCGCGATAGGCGTGGCCGGTGCGATGGGCGCGGCCGAGGACATCGAGAACTGCGGCAGCTCCCTGGACCCGGGTTACCAGGCCTGTGTGAACGACGCGAGCGGCGGCATCATCGCCACGATGTTCGGCATGATCGCGGTCTTCGGTCTGATCACCCTGCTCTACGAGTGGCTGATGATCTCGCTGCTCGGCGCGACGCTCGGCAAGATGGCCCTCGGCCTGAAGGTCGTCAAGGAGAACACCGGCATGAACCCGGGCCTCGGCGGCGGCTTCATCCGCTGGATCATCCCGATCGTCGGCGTCTTCCTCTGCTACATCGGCGCGCTGCTCGTCTACCTCTCGCCGTTCTTCGACAACTCCGGCAAGCTCCAGGGCTGGCACGACCGTGCCGCCGGAACCCTGGTGATCAAGAAGTAACGCACCCACGCACGGACGAAGGGCCGGAACTCCGCGAGGAGTTCCGGCCCTTCGTCCGTGGGACCTCAGTGGAAGAAGTGCCGTGTGCCGGTGAAGTACATCGTCACACCGGCCTTCTTCGCGGCCTCGACGACCAGCTCGTCACGGACCGAACCGCCCGGCTGGGCTACGGCCTTGACGCCCGCGGCGGTCAGGATCTCCAGCCCGTCGGGGAACGGGAAGAACGCGTCGGAGGCGGCGTACGCACCGCGCGCCCGCTCCTCGCCCGCCCGCTCGACGGCCAGCTTCGCGGAGTCGACGCGGTTGACCTGGCCCATGCCGACGCCGACCGAGGCGCCGCCCTTGGCGAGCAGGATGGCGTTGGACTTGACCGCGCGGCAGGCCTTCCACGCGAAGGCCAGCTCCTTCAGCTCGTCCTCGCCCAGCGCCTCGCCGGTGGCCAGCGTCCAGTTGGCCGGGTCGTCGCCCTCGGCCTGGAGACGGTCGGTGACCTGGAGCAGCGCACCGCCGTCGACCGGCTTGACCTCGACCGGGGCGGTCGGGGCGTCGGGGCAGCGCAGCACCCGGATGTTCTTCTTGCGGGCCAGGATCTCGACCGCGCCGTCCTCGTAGGCCGGGGCCACGATGACCTCGGTGAAGATCTCCGCGACCTGCTCGGCCATCGCCCGGGTCACCGGACGGTTGACGGCGATGACGCCGCCGAAGGCCGACAGCGGGTCACAGGCGTGGGCCTTGCGGTGCGCCTCGGCGACGTCGTCGGCGATCGCGATGCCGCACGGGTTGGCGTGCTTGATGATCGCGACGCACGGCTCCGCGTGGTCGTACGCGGCCCGGCGCGCGGCGTCGGTGTCCGTGTAGTTGTTGTACGACATCTCCTTGCCGTGCAGCTGCTCCGCCTCGGCCAGGCCGCCGGTGCCCGAGGTGTAGAGCGCGGCGGGCTGGTGCGGGTTCTCGCCGTAGCGCAGGACGTTCGCGCGCTCGTAGGTGGCGCCGAAGAAGTCGGGGAAGCCCGAGTCGTCGGCGGCGGCGTAGCCGTCCGCGAACCAGGAGGCCACGGCGACGTCGTACGCGGCGGTGTGCTGGAAGGCCTCGGCGGCCAGCCGCTTGCGGGCGGCCAGGTCGAAGCCGCCCGCCCGCACGGCGGTCAGGACGTCGGCGTACCGCCCGGGGCTGGTGACCACGGCCACCGACGGGTGGTTCTTGGCCGCGGCGCGGACCATCGAGGGGCCGCCGATGTCGATCTGCTCCACGCACTCGTCGTCCGAGGCGCCCGAGGCGACGGTCTCCTTGAACGGGTAGAGGTTGACGACCACCAGGTCGAACGGCTCCACACCGAGCTCGGCGAGCTGCTCGCGGTGGGCGTCGAGGCGGAGATCGGCCAGGATGCCGGCGTGGACGCGCGGGTGCAGCGTCTTGACGCGGCCGTCGAGGCACTCGGGGAAGCCCGTGAGCTCCTCGACCTTGGTGACCGGGACACCGGCGGCAGCGATCCGGCCGGCGGTGGAGCCGGTGGAGACCAGCTCGACACCCGCCTCGTGCAGACCGCGCGCGAGGTCTTCGAGCCCCGTCTTGTCGTAGACACTGACCAGGGCGCGGCGGATGGGCTTATTCACCGACATGACCGAGATGAACCTTTCGTCCCTCAATGCGATAGCCGTCGCGGGCGAGCCGCCCCACGGCCTCGACGAGCAGCTTGCGCTCGATTTGCTTGATGCGTTCGTGGAGAGCCGCTTCGCCCTCCGGCGAGTCCTCCTCGGTCACCTCGACCACGCCCTGCGCGATGATCGGACCGGTGTCGACGCCGTCGTCGACGAAGTGGACGGTGCAGCCGGTGACCTTCACGCCGTACGCGAGCGCGTCGCGCACCCCGTGGGCACCGGGAAAGCTGGGGAGCAGGGCGGGGTGGGTGTTGATGATCCGGCCGCCGAAGCGGGCGAGGAACTCCCGCCCCACGATCTTCATGAAGCCCGCGGAGACGACGAGGTCCGGGCGGTGCGCGGCCGTCGCGGCGGCGAGCGCGGCGTCCCACTCCTCCCGGGTGGCGTGGTCCTTGACCCGGCAGACGAAGGTCGGGATTCCGGCCCGCTCCGCCCGTTCGAGACCGGCGATGCCGGGGCGGTCGGCGCCGACCGCGACGACCTGCGCGCCGAAGCCCCCGGGATCGTCACCGATGACGTCGAGCAGGGCTTGCAGGTTCGTACCCGAACCGGAGACCAGCACGACCAGGCGTGCCGGGGCGGCGGAGGGGGGCGGGGAGGCCACGGCTGGGCCCTTTCTCGCGTGGTTGCTCTCGCGCGCTCCGCCCACGTCGTGGGGCAGAGTGACGCCGATTTGTATGGTCGTACGAAAGAACAGAGCCCCTCGGTACGGGGAACTCTACGAACCGGTCGACCGTCAGCAACGATACCGGCACCTCGGCGAACCCCCACGGGACGGGGGTCGGCGGCCCGGGGAGGCGGCTGCCGGTCCGGATCGCGCGGATCGGCGCCCGGCCCCGCGCTCCCAGCTTTCGGCGGCTCCCGGCCGGGAGGTAGCGTCAGGGGACAGCGAACCGTCCACGGGGCGGAAATGACGAGATGGGGAAGACGTTCACCACATGCCGGACCGACGCCGCCGCACCGCCTTCCGCCAGCCGCTGCCCGAGCGGGACGCCTCCTCCCAGGGCGGGAGGGGTTCGGGCGGGATGGACGACAACCCCTTCGCCCCGCCGCCGGAGAACCGGCCCGACCAGCCCTGGCAGCCCCGCCGCCCGGTGAACACCACTCAGGGCTCCGGAAACGGGGAGGGCTCGGGCGAGGATTCCGGCGAGAGCGGCTCCTCCGGCGAGCGCCCGGCCTGGGGCGGCCAGTGGAGCAGCCGGCAGCCCGGTCGTCAGGGCGGCAGCTTCGGCGGACGTCCGGGCCAGGGCGGGACGGGCGGCCAGGGCGGGCCCGAGGGCAGTCCGGGCGGGATGCGCTGGGATCCCACCGACCCCGCGCAGCGCCGGGCGCGCTACGCGCTGCTCTGCGGCATGTGGGCCTTCTTCTTCGCGCTCTTCGACTTCCCGGAGATCGCCCTGCTGCTCGGTTCGCTCGCGGTGTACTGGGCGATCAGCTCGCTCCGGTCCAAGCCGAAGAGCCCGGCCGCCGACGGCTCCGGTCAGGCGGCAGGCCCCGCCCGGACACCGGCCGCCGCCGCTCCGGCCGCCTCCGCTCCGGCCGCTCCCGCGGCCCCGGCCGGCGGCAGGCAGCAGACCACGGCCGCGGTCAGCGGTCTGGTGACGGCGCTGCTCGCGCTCTCGATCGTCGCCGCGACGTTCACCGTGCAGCTCGTCTACCGCGACTACTACACCTGTGTGAACGACGCCCTGACCAAGGCCGGTCAGGTGTCCTGCAACGACCAGCTGCCGAAGCCGCTGGAGCCCCTCTTCGGCGTCAAGGACTGAGCCCCGCCCCGCCCGCGTTCCCGGACGGCCCGGCCTCTTCCGGCCTGGCCGTCCGCCCGTACCAGGGGTCGTTCGGCAGGAAGTCGTACGGCGTGAAGTCCCCCTCCGCCGGTCCGGGCGACGCCGCGCCGACCGGCGGTGCGGGCACGACGGACGCGTACGCCGCCTTCCGCGCCCGCGCCCGCGCCTGTTCCTCGGCCCGCACCCGCGCCTGCTCCCGCTCCCGCGGCGGCATCGCGCCGGTGAGCCACCACAGGCCGCTGCGGACGCGCGCCCGCAGCCGCCAGGCCCGCAGCAGCAGCGCGCCGGGCACGCCCAGCACCACCACCCACGCCGTCGCCGCCGCCCCGGAGAGCCACCACACCGGCCCGAACTCCGCCAGCGACCGCGTCCCGAGCGGCCCCCCGGCCGCCGCCGCCAGCACCGCCGTACCCGCCCCGCACCCGACCGCCGCGAGCGCGGCCGCCAGCGCCGTCGTCCCCGGGCTCCACGCCGCCTCGCGCCCGCCGTGCGGCGGTGCGGCGCGCCGCACCGTGAACCAGGCGACCGTCATCCCGGCCGCGACCGGCACACCGAGGGCCGCCCAGTTCATGAGCGTCCCGGGGCCCTGGGCGGGCACCGCGGCCAGCAGCGGGAAGCCGGGCAGCGCCGGGCGCCCGGAGAAGGCCAGCGGGGTGACCGTGGACGCCGTGCCGAGGGCGAACCCGGGGCCGAGCCCGTACGCCGCGCCCCACACCGCCGCGTTCGGCACCAGCACCACCGCGAGCAGCAGCACCGCGACCCGGCCCGACCAGTTGCCCGAGAGTTCGACGAACGCCTGCCGGGCCGGGTGCGCGTGCCACACCAGCCCCACCGCGACGAGCAGCGCCCCGCCGCCGACCAGCATCGCCACCCCGGCCGCCGCCGCCCGCCACACCGTCCCGGCGCACTCCCGGAACCGGCCGCCCGCCAGCGCCCGGTGCAGGGCCGCCGGGGCCCGAGCGGGCAGCACGACCGGGCACCCGGCCCCCGTCCAGGCCCCGGCCGCCGCGCCCACCACCACGACGACCACCGGGAAGAGCAGCGAGAGCGGCCGCACGGACAGCGCACCCTCCCGCACGTAGTACGCGGCAGCCGCGCCGACCAGCAGATATCCACCGGCTACCGCGGTCAGACCGCTCCTCGCCGAGAGGGCCGGATGCTCCTCGTCCGGCACCAGGACATCCCTCGCCGCACGGTGCACCAGACACACCGGCACCACGGCGAGCAGCAGCGGAACGACGCCCACCGGGGCGGGCACCCCGCTGAGTGTGCCGGATCTGATCAGCTCGGCCCCATGGGCGAGCAGCCAGAGCCCGGCCGCTGTGTGGAGGGCGCCGGCGGGGCTGCTCCCGGAGTCCGGGGAGCTGATCCACAACGCCAGGACGAGGACGGTGATCGAGCCCAGTCCGAGCCCGGCCGCAACCGCTCCCCTCAGCAGGGCCAGGGTCAGCGCGGCGGACCGGCCCTGATCCGCCGACAACATCGGGCCGCGTTCGGTTACTTGGGTCACACGGTCATGCTGCCAACGACACGCGCTTATTCCGCGTAACGGGCAGACACCCGCTGTGTCGCCCAATATATGTTTATGTGCTTTATTACGCGGTTTAGCCCCCTGGCCGGTCCCGTATGACGCGGAGTCCGACGGATACCCCCTCTGCCCAGCCCGCCGAAACCTCCCGTCCCGCCGGGGTTTCCCACCCCGCCGGGACCTCCGCCCCCGCCGCGGCCTTCGACGCGCTGTACGCGCACTGCGCCACCGCCCTCTTCCACCAGACGTTCCTGCTGACCGGGCGCCGCACCCTCGCCAGGGAGTCCGTCGCCCGTGCCTTCGCGCTCGCCTGGGAGCGCTGGCCCGAGGTCGCGGTGGACCGCGACCCGGTGGGGTGGGTGCGGGCCGCCGCGTACGAGTACGCCGTGTCGCCCTGGCACCGGCTGCGCCGCGCGCACCGCCGTCCCGACCCGCCACCGGACGAACCGGTCTCGCGCGCCCTGCTCGACGCGCTGCTCGCGCTGCCGCCCGCCCACCGCCGCACCCTGGTGCTCTACGACGGCCTGGGCCTGGACCTGCCGGAGACGGCGGCGGAGACGGAGGCGAGCACCCCGGCGGCGGCGAACCGGCTGCTGAACGCGCGCGCCGCGGTCGCCGAGTGGCTGCCCGGCCCGGCGGAGCACGACACGCCCGCCGAGCAGTCGGCGCTGCTCGGCGCACGGCTGGGCGCGCTCGCCCTCACCCCGTCCCCCGGCACGCTCCCGGCGCCCTGCCAGATCCGTACCGACTGCGAGCGCGGGGCCGCACTGCGGACCCGGGCGGCTCTCTGGTTCACGGCGGTGCTCATCGGGCTGACGCTCTTCGCCCTGCTGACGGCCCCGGGCCGCCACGAGACCCCGCAGGCACCCGCCCAGCGGATCAGCGGGGTGCCACCGCGCGGCGGGCCGCGGGAACCGGAGGCCCAGGACGTGCGGCTGGAGAAGCAGCTCCGCGGCGAACTCGTCCAGGGCCCGGCCCGGCTGGTCCCCGGCACCGGCTGAACGCGGCGCACACCGGTCCACGCCACACGCCAACGGCGCGGGCCCGTACCCCTTCGAACCGAGGGGGTACGGGCCCGCGCCGTCTGTGCGGTGCCGCTGCGCCGTGTGCGGGAGCGGTCAGGCGCCGAGGATCTCGCGGGCGAGCTTGGCGGTCTCGGTCGGCGTCTTGCCGACCTTGACGCCGGCGGCCTCAAGGGCCTCCTTCTTCGCCTGCGCGGTGCCGGAGGAGCCGGAGACGATGGCGCCGGCGTGGCCCATGGTCTTGCCCTCGGGGGCGGTGAAGCCCGCGACGTAACCGACGACCGGCTTGGTGACGTTGGCCTTGATGAAGTCGGCCGCACGCTCCTCGGCGTCGCCGCCGATCTCGCCGATCATCACGATCAGGTCGGTCTCGGGGTCGGCCTCGAACGCCGCGAGGGCGTCGATGTGCGTCGTGCCGATGACCGGGTCGCCACCGATGCCGACGGCGGACGAGAAGCCGATGTCACGGAGCTCGTACATCATCTGGTAGGTCAGCGTGCCCGACTTGGACACGAGACCGATGCGGCCGGGCTTGGTGATGTCGCCCGGGATGATGCCGGCGTTGGACTGGCCGGGGGTGATCAGGCCGGGGCAGTTCGGACCGATGATCCGGGTCTTGTTGCCCTTCGACGTGGCGTACGCCCAGAAGGCGGCCGAGTCGTGGACGGCGATGCCCTCGGTGATGACGACCGCGAGGGGGATCTCGGCGTCGATCGCCTCGATGACGGCGGCCTTGGCGAAGGCCGGCGGCACGAAGAGGACCGACACGTCCGCGCCGGTCTTCTCGATCGCCTCGGCGACGGTCCCGAAGACGGGGACCTCGGTGCCGTCGAAGTCGACGGAGGTGCCGGCCTTGCGCGGGTTCACGCCGCCGACGATGTTGGTGCCGTCACCGAGCATGAGCTTGGTGTGCTTCATCCCGGTGGCGCCGGTCATCCCCTGGACGATGACCTTGCTGTCCTTGGTGAGGAAGATAGCCATGGTGTTGGAGTCCCTCGTCCCTTACTTCGCAGCCGCGGCGAGCTCGGCGGCCTTGTCGGCCGCGCCGTCCATGGTGTCCACACGCTGAACGAGCGGGTGGTTGGCGTCGGAGAGGATCTTGCGACCCAGCTCCGCGTTGTTGCCGTCGAGACGCACGACCAGCGGCTTGGTGACGTCCTCGCCCTTGGACTTGAGCAGCTCAAGCGCCTGGACGATGCCGTTGGCGACCTCGTCGCACGCGGTGATGCCACCGAAGACGTTGACGAAGACGGACTTGACGTCCGGGTCGCCGAGGATGATCTCCAGGCCGTTCGCCATGACCTCGGCGGAGGCACCGCCACCGATGTCGAGGAAGTTGGCGGGCTTCACGTTGCCGTGGTTCTCACCGGCGTACGCGACGACGTCCAGGGTCGACATGACCAGACCGGCGCCGTTGCCGATGATGCCGACCTCGCCGTCGAGCTTGACGTAGTTGAGGTTCTTGGCCTTGGCGGCGGCCTCCAGCGGGTTGGCCGCGGCCTTGTCCTCCAGCGCCTCGTGCTCGGGCTGGCGGAAGTCGGCGTTCTCGTCGAGCGAGACCTTGCCGTCCAGCGCGAGGATGTCACCGGAGGCGACCTTGGCGAGCGGGTTCACCTCGACGAGGAGCGCGTCCTCGGCGACGAAGGTGTCCCACAGCGTCACCAGGACCTCGGCGACCTTCTCGGCGACCTCGGCCGGGAAGCTCGCCTGGGCGACGATCTCGCGGGCCTTCTCGATCGTGACGCCCTCGACGGCGTTGACCGGGACCTTCGCGAGGGCCTCGGGGGTCTTCTCCGCGACCTCCTCGATGTCCATGCCGCCCTGCACCGAGGCCATGGCCAGGAAGGTGCGGTTGGTCCGGTCGAGGAGGTACGAGACGTAGTACTCCTCAAGGATCTCCGGCGCGGTCTCGGCGATCATCACCTTGTGGACCGTGTGGCCCTTGATGTCCATGCCGAGGATGTCGGTCGCGCGGGCGACCGCCTCGTCGGGGGTGGAGGCCAGCTTGACGCCACCGGCCTTGCCACGGCCGCCGACCTTCACCTGCGCCTTGACGACCGACTTGCCGCCCAGCCGCTCGGTCGCCTCGCGGGCTGCCTCAGGCGTGTCGATGACTTCACCGGCCAGCACCGGTACACCGTGCTTGGCGAAGAGGTCCCTCGCCTGGTACTCGAACAGGTCCACGCGCGTCCGTCCCTTAATCAATGGTCTCGCGGTTGGTTTTCTGCGTGGGCGTGCCGCGAGGGGCAAACGTGACTGCTCTGTCACCAGGAAGGCGCACACGGTGAGCCCGGTACGCGGCATGTCCATCTCGCAGGTTATCC
The DNA here is from genome assembly GCF_042883525.1 of Streptomyces sp. NPDC058195. Classification (NCBI taxonomy): domain Bacteria; kingdom Bacillati; phylum Actinomycetota; class Actinomycetes; order Kitasatosporales; family Streptomycetaceae; genus Streptomyces; species Streptomyces sp. NPDC058195. The sequence continues at coordinate 357,351 of NZ_JBHVVM010000002.1, forward strand.
CCGAGGCCCGCAGGACCCTAAATCACAGATAGCGCCTGAGCGGTGATTACGGTCACAGACCCTGCTGGTGGCCCGGAGGCGGCGGGCGCGCGCGGGGCGGTTCCATTGAGGTGAACGGTGGGTGCCGCCGTCAGTGCCCGGCCTCCTTGTCCGGCACGGGGAGCGGCCGCTTCTCGATGGCCGCCGCCATCACCTCGGGGAAGAGGTCCGGAGTGCAGGCGAAGGCCGGTGCGCCCAGGGCGCCGAGCGCCGCCGCGTGGTCACGGTCGTAGGCGGGCGCGCCTTCGTCGGAGAGCGCGAGCAGCGTCACGAACTGCACACCGGAGGCCTTCATCGCGGCGACCCGCTTCAGCATCTCGTCGCGTATCCCGCCCTCGTAGAGATCACTGATCAGCACGACCACGGTGTCGGCGGGGCGGGTGATCCTCGACTGGCAGTAGGCCAGTGCGCGGTTGATGTCGGTGCCGCCGCCGAGCTGGGTGCCGAAGAGGACGTCGACGGGGTCGTCGAGCTGGTCGGTGAGGTCGGCCACCGCCGTGTCGAAGACGACGAGCCGGGTCCGCAGGGTGCGCATGGAGGCGAGCACGGCCCCGAAGACGGAGGCGTAGACGACGGAGGCGGCCATCGACCCCGACTGGTCGACGCAGAGGATGACGTCCTTCTTCACGGACCGGGCGGCCCGCCCGTGGCCGATGAGCCGTTCGGGTACGACGGTGCCGTGCTCGGGGAGGTAGTTCCTGAGGTTGGCCCGGATGGTGCGGTCCCAGTCGATGTCTCGGTGACGGGGCCGGTCGGTCTTCGCCGAGCGGTCGAGCGCGCCGGTGAGCGTGGCCCGGGTGCGCGGGGCGAGCCGCTTCTCCAGGTCCTCGACGACCGCGCGCACGACCGCGCGCGCGGTCTCCTTCGTCGTCTCGGGCATGGCCTTGTTGAGCGAGAGGAGCGTGCCCACGAGGTGGACGTCGGCTTCGACAGCCTCCAGCATCTCCGGCTCCAGGAGCAGCGCGGCCAGGCCGAGCCGGTCGATCGCGTCGCGCTGCATGACCTGGACGACGGAGCTCGGGAAGTACGTACGGATGTCGCCGAGCCAGCGGGCCACGGAGGGGGCCGAGGCGCCGAGCCCGGCCGGACGGCCGGTCCTGCCCCGGGCGCCGGGTCTGCCCCCGTCGCCGTAGAGCGCGCTCAGGGCGGTGTCCATCGCGGCGTCGCGGCCGGTGAGGGCGCGGCCGGTGCTCTCGGCGCTGTCCCCGCCCAGGACCAGCCGCCAGCGGCGCAGCCGCTCGTCGTCGGCCGGGCCGCCGGACGGCGGGGTGTGCGGGGTGGTCCGCGGTGCGGTGCCGGTCGTGTGCGTGGTCGTCGTCATGCCGTCGCCCCCAGCGGTTCCTCGGTGCCGGTGTTGGTGCCGGTGGTGATGGTGATGGCCGTGTCTGTGTCTGCGCCTGTGCTGGAGTGGGTGCGGGTGGCCGTTTCGGTGTGCGCGCCGAGCAGGAGGAGCACCACCTCCTCGGCCGCGTCGGCCCTGGCCGTGTCCAGCCCCGGCCCGAATCCGGGGGCGGTCGCTCCGGTCCCGGTGCCCGGCGCTCCCCCGCGGGACGGGCCGCGTCTCACCAGCTCTCCCAGGGTGCGCCGGACGCCTGGTTCGTACGCGGAGAAGGTGCGGCGCAGCAGCGGCAGCACATCGGCGAACAGCTCGGCGGGCACGCCGGTGAGCCAGGCGTCGACCAGGCCGAGCAGCCGCTCGTCGTGGACCAGCAGCATGCCGCCGCCCGCCGCCCCGCCGACGAAGCCCTCGATCCACGCCGCGGCGTCGGCCGGGGGCGTGCCAGGCGAGAGGGCGAGCCCCATCAGCCGGGCCGCGTCGTCCTGCGCGAGCCGGCCGTCGTCGAGCAGCAGGCGGGTGGCGCGGCCCCGGACGGCCCCGGCGACCGTGTCCCGGGCGGCGAGCCGGTGCAGTACGGCCGTCCAGCGCGCGCGCAGCCCGGCCGCGCCGGTCTCCGCGTGGCCGGACGTGGCACTGGTGAGCAGGCCGATCGCGGTGTGGACCCCGTCGATCCGGCCGCGCATGGTGGCGGCGCCCTCAACGTCGAGCCCGGTGCAGGCCGGGGGCAGCCCGACGCAGATCCGCTCGGCGAGCCCGGCCGCGACCTCGCCGAGCGCCGCGGTGTCCGTGGACCGCACGTCGCCGTAGCGCAGGGTGCGGGCGAGCGCGGGCAGGGCCTCGGCGAGGCGGCCGACGTCGGCGTCGAGCGCGGCGCGGTCGGCGAGGGCCCGCATCACCCCGGGCAGCGCGTCGGACAGTCCGGCGAGCAGGCACTGCTCGGCGAGCGCGGTGATCTCCGCGAGCGCGGTCGCGGAGGCGGCCCGGGACTCGGCTCGCGTGCTCGCGGCCGCGAGCACGGTGGTGCCCCAGGTGCCCGCTTCCGCGACCTGTACGTACAGCTCGGGCTCCCAGCGCAGCCGCCAGCTCTCCCGGAAGGTGCCGGTGCTCGCCCGGCCCTCGGCGGGCTCGCCCCAGCCGATGCCGAGGACGCGCAGCCGGTGGAGCAGCCTGCTGCGGGCCGCGTCATTGTCCTTGCGCAGGTCGAGCTCCAGCTCCCGCTCCGGCGCCTCCGGTTTGAGCCGGAGGGCGCGCTGCTGGCGCGTGAGGTCGCGCTGGAGAGGGACGACGGGGGCGTCGTCCGGAACCTCGCCGAGGGTCTCGCCGACGACCAGCCGGTCCCGCACGAGCGCCAGCGGGATGTCGGAGCCGTCGCACATCACGGCCCGGACGGCGTCGGTCGTCTCGCCCAGCCCGGCGAGCGGGCGGCCGCGCAGCGCGGCCAGTGCCGTGGCGAGCCGGACGGCCTCGATGACATGGGCGGACGAGACGAACCGGTCCTCGTCGCGCAGGAGTCCGGCGACCTTCGTCATCCACCGCTCGACCGGGCGGTCCGGGGCGTCGAAGAGGTGGCCGTACCAGCCGGGCGCGTCGATGCCCGCCCCGTAGCCGCTCCTGCGGGCGAGCCGCCGGTGCGACCAGGGCACCCAGGTCAGCTCGGCCTTGGCCTTGGGCAGTCCTCTGAGCAGGGCGCGGTCGGCGGTGAGTGTGGTCCGCGCGGCGAGCGCGGGGACGTGCCAGGCGCCGCACACCACCGCGACGTCCTCGCCGAACTCCTTGACGGCCTTGCGCAGCTGGATGCGCATGTGTGCTTCGCGCACGGCATCGAGGGGGTGGCCGCCGTCGCCGTAGGTCTCGCGCAGGGCGGTCATCGCCTCGGCGAGCACGGTGAACGGGGCCCAGGGACCGGCGCCGCCGCCCCCGGTCCGGTGTTCGACGACGTCTTCCCACCAGCGCTCGGGGTCGTCGTAGCCGGCCGCCCCGGCGAGCGCCCCGATGGGGTCGACGGGGCCCCGCCCGCTCACGTCCCCGGTCACGTCCCCGGCGGCTTCCTCCGTGCCGTGCGCGGCGGGGGCCCCGGCCTGGGTCATGGCCAGGGAATGTGCTGCCGGAAGGTCGATGAACCGGACCCCGGCGCCGTGTCCGAGGGCCCAGCGCAGAGCGGTCCATTCGGGCGAGAACGCGGCCATCGGCCAGAACGCCGCCTGCCCCGGGTCGTCGACGACGTGGGCGAGCAGCGCGACCGGGGGCCGCATCCGCTCGTCGGCGGCCAGCGGCAGCAGCGCGTCGGCCTCCGGCGGGCCCTCGACGAGCACGACCCGCGGGCGCGCGGCGTCCAGCGCCGCCCGGACGGCCCGCGCGGAGCCGGGTCCGTGGTGCCGCACGCCCAGCAGCAGCGGCCCTGGGGGCCGTCCGGTCCCGGTCATGCGGAGACCTCGCGGCAGGCGCGGTAGAAGTCCTTCCACCCGTCCCGCTCCCGGACCACCGTCTCCAGGTACTCCTGCCAGACCACCCGGTCGGCCGCCGGGTCGCGGACGACCGCGCCGAGGATGCCCGCCGCCACGTCGCCGGGGCGCAGCACCCCGTCCCCGAAGTGCGCGGCGAGGGCGAGGCCGTTGGTGACGACGGAGATCGCCTCGGCCGTCGACAGCGTCCCCGAGGGGGACTTGAGCCTGGTGCGCCCGTCCGTGGTGACCCCGTCGCGCAGTTCGCGGAAGACGGTGACGACGCGGCGGATCTCGGCCGCGCCGTCGGGCGCGGCCGGGAGGTCGAGCGAACGGCCTATCTGGTCGACCCGGCGGGAGACGATGTCGACCTCGGCGCCGGGCGTGGCGGGCAGCGGGAGCACGACGGTGTTGAACCGGCGGCGCAGCGCGCTGGACAGCTCGTTGACCCCGCGGTCGCGGTCGTTGGCGGTGGCGATGACGTTGAATCCGCGGACCGCCTGGACCTCCTGGCCCAGTTCGGGCACGGGGAGCGTCTTCTCGGACAGGACCGTGATGAGCGAGTCCTGCACGTCGGCGGGGATACGGGTCAGTTCCTCGACGCGCGCGGTCATCCCTTCGGACATGGCGCGCATCAGCGGGCTGGGCACCAGGGCTTCGCGGCGGGGGCCGTGCGCGAGCAGCTCGGCGTAGTTCCAGCCGTAGCGGACGGACTCCTCGGGGGTGCCCGCGGTGCCCTGGACGAGCAGGGTCGAGTCGCCGCTGACGGCGGCGGCCAGGTGCTCCGACACCCAGGTCTTGGCGGTGCCGGGGACACCGAGGAGCAGCAGGGCCCGGTCGGTGGCGAGCGTGGTGACGGCGACCTCGACGAGGCGGCGCGGGCCCACGTACTTCGGTGTGATCACGGTGCCGTCGGGCAGGGTGCCGCCGAGCAGATAGGTGGCGACGGCCCACGGGGAGAGCCGCCAGCGGGCGGGGCGCGGGCGGTCGTCGGCCGCGGCGAGGGCCTTCAGCTCGTGGGCGAAGGCGTCCTCGGCATGCGGCCGGAGAGCCTGTGCGCCGTCGGTGGCAGTGGTTTCGGACACGGTCGTGGATCCCCCCTCCGGGTCGGTCGACCCGATGTGTTCCACCGTGCACCACGGCACTGACAATCGGCCCGCCCCGGCAGCCGGACCCGCCCCGGCAGCCGGAGCGGGCCGGTCCGCGACCGCTGACGTACGGTCAGCCGACCACCGGCGAGACGGCCACGCAGCCGCCCGCGGCGAGCATGCCCTTCCCCTTCGCCTCCTTGATCACCTTGCCCTTGTACGTGATCGAGCAGGTGACCTCGGCCCCGTCCGCGTCGAGGGCGATCGGGGTGACGCCGGGCGGCGTGATGCCGCGCAGGGTGACCGTCTTCCGCCAGGGCAGCGTGGGCGATTCGACCTTCTCGATCTTCGGGTCCATGGCCGTGCCGCCGCCGACGTGGAACTGGATCTGGTCGACGCCCGATCCGGTGACCTCGTAGGTGACTTCGTAGTTCTCGTTCATCGTCTCGTCCACGGCCTCGTCCACGGCTTCGTCCACCGCCTTGTCGACGGTCCTGTCCACCTTCTCGGCGGTGCCGGAACAGGCGGTGAGGCCCAGCCCGAGGCCGAGGACGACGGCCGCGCAGGCGGCGGCACGGGCCGCGGCGCGGGTGGGGCGAACGGTGTGGCTCATGTGGTTGATCCCCCCGGATCGATGGGTCTGATGCCCGCAGAGAATCGCAAAGGAGAAGCAGAGTCAAGTGGCGTGCGTGACGACGAATCAGCAGGTCAGCGCGATTGTCAGTGGGGCGATCTACGGTCGTTGTCATGCTGCTATCTCACGGGGGAGAACTCTCGCGCGCCACCGGCCCGGTGGCGCGCTGGACGGTGGAGCAGGTACGGGCCCTCGCTCCTGACGACGCGTCACGCGGGGCGGGGTCGAAGCTGGGTGCGGCCGGTCCCTGGTCGGGCAGCGGCTGCGATCCGTCGGGGGCGGTGTGGGGGCTGTGCGAGGGAGGCGGGAGAGCGCCGTACCGGACGGTGGCCGACACCACCGGCCCCGCGTACACGTGCAGTTGCCCGAGCCGGAAGTCTCCGTGCAAGCACGCCCTGGGTCTGCTGCTGCTCTGGGCATCGGGCGAGTCGGCGCTTCCCGTCGGCGAAGTCCCGGACTGGGCGGGCGCGTGGCTGACGGAGCGCCGGGAGCGCGCGGAAGGGAAGGCGGACCAGCGCGCGGCGGGCGGTGCCCCGGCCGCGGGCCCGGCCGATCCGGAGGCCGCCCGACGGCGCGCCGAGCGCCGCGCCGAGCGGATCACCGGCGGCGCCCAGGAGCTGGAGGAGCGGCTGGCCGATCTGCTGCGCGGGGGGCTGGCGGCGGCCGGCCAGCCGGGCTACGCGTTCTGGGAGGAGACGGCCGCCCGCATGGTCGACGCCCAGGCCCCGGGGCTGGCGGCCCGGGTGCGGGAGCTGGGTGCCGTCCCGGCCTCCGGGCCGGGCTGGCCGGTGCGCCTGCTGGAGGAGTGCGCGATGCTGCATCTGCTGGACAGCGCCTGGCTGGGCGTCGACCGGCTGCCCGGCCCGCTGGCCGCCACGGTCCGTACGCGGGTGGGACTGACAGTCCCCGCCGAGGGCCCGCCGGTCCGGGACGCCTGGCTGGTCCTCGCCCAGTACGACATCCCGGACGGCAGGATCGTCACGCGCCGTATCTGGCTGTACGGAAGGGAGACCGGTCGCACCGCGCTGCTGCTCTCCTTCGGGGCGGCCGGGCGCTCCCCCGGCCTGGCCCTGCCGGTGGGCACCACGCTGGACGCCGGGCTGACGTTCCACCCGGGCACCGGCCGGCTGCGGGCGGAGCTGGAGGGCCCGGCCGGGGCGGCGGAGCCGGGCGGCACGCCCCCGCCCGGCGGCACGGTGGCCGAGGCGGTCGGCGTGTACGGCGCGGCGCTGCGGGAGGACCCGTGGCTCGACGCCTGGCCGGTGACGCTGCGCGAGGTCATACCCGTGCCGTCCGGGGACGGCTGGCAACTGCGGGACGCGGCGGACGGCGCGGCGCTGCCCCTGGCCCCGGCCGCCCTGTCGCGGCCCGGCCTGTGGAAGCTCGCCGCGCTCTCCGGCGGCTTGCCGGTCACGGTCTTCGGAGAGTGCGGCCACCGCGGCTTCGACCCGTACGCGGCCTGGCCCGCCGAGGGTGGTGACGACCCCGCGAGCGGGCCCGTACCGCTCATCTGACGTGCCCGGACAGACCGGGCCCGCGGCAGACGGACCGCAGACGAGCAGCAGAGAAGCACCGGACGAGCAGCGGACGAGACACGTCGGCGAGAAGGGGACCACCATGCCCGGTACCACCGCTTCCACCCCGTGGGAGGAGCTCGTCAGCACAGCGCTCCTCGGCACCGGCCGCCGCCCGGCCGCCGCGCCCGGCGGGCCCGCCGGACTGCTCGGCGTGGCGGCGGTCCAGACCGTACGGCGCCGGGCGGGGCTGGTGCCCGCCGCCCCGGCCGCCCGGCCCGATCCGGCGCCCGCCGATCCGCGGCCCGCACCGCCTCCGGCCGCGCGACGCAGACTCGCCCAGCTGCTGGCGGACCGGTCGGCCCCGGGCGGCTCGGGCGGGCGGCGCGGCACGGCCCCCGACCTCACGGAGCTGATCCCGCAGTGGCTGGCCCTCGCCAACCAGCGGGGCCTGCGGGCCCCGGCCGATCTGCTCCCCGCCCTGCTCGACGCGGCCAGGGCCCGGACCGACGTGCGGCCGCAGGCACTGGCCTTCGCCGGACCGCGCGGGCTGTGGCTGGCCGGGCTGAACCCCGAGTGGCGTTTCGCCCTGCGCGGTTCCTCCACCGGCGCGCCGCACCCCCTCCCGGCGGACTGCGAGGCGGTCGTCCGGTTGTGGGAGGAGGGCCTGTTCGCCGAGCGGGTCGCGCTGCTGGCCTCCGTCCGGGCGCACGACCCCGCCGGGGCGCTGGCCCTGCTCGCCGCCACCTGGGCCACCGAGCGTGCCGAGGACCGGCTGATGTTCGTCGATTCGCTGCGCACCGGGCTCTCCCCGGCGGACGAACCCTTCCTGGAGCGATGCCTCTCTGACCGCAGCCGTAACGTCCGCTCGACCGCCGCCGAGCTGCTCTCCGCCCTGCCGGGATCGGCGCTCGCCGCCCGGATGGCGTCCCGGTCGCTGTCCTGTGTGAACCCGGGCCTCACCGGTGACGAACCGACGATCGCCGTGGAGGCACCGCACGAGTGCGACGGCGCGATGGAGCGCGACGGTGTGGTGGCGGTGCCGCCGTCCGGGCGGGGGGAACGGTCGTGGTGGCTCGGCCAGCTCGTCGAGGCGACGCCGCTGGCCACCTGGCCCGCACGGTTCGGCCGCCGCACCGCCCGGGAGATCGTCGGCCTCCCGGTCGCGGACGGCTGGGGCGAGGAGCTGCACGCGGCGTGGTGCCGGGCGGCGGTGCGGCAGCGGGACGCCGAGTGGGCCCGCGCGCTGCTGGGCGCGCCGTCCGCCCCGCCGTCGAACGGCCCCGGTACGGCGTCGCTGGCCGAGCGCTCGAAGCTCCTCGGCATACTTCCCGCGGCGGAGCGGGCCGACTGGGCGGCCGGGTTCATCGCCGCGCACGGACTGTCGGAGGCCTTTCAGCTCCTGGGGGCCTGCCCGACCCCCTGGGCCGGTCCGCTGGGCCGCGCGGTCGTGGACGCCCTGGACATCGCCCGGGACGCGGGCAGCTATCCGTGGAGCTTCAGCGGGGTGATGGGCCTGGCCGAGCGCTGTCTGAACCCGGCGGAGGCGGACCGCCTGGAGATCCTCACGACCACGCCCGACGAGCCGGAGAACGCCTCGCCGGGCGCGAACGGCTACTGGTCCGAGGCCTTCCAGCGGCTCGTCTCCACGCTGCGGCTGCGCGCCGAGATGGCGGCGGAGCTGATCCGGGCTGACCCCGCCGCCCTGGCCTGACCCCGCCGGTCCGGCCTCGGGCCCGCCGGTCCGGCCTGACCTGGGCGCACGCCAGGTCGGGCCCAGGTCAGGTCCGAGTCAGGCCCAGGTCAGGCAAACGAGAGCCCGCGGCCCGCAGACCGGGGTCAGGGGCCGGGCCCCGGGGTCGGGGGGGAACCCCGGGGTCGGGGGCCAAGCCCCGGGGACGGCCCGCGGTCAGGCCTCCGCGTGGTCGCGGATGTTCGCGTTGATCCACTCGACGATCGACGTCGTCGTGGCGCCCGGCGTAAAGATCGCCGCGACGCCCTGCTCCTTCAGCGGGGCGATGTCGTCCTCCGGGATGATGCCGCCGCCGAAGACCTTGATGTCCTCCGCCTCGCGCTCCTTCAGCAGCTCGATCACCTTGGCGAAGAGCGTGTTGTGCGCACCGGAGAGGATCGAGAGGCCGATCGCGTCGGCGTCCTCCTGGATCGCGGTGTCCACGATCTGCTCGGGCGTCTGGTGCAGCCCGGTGTAGATGACCTCCATGCCCGCGTCGCGCAGCGCCCTCGCGATCACCTTGGCCCCGCGATCATGGCCGTCCAGTCCCGGCTTCGCCACCACCACACGGATCGGACCGGTCACACCCATCACTGCCTCCACATGCCTCTACCCGCGCCTGAAGGGCCGGGGATGTGAACGAACGTTATCTACAGCATCCCGCAAGCCGCCGTTTCGCGGTGGACGGGGAGGGGGAAATCACACAGTGGGACATGTTCACCGGGCGCCGTTCCCGTAGGCACGCGGTACACCTGCCGCGCGGGACCGGCCGCCAGGGGAGCCGCGACGAGTCGCCCGTACCACCGTGCCGTCAGCCGCACGGCGCGGTGGTACGGCCGGCCCGTCCCGCCGGTCCGTCCGATGCGCGCGTCGGTGACCGCACAGCCGCCTCCCCCGCCCGTCGAAGCCGGAGGTCGGCCATGAAGGTCCTGCCTTTTCTTCCGCCACTGCCGCTCCCCCTGCCGCTCGGCCCGGGTCCGCACCCCGCCGGGCCGTCCGCCGCACTGCTGAAGGCGACCGCGCTGGAGCTGGTGGTTCTCACCGCCCATGTGCTCCTCTACCCCACCGGCATCACGGGCGAACGGCGGGACGTCCCGTGCCCGGCCGAACCGCCCCTCGCCCCCGCCGCACCCGGCCGCACCCCCCGCGCCGAGGTCCCCGCCCCGGCCGCCGGGGGCGAGGACCATCCGCCGGTCGTCCTCCTGCACGGCTTCATCGACAACCGCTCGGTCTTCGTCCTGCTGCGCCGCTCCCTCGCCCAGCGCGGCCGGCGCCCTGTGGAATCGCTCAACTACTCACCGCTGACCTGCGACATCCGGACCGCGGCCGAGCTGCTCGGACGGCACGTCGAGGAGATCTGCGCCCGCACCGGACACCGGGAGATCGACATCGTCGGGCACAGCCTCGGCGGCCTGATCGCCCGCTACTACGTGCAGCGGCTCGGTGGCGACCAGCGGGTGCGCACCCTGGTCACGCTCGGCACCCCGCACAGCGGCACCGCCGTCGCGCCCCTGGCGAGCGCCCACCCCATCGTGCGGCAGATGCGCACCGGATCCGCACCGATCGAGGAGCTGCGCCTGCCCGCGCCCGGCTGCCGCACCCGCTTCGTGAGTTTCTGGAGCGAGCTGGACCGGGTGATCGTCCCGGCCGAGGCCGCCCGCATCGACCATCCGGACCTGGACGCGGAGAACGTCCGCGTCACCGGCATCGGGCACCTCGCGCTGCTGGTGCACCCGACCGTGGCCGCCGCGATCCGGCAGGCGCTGGAACCCGGCGATCCGGCGGCCGGTTCCGCCGGGGACGCGGGAGCCGCGTGAGCCCCACGGGCCGGCGGCGGCCTCCCGGCCGGCGGGCGTCTCACCACCGACCGTGACCACACAAATAGAACAGGTTTCGAACATAGAGCCAAGGCTCTGTGCGGAGGCCGCCGAAAGACGGCCGATTGCCCGTTTCCTGGGCCACCAGGACCCGTCGAAGATTGTCGGCGTCAGGTACCGCCGGGTACAGTCGCGGCCACTGCTCCCCTGGGTTTCCCCCACCGGACCCCAGAGCACAGGTCCTGCTGCCGAGGCGAGAGAGAAGTTGGTGAACGACCAGCACCCCGACGCCGGGTACGCCGGATACGACAGCGGAGCGACCGGTGGTTTCCACGGCGACCCGCTCTTCGGCTCCTACCCAGGCGGTCACGACGGTACGTACGGCAGTGGCTACGGTGTCGGCCCCGCCGACGGGTACAGCGGCTCGTACGACTCCACCCAGTGGGACACCGGGGCGCACCCGGCCGCCTCGTACGACGCCTACGCCCCGTACGCCGCTCAGCCCGGGCAGCAGCCGTACCCCGAGCAGCAGTACACGACGGGACCGGCCTACGGGACCACCGCCTCGTGGACGACGGCCGACTACGGCCCGGACACCGCCTCCACCGCCGTCTTCCCCGGCATCCCCGCCCAGGGCGGCGCCGCGGAGAGCACCGGCCAGTGGGACACCGGCGCCTGGTCCACGGACGGCCACTGGGCCATGAACGACGCGGCGATGAACAGCACGGCCGCGTACGACACCGGCGCCTACGACGCCACCGCCTGGAACACCGGCGCGGCGCCCGAGCCCGGAATCGACCAGCTCCTGACGCAGACCATGGAGGCCCCGCGGCTGCCGCACGACGCGCACGCCACGGACAGCACGCACGGTGACTACGCGGCGTACGAGACCTACGCCGACCCGGCCACCTCGTACGACCCGTACGAGCCCTACCTCGCGCAGGGCGCACAGGACCCGGACGGCGCGGCGGACGGCCTGGACGACTCCGGCGGGACGGCCGAGCCGGAGGGCGCCGAGCTCGCGTCCGGTCCGCGCCGCTCCCCCGGTCGGCCCGCCACCCGCAGCGGTGGCCGGGGCCGACGCCGTACGCCCGCGAAGCGTTCCGCACTGCTGACCGTCGCCATCCCCTCCGCCTGTGTGATGAGCGTGGCGGGGATCGCCGCGGCCTCGGTCGGCGGGCTCGGCGGCGACGAGAAGAAGGACGACGGCAGCACCCTGGCGGCGGCCGACTCCGTCAAGCCCGCCGAGGCCAACAACAAGCTGGACACCCAGCTCGCCAACCTCAGCGCCGACGCGGAGAACTTCGCGGGCCGCGCCAGCCGCGCCCAGGAGCGCATCGACCTTCGGGAGCGGCAGGCCGCCGAGAAGAAGAAGCGCGAGGAGGAGGCCGCCCGCAAGGAGGCCATGCGCCCCAAGTTCGTGATGCCGGTCAAGCAGCACGGCCTGAGCGCGTACTTCGGTCAGGCGGGCGTCAACTGGATGTCCGTGCACACCGGCATCGACTTCCCGGTGCTGGAGGGAACGCCCGTGATGGCCGCGACGGACGGCGTCGTGAGCACCCGGCTGAACAGCGCGTACGGCAACATGGCGATCGTCACCATGGCCGACGGCACGGAGACCTGGTACTGCCACCTCAGCAGCACCCGGATCCGTTCGGGCCCGGTCAAGGCCGGTGACGTCATCGCGTACTCGGGCGACACCGGGAACTCGACCGGTCCGCATCTGCACTTCGAGGTCCGGCCCGGCGGCGGCGCCGCGGTCAACCCGCTGCCGTGGCTGCGCAGCCACGGCGTCAACCCGACCTGAGCCGAGGGGCGGGGGGGCCCGGGGGGGCGCCCCCGCGGGCCCCCCCCCCGGCGGGGGCAAGGCTTAGAGCCCGGCCGGACCCCCCCCCCCCGCGCGTCGCGCCACCCGCCGGTCCCCGCGCGGGAGCGCGTGGACCAACGGGCCGCGGCGGACGTCGCACGCTGACGGGCCCCGGCCG
>NZ_JBHVVM010000002.1:369949-450416 GCF_042883525.1 Streptomyces sp. NPDC058195
GGGGGGGGGCGGGGGGGGGGGGGGGTGCGCCGGGGGGCCCCCGGGGGGGCTACGGGGCCCGGGGGGGGGGGCCCGCGGGGGCCACCGCCCGGCGGCCCCGCCCCTCGTGCGTCTACAGCTTCTCGACCGGCGCGTACCGCAGCAGCAGCTTCTTCGGCCGCTCGTCCCCGAAGTCGACCGTGGCCTTCGCCTGGTCGCCGACTCCCTCGACCGCCGTCACCGTGCCGAGCCCGAACTGGTCGTGCGTGACCCGGTCCCCGACCGCCAGCGCGATGGCCGGCTTGTCCGAGGTCCGCCGAGTCGCGAAGCCCGAAGGGCCGGAGCGCGCGCGGGAGGCGGACAGCGAGGACGTGATTCCCGAGGTCGGCCCCGCCGAGGCCGCCATCGGCCCCTTCCGCTTCCACTCCAGGTGCTGGTCCGGGATCTCCTCCAGGAACCGCGACGGCGGGTTGTACGACGGCTGGCCCCACGCGCTGCGCATCGCCGCCCGGGTCAGGTAGAGCCGCTCACGGGCCCGGGTGATGCCCACGTAGGCGAGCCGCCGCTCCTCCTCCAGCTCCTTGGTCTGCCCCAGCGCCCGCATGTGCGGGAAGACGCCGTCCTCCATGCCGGTCAGGAAGACGACCGGGAATTCGAGGCCCTTCGCGGTGTGCAGGGTCATCAGTGTGATGACGCCGGAGCCGTCCTCGTCCTCGTCGGGGATCTGGTCGGAGTCGGCGACGAGCGCGACCTTCTCCAGGAAGTCGGCGAGCGTGCCGGCGCCCTCCTCGCCCGCCTCGCCCCGCTCCTGCTCGAATTCGAGGGCGACCGCGGCGAGTTCCTGGAGGTTCTCGATCCGGGTCTCGTCCTGCGGGTCGGTGGACGCCTGGAGTTCGGCGAGGTAGCCCGTCCGCTCCAGGACCGCTTCCAGGACCACCGCGGGGCCCGCGCCCGACTCGACGATGGTGCGCAGTTCCTCCATCAGCGTGTTGAACCGCTTGACGGCGTTGGCCGAGCGGGCGGCCATGCCGTACGCCTCGTCGACCCGGCGCAGCGCCTGCGGGAAAGTGATCTTCTCGCGCAGGGAGAGGGCGTCGATCATCGCCTCGGCGCGGTCGCCGATGCCGCGCTTGGGCACGTTGAGGATGCGGCGCAGCGGGACGGTGTCCTCGGGGTTGGCGAGGACGCGCAGGTAGGCCAGGATGTCCCGGACCTCCTTGCGCTCGTAGAAGCGCACCCCGCCGACGACCTTGTAGGGCAGGCCGACGCGGATGAAGATCTCTTCGAAGACGCGGGACTGCGCGTTGGTGCGGTAGAAGATCGCGACGTCCCCGGCCCTGGCGTCGCCCGCGTCGGTCAGCCGGTCGATCTCGTCGGCGACGAACTGCGCCTCGTCGTGCTCGGTGTCGGCGACGTAACCGGTGATCCGGGCGCCGGTGCCGGCGTTCGTCCAGAGGTTCTTGGGGCGGCGGCTCTCGTTGCGTTCGATGACGGCGTTGGCGGCGGAGAGGATCGTCTGCGTGGAGCGGTAGTTCTGCTCCAGGAGGATCGTCGTCGCGTCCGGGTAGTCCTCCTCGAACTGGAGGATGTTGCGGATGGTCGCGCCGCGGAAGGCGTAGATCGACTGGTCCGCGTCACCGACCACGCACAGCTCGGCCGGGGCGTCGCCCTCGCCCGCCGGGCCGACCAGCTCGCGCACCAGGGTGTACTGGGCGTGGTTGGTGTCCTGGTACTCGTCGACCAGGACGTGCCGGAAGCGGCGGCGGTAGTGCTCGGCGACGTCGGGGAAGGCCTGGAGCAGGTGGACCGTCGTCATGATGATGTCGTCGAAGTCCAGCGCGTTGGCCTCGCGCAGCCGGGACTGGTACATCGCGTAGGCCTGGGCGAGGGTCTTCTCGAAGCCGTCGGCGGCCTGAGCGGCGAAGGTCTCCTCGTCGATCAGCTCGTTCTTCAGGTTGGAGACCTTGGCCGTGAACGACTTCGGCGGGAAGCGCTTCGGGTCCAGGTCGAGGTCGCGGCAGACCAGGGCCATCAGCCGCTTGGAGTCGGCCGCGTCGTAGATCGAGAACGACGAGGTGAAGCCGAGCCGCTTCGACTCACGGCGCAGGATGCGTACGCACGCGCTGTGGAAGGTCATGACCCACATGGCGTTGGCGCGCGGACCGACGAGCTGCTCGACGCGCTCCTTCATCTCGCCCGCGGCCTTGTTGGTGAACGTGATCGCCAGGATCTGGCCGGGGTGCACCCCGCGCTCGGCGAGGAGATGGGCGATCCGGTGCGTCAGCACCCGGGTCTTGCCCGAACCGGCCCCGGCGACGATGAGCAGCGGGGAGCCCGCGTGGACGACGGCGGCGCGCTGCTCGGTGTTCAGCCCGTCGAGGAGGGCCGCGGCGTCAATGACGGGGCGGGGGGCGCCGTCGCGGTAGTAGGAGTCCCTGGGCGGCGGGCCGTCGAAGACGCCCTCGAACAGACCCTCCGGCACCTCTTCGGGTGCGGCGTCCTCGGGGGGCGGCGGGGGCTGTTCCTCCGAGTGCTGGAGGCTGGCCAGGAAACTGTCGTCAAAGAGGCTGCTCATCGCTTGCCGAGTCTACGGGCTGACCCCTGGCCCCCGGCGGGCGTTCCGCGAGGCGGTACGGAGCGGGACCGGCGCCCCACGGTGGGTGAGCGCCCCTGCCTCCGTCACGCGGGTCACGAAGATGTATCGGGCATATCGAACATCAACCTTCACAGCGGTACCACGGGTTGGCTAGCGTGCTCGACCGGGCGGCCCGACCCCCTTGCGGCGAACCACGCCGAGCGGACGCCCGCGCCGAATCCGGGCTGCCCTCGCGGGAGTCCGGAGCCGGGGGCCCAGACGCAGTACCGGGGTGAATCGGTCCTCCCCCCACACGGACCGTAGGGCGCCTTCCGTTCGTCCGAACCCGACAGCTAACCCGGTAGGCGGTCCACGGAAGGAGATGCCGTTTTGGCATCGCACCGCAAACCGCGCACCCGGGTGCGCTCCACCGCACCGGCCGTCGGGCTCACCACCGCGGCCCTGGCGTCCGTGACGCTGCTCTCCACGCAGAGCGCGGTGGCCGCGCCGGACCCGAAGCCGGGCATCGAGGATGTCCAGAAGAAGGTCGACGACCTCTACCGGCAGGCGGGTACCGCGACCCAGAAGTACAACCAGGCGAAGGAGGCGTCCGCCGCCCAGCGCGCCACGGTCGATGCCCTGCTGGAGGACGTCGCCCAGCGCGCCGACAAGCTCAACGACGCCCGCAGGACGCTGGGCGCCTTCGCCGCCGCGCAGTACCGCAACGGTTCCGTCGCGCCGACCGCCACGTTCTTCCTGGCCGACGACCCGCAGTCGTACTTCGACCAGAACCAGCTGATGGAGCGGATGACCAGCCGCCAGCAGAAGGCGGTCACGGACTTCCGCACCCAGCAGACGAGGACCGCGAAGAAGCGGGCCGAGGCGGTACGGAGCCTGGAGACGCTGACGACGGCCCAGGCCTCGCTGCGCGCCAGCAAGCAGGACGTCCGCACGAAGCTGTCCGAGGCGCGCACGCTGCTGTCGAAGCTGACCGCCGAGGAGAAGGCGCGGCTCGCGGAGATCGAGCGGACGAAGGAGGCGGAGGCCAGGCGCAAGGCCGAGGAGCTGGCCAAGCGGCAGGCCGCAGCCAAGGCCGAGGAGGAGACGAAGAAGCCCGCCGGTACAGGTACAGATACGGGCACAGGCACGGGTACGGGCAGCAGTACCGGCACCAAGGCCGGTCAGGTCCTTGCCTTCGCTCGGGCCCAGATAGGCAAGCCGTACGTGTGGGGCGCGACGGGCCCGGCGTCGTACGACTGCTCCGGGCTGACCCAGGCCGCGTGGAAAGCCGCGGGCGTGGACATCCCGCGGACCACCTGGGACCAGGTCAAGACCGGCACCCGGGTCGCCACGGCGGACCTGCGGCCGGGAGACCTGGTCTTCTTCTACGACGACATCAGCCACGTCGGCATCTACAAGGGCGACGGGATGATGATCCACGCGCCGAAGCCCGGGGCGAACGTGCGCGAGGAGTCGATCTACTACATGCCGATCTACGGCAGCGTGCGCCCCGCGTAGCCGGCGGCGGGCACGCGCGTACCGCGTACCGCGCCCGGCCGCCGGGTCCGCCCGGCGGCCGGGAACGGGATCAGGTCCAGAGCGTGGCGATGAAGATGTTGAGGAGCGTCAGCCCGCCGACCGCGGCGAAGGCGCCCTTGTCGACCTTCTCCTCGTCCCGCTTGATGTAGACCAGCGCGAGGATCACGATCAGGACCAGCAGCTTCACGCCGATCTTGATGTTGTTCACGTGGCCGCCGTCGGTCTCGCGCATCCCGACCAGCGCGACACCGGTGACCAGCATGGCCAGCGCGCCGTGGAGCATCGCCGGGACGAACCGGGCCGTGCCCGCGCCCATCGCCTTCATCTGGGTCAGGAATCCGCCCAGCAGGGAAGCGATGCCGATGATGTGCAGGGCGACGAAGACATGAATGAGTACGTCCATGAGGCCGCAGCCTAGCCGTGGCCATATCACCCCCCGGCAGGCAGGTCCACCTTCGCGGGGCACACACGCCCACGTGTCGCTTCACGTGCACCTGCACCAATTGCATCACTCTGATGCAATTTTTCCGATCAATCGACGGCAATGCCACGCCAAAAACGAGCAATATGCGTCATTACGGCTCCGGCCCGTGCCCCGGGTTTAGCGTCACTCACTGACCGGGTCACCGGGCCCGCCGGTAGCCCCCGTCGGGCAGTCGTCAGGAAGGACGCACGCCCCCGTGGCAGCGCATCGGAAACCCAAGCAGCGCCTGTACAGCGGCCCTGCTGCCCGCACCGCGGCGACCCTCGCCCTCACCGGGGCCGCCACCGCCGCCGCTCTGCCCGGCCCCGCGGCCCACGCCGAACCGCGGCGCACCCCCGCCCAGGTCACGTCCGAGGTGGACCGGCTCTACCACGAGGCGGAGGTCGCCACCGAGCGGTACAACGGCGCGAAGGAGAAGGCCAGCGCCGCGGAGAGGGCCCTCGACGCCCTGCGTGACGAGGCCGCCCGCCGTACCGAGCGCCTCCACGCCTCCCGCCAGGAGCTGGGGTCCTTCGCCGCCGCCCAGTACCGCACGAGCGGCCTCGGCCCCTCCGTGCAGCTGGCGCTCTCCTCCGACCCCGACCAGTACCTGGAGCGGGCGTCGTACCTGGACCGGGTCGCGGACCGCCAGTCCGTCGCGCTCGACCGGGTCCGGCATCAGGTCGCCCGGATCGCCACGCTGCGCGCCCAGGCCACGGGGCAGCTCGCCGACCTGACCCTCCGCCGGACCGAGCTGAGGAAGGACAAGGCGACGATCACGGCCCGGCTGGCCGAGGCGAGACGGCTCCTCAACCGCCTGACCCCGGCCCAGCGCTCCTC
This sequence comes from Streptomyces sp. NPDC058195, assembly GCF_042883525.1. Taxonomy (NCBI): domain Bacteria; kingdom Bacillati; phylum Actinomycetota; class Actinomycetes; order Kitasatosporales; family Streptomycetaceae; genus Streptomyces; species Streptomyces sp. NPDC058195. Next base: position 375,346 of record NZ_JBHVVM010000002.1, read on the forward strand.
GTACGAGGAAACCGGCCACGGCTCGGCGGCCCGCGCGTCCCGTTCCCTGCCGCGCGGCTCCGTCCAGGCGCCCAGCGGCCGTGCCGCCGCGGCCGTCGCCTTCGCGTACGGGGCGCTCGGCAAGCCGTACGTCTGGGGGGCCACCGGCCCCTCCTCCTTCGACTGCTCCGGGCTCACCCAGGCCGCCTGGCGCTCCGCCGGGGTCTCGCTGCCCCGCACCACGTACACCCAGATCAACGCCGGGCAGCGGGTGAGCCGCTCCGAACTCGCCCCCGGGGACCTGGTGTTCTTCTACTCCGGTATCAGCCACGTCGGGCTCTACATCGGCAACGGGCAGATGATCCACGCCCCGCGCCCCGGCGCACCGGTCCGGGTCGCCCCGATCGACCAGATGCCCTTCGCCGGGGCGACCCGGGTGGCATAGTCTCCCCGACGCCGGTCCGGGCCGTCCGCCGCCCCGGCGGCGGCCCGTCGTCGACCAACCGGCCCGAGGACACCCCGACATGCCCATGGACGCCGAGGTCCAGACCCACGCCCGCACGCTCGCCCAGCGTTCCCCGGATCATTTCCGGGCCGGGCCGTTCACCGTCCGGTACAACCCCGTCTGGTCCCTCAAGTACGCCAATTACGCCATACCCGACCAGGACGCGGAGCCGACCGCCGAGGACATCGACGCGCTGGTCGCCGCCTTCCGGGCGCACGACCGGCTGCCCCGGCTGGAATTCCTGCCCGGTGCGGCGCCCGCGGTCGAACCCGCTCTGCTGGCCGCCGGGTTCACCGTCGAGAACCGGGCCCCGGTCATGGCCTGCGCCCCGGGCGAACTGCGGACGCCGAAGCCGGTGGCGGACCTGGCGATCACAGAACCGGCCACCGACGCGGAGTTCGCCGCCGCCGCCCTCATCCAGCACCACGGCTACGGCGGGACCGGCGAGCCCGAGGACGGCCCGGCACAGTGGCTGCGCACGGCCGCCAAGGGCGGCGGGGTCGCGGCCCTCGCCACGCTCGACGGCCTGCCGGTGGCCGCGGGCGGCTGCTCCGTCCCCGTCGGCGGACTCACCGAACTGGCCGGGCTGGCCGTCGCCGACACCCACCGCCGCCGGGGCATCGGCGCCGCGCTCTCCGCGCATCTGACGGCCACCGCGTTCGAGCGCGGCTGCCGGGTGGTCTGGCTGGAACCGGCCGACGAGGCCGTGGAGCGGATCTACGCGGGCATCGGCTTCAACCGGATCGGCGAGAAGCTGAACATCTCGCTCGACCCGGCCTGACGGTCCCGCGGCCCGGTGGCGCCCGGCGGCTCAGACCAGCCGCCGGGCCGTCGCCCACCGGGTCAGTTCGTGCCGGTTGGAGAGCTGGAGCTTGCGCAGCACCGCCGAGACGTGCGACTCGACCGTCTTCACCGAGATGAACAGCTGCTTGGCGATCTCCTTGTAGGCGTAACCGCGGGCGATCAGCCGCAGCACCTCGCGCTCGCGCTGGGTCAGCCGGTCCAGGTCCTCGTCGACCGGCGGCGCGTCCGTGGAGGCGAAGGCGTCCAGGACGAACCCGGCCAGCCGGGGCGAGAACACCGCGTCGCCGTCCTGGACCCGGAAGACCGAGTCGACCAGGTCGGTGCCGGTGATGGTCTTGGTGACGTAGCCGCGGGCACCGCCCCGGATGACACCGATCACGTCCTCGGCGGCGTCCGACACGGACAGCGCCAGGAACCGCACCGGGTTGTCGACGGCCCCCATCAGCGAGGAGCAGCGGCGCAGCACCTCGACGCCGCCGCCGCCCGGCAGGTGGACGTCGAGGAGGACGACCTCGGGGCGGGTCGCCGTGATGACGGTGACCGCCTGGTCGACGTCGGCGGCCTCGCCGATCACCTCGACGCCGGTCTCCTCGGTGCGGCCGATCTCGGCCTGGACGCCGGTGCGGAACATCCGGTGGTCGTCGACGAGCACGACCCGTACCCGGCGCTCCGGGCCCCCGGCCGCCGCCTCAGTGGTCTTGATCATCGCTCGCCCTCTCCATCTCCAGCTCGACTTCCGTGCCCCCGCCGGGCACCGAACGCAGCCGCGCCGTACCGCCGTTGCGCTGCATCCGGCCGATGATTGATTCTCGTACGCCCATTCTGTCCCCCGGTACGGAATCCAGGTCGAAGCCCGGACCCCGGTCGCGGACCGAGACGAAGACCGTGCGGCCCTCGACCTCCGCGTAGACCTGTACGGCGCCGCCCTCGCCACCGTACTTGGCGGCGTTGACCATCGCCTCGCGCGCGGCCTGCATCTGCGCGGCCAGCCTCTCGTCCAGCGGGCAGTCGCCGACGACGACGACCTCCAGCGGGACGCCGTGCTTGTCCTCGACCTCGGCGGCGGCGCGCTTGACCGCCTCGGCGAGGTTCTCGGGCTCGTCGTCCTCGTCCTTGCCGGTGCCCTCGGGGTTGTACAGCCAGTTGCGCAGCTCGCGTTCCTGGGCGCGGGCGAGCCTGCGGACCTCTCCGGCGTCCTCCGCGCGGCGCTGGATCAGGGTGAGGGTGTGGAGCACCGAGTCGTGTACGTGGGCGGCGACCTCGGCGCGTTCCTGGGCCCGGATGCGCATCAGGCGCTCCTCGGAGAGGTCCTGGGTCATCCGGACGAGATAGGGACCGGCGAGCAGGGCGATGCCGGTGAGGACGGCGATCGCGGCGGTCAGGACGTTGCCGAGCTGGACGGCGGAGCCCCGTACGACGACGAAGACGGCCAGGCCCACACCGACCAGGGCGACCCCGGCGAGCCCCCGGGCCAGGTGCAGGACCCGACGGCGGCGGCCGACCTCCATCCAGCGGGCGCGGCGGGCGTTGTCGGCCTGCCGCCACACCAGTACGCAGCCGCCGCCGATCAGCACGGCGGGCCAGATGTAGCGGTTGGCACCGCTGCTCATGTCGACGTTGCCGACGAAGATCATGCCGCCGATGATCAGCGCGATCAGCGCGACGACCTGGCCCCGGTCGGGTTTGCGGAGCTTGCGGCGGCCGTCCGGGCCGGTCTCGAAGACGGGGCGCGGCGTCTCGACGCCGCCGACCCCGAGCGGGACGACGATCCAGAACACGGCGTAGAGCACCGCGCCGAAACCGTCCGCGAAGAACAGGCCGACGAAGAAGAACCGCACCCACAGCACGGGCAGGCCGACGTGCCCGGCCAGGCCGCGCGCGACACCGCCCAGGAACCGCCCGTCGGCGCTGCGGTACAGCTTGCGGGGCGGCGGCTCCTCGGGATCTGCGGGGCGGGAGCCGGGGGCTCGGGTGGTGGCGGCGGACATGCCCCGATCGTCACATGCCCGCGTGGGCCGTGGCATCAGGGTCCGCCCCCTAAGGTCCGGTCCCGGGTCGTCAGGGCTCCGGGGAGCCAATATCAGGGATCGGCCAGGGTCGGTCCCGGTCCCGGTCGGGCCGGTGGGCGGTCACCATGGAGCCATGACCGTTCCCCAGGACGCACCCCCCGGTGCCGCGCCGCCCCAAGCCCCTCCCCCCCTGCTGCGCCGTACCCCGCGGCAGAAGGTCGTGGCTGGGGTCTGCGGCGGGCTCGGCCGGTACTGCGACGTCGATCCGGTGATCTTCCGGATCGTGCTCGGCGTGCTGTCGGTGACCGGCGGCATCGGGCTGATCTTCTACGGCTTCGCCTGGCTGCTGATCCCGGCGGACGGCGAGGAGGAGAACGAGATACGCAGGCTGCTGTCCGGCCGGGTGGAGGGGGCCTCGCTGATCGCGGTGCTGCTCGCGCTGATCGGCTGCGGCCTCTTCCTCTCGATGCTGGGCAACGGCGGCACCCTGTCCTTCTCCGCGCTCCTGTCGCTCGCGGTCGTGGGTTTCGCCGTGTGGACGCAGAACCGCAGGAACGCGGCGGCGGAGGACCCGCAGCGTCCGGCGGCCTCCCAGACGGTGCCGGACGCGCCGCCGGAGGTGCGGGCCCCTCCGTCGCCGGGCAGCCCGTCGTGGTGGCGCGATCCGATCGTCAAGGACGGTACGACGGGGCCGGTCGGCGCCGGCTATCTGTGGGGTCCGGCCGACACGGTGCTGCCGCCCCGTGCGGACCGCCCGGCGGGGCCGCCGGACTCCCCGTTCCGCGCGCCCCGGCCGGAGCGCGGCACGAGGGGCCCGACCTCGATCGGCGGTGCGGTGTTCCTGGCCGCGCTGGTCGCGGGCGGGCTGGGGACGGGGCTGAGCTGGGACACCCAGCCGTTCGGTACGAGCCTGCAGTTCGGGCTGGCCGCCGCGCTGGCGGTGTTCGGGCTCGGGATGCTGGTCAGCTCGTTCCTGGGCCGGACGGGGTTCGGCACGGTGATGCTCGCGATGGTCACGGCCGCGTTGCTGGCGGGCTCCGCCGCGCTGCCCAAGGACATCAGCACCCAGTGGGTGCGCGAGAACTGGCGGCCCGCCTCGGTGGCGGCGGTCCAGCCGCAGTACCGGCTGGGCACCGGGGACGCCCGGCTGGACCTCACCGGGATCACGGTTCCCGAGGGCGACACGGTCACCACCGCGCTGAAGGTCGGGGCGGGCCGCGCGGTCGTCGTCGTACCGAGGGACGTGACGGTGAAGGTGACGGCGCGGGTGACCATCGGTGACATCGCGCTGCCGGTCGGCCGGCTGGACGCCGCGCGGGATCTGGCGGGGCACGAGATGGGCATCAACCCCGCGCAGGAGGAACACCGGACGCTGCCGCCGCCCCCCGGCGGCAAACCGGCCGGGACGGTCGAGCTGACGCTCGACACGAGCATCGGACAGGTGGAGGTCACCCGTGCTGCGTCATGAGATCCGGCCCGGACGGGCGGTGGCGGGCCTGGTCATGCTCGCCCTGGCGGCGGGGTACGCGGCGGACGCCGCGGGCTCCTGGGACGCCCCCTGGACGTTCTTCCTCCCGCTGTTCTTCGGCGGCCTCACCCTGGCCACCCTGGTGACCGGGGTGAACTACCTGATCCGTCGCCGCCGCCTCGCCAGGAAGGCGTCCAGCGAGAACGCCCCGGCCCCGCCGAGCACCAGCGGCAGCCAGGCCATGAGGTAGGCCAGGTCGTTGCCGAAGTAGTACGGGCTGACCGCCCAGCTCACGGTCAGCCACAGGCTCAGCGAGATCAGTGCCCCGCCGAGCGCGGCGATCCTTCCCCACAGCCCGAAGAAGGTGCCGAGGCCCACGAGGAGCTCGCCGATGGCGATGGCGTACCCGAAGAAGCCGGGGCTCTTCAGCGCGAGGTCGACCAGGGCCGGGATCGCGGCCGAGTCGCGCACCGCGTGCATGGTCTCGCCGATGGAGCCGGGGCCGGTGGCCCGGAAGAAGGAGGGTTCGGTCAGCTTGTCGAGCCCGGCGTAGACGAAGGTGACGCCGAGGAAGATCCGCAGCGGCAGCAGGGCGTGCTCCCGCGCCGTCTCCCTGAGCCCCCGCCGCTCACCGAGACCGCGTACGCTCGCTCCGTACCCCTGCATGTGGCTGACCCGCCTTCCGTAGATCCCCGTACCCCCAAGTTTACGTAGCGTACGCAGGGAACGCGCTGCTCACGCCGGTCGGCCATCCGGTCAGTCGGTCACCTCGATCTCGACCGGGTTGGTCTCCACCCCGGCCGCGGTGACGACCTGCACCTCGACCACGCCCGGCTCGACCTCCACCGGAACCGGCACGGTCAGTACACCGTCCGTCGGATTGGCGAAGCCGCCGGTGACCGGGATCAGCGGCACATGGACGTGGACCCGGCCGATCCGGACGACCATCCGGGCCAGCCGGTCCGGTGCTCCGGCGCCCGGCGGCACGAAACCCGCGCCCCGGATCTCGATGTCGTCGCCGGTGCGCACCGGCGCGTCCAGGTCCCCGGCCTCCCGGGCCCGGACCACCGAGAGGATCACCGGCCGTCCGCCCTCCACGTACTTCCCGGCGAAGTAGGCGAGTGCCGAGACCGTGACCAGCAGCGCCAGGCCCCATGGCAGGTCGGGCAGCTGCTCGGGGCGGCGGGCCAGCCGGACCGCGGCGAACACCACGGCGACAGTGCTGATCAGCATGTACTGCACATCGGTGAAGCTGCCCCGCCCCGAGTCGTCGGTGAGCAGGTCGGCGGCGCGCGGCCGGTCGGCCCGCAGCTTCTGCAGCCGTCCCGACAGCGTCCGTACGGTCACCACCCGGCGTACCACGACGGCGACGGCGCAGACCAGCGCGAGCACGGTCACCACCCCGGCGCCCCGCGCCAGGTCCAGTCCCTCGATCAGCGCGTCGCGCTCGGCGTGCCGGGAGGCACCGGCCAGCTGGAGCGCCAGGACGAGCACGGCGAAGACCACGAGCAGCACCCAGGAGACGGCGACGGCCCGGGAGGTGGAGAGCCGGTTGTCCTCGCCGATCAGCGGGGCGAGCAGACCGCCGCGGGCGCGGTGGACATGGGCGGCTCCGGTGAGAAGGGCGGCGGTGACGAGCCCGGCGATCAGCCCCGCCGTACGGGCGTTGGTCCAGCCCGCGCCGATGGCGGTGGCGGATTCCCCGACGACCAGCAGGGCGACGCCGCCCCACACCGCGATCAGGGTGCGCCGCCACACCCGGTACAGCCAGGCGTCGCCCTCCTCACGGCCCCGTTCGGCGACGGTCCGGGCGGACTGGGTGAGCTCGTCCGAGACCCACTGGCGGGTCGCGGACACGGACCGCGCGACGCCGGGCGGCAGCCCCTGCCCGGCGGCGAGTTCGTCCCGCTTGGCCAGGAAGGCGGCCACCGCGCGCCGGTGACCCTCGCGCGCCCCGTGCGGGCAGTCGCCGCAGGTGCAGCCGCCCCGGTGGGCGCCGCCCGCCCTCGCCTCGTCCAACACCACTGGGAACGCCGCCCTCTCCAGCCCCGGTGCAGCCAACTCGGCTGCTATTGCAGCGAATTGTGCCGTACGGAGGGGCTGTGGACCGCATCGGGGCACACGTGCGGAGCGCGTATCGTCAGAATGTGCGACTGATCCGCTGCCACAGGGGCTGGTAGTTGATCCACGCCACCAGGTCGCTGCCCAGCTGGTCCCGGGTGGCCAGGGCGTCCCGGCGCTCGATCAGCACCGGCTTCCCGGCGGACCGGGCGGCCAGCTGCACCTGGCAGGAGCGCTCCAGCGCGATGAACCACCAGGCGGCGGCGTCCACCGAGTCGCCGACGGTCAGCAGTCCGTGGTTGCGCAGCACGATCGCCTTGTGCCCGTCGAGCGCCGCGGCGATCCGGCGGCCCTCCTCCTCGTCGACGACGACCCCGGTGTACGCGTCGTACAGCACATGGTCCTCGTAGAAGGCGCAGGACTCCTGGGTGATCGGCTCGATCAGCTCGCCGAGCGCGGCCAGCGCCCGCCCGTGCACGGAGTGGGTGTGCGCGACGGCGACGACGTCCGGGCGGGCCCGGTGCACGGCCGCGTGGACGGCGAACGCCGCCTGGTTGACGTGGTGGCGGCCCTCGACGACCTGCCCGTCGCCGTTGACCAGGATCAGCTCGTCCGGCGCGAGCCCGTCGAACGGCACCCCGAAGGGATTGACCCAGAAGCAGTCGGCGAACTCGGGGTCGCGGGCGGTGATGTGCCCGGAGACGCCGTCCTCGTAGCCGTACGCCCCGAACAGCCGCAGCGCCCCGGCCAGCCGCTCCTTGCGGTAGGCGCGCTCCTCGGCCGGGGAGCCGTGTACGGGCGGCATCGCGAAGTGGAGCCGGTCCACGGGCAGGGGGGCGGGTACGGGCGTGGGCTCGGTCATGACGGCTCCTCGGGCTCCCGGGCATGGGAAACCGGAAGTTACCGCCGGTTCCCGCAAGTCGCCAGGGGTACGGGGAACAGGGCACCTCTCCGGCGCGCCCGGCACACACGCCGATGCCGCCGCCCGGACGAGCGGGCGGCGGCATCGGCGCTGGCCTGGCGGAACGGCCTCAGGGGGAGATCACTCCCACTCGATGGTCCCCGGCGGCTTGCTCGTCACGTCGAGCACCACGCGGTTGACATCGGCGACCTCGTTGGTGATGCGGGTCGAGATCCGGGCGAGGGTCTCGTACGGCAGGCGCGACCAGTCGGCGGTCATGGCGTCCTCGGAGGAGACCGGGCGCAGCACGATCGGGTGACCGTAGGTGCGGCCGTCGCCCTGGACGCCGACCGAGCGGACGTCGGCGAGCAGGACCACCGGGCACTGCCAGATGTCGCGGTCCAGACCGGCCGCGGTCAGCTCCTCGCGGGCGATGGCGTCGGCGTCGCGGAGCAGGTCGAGCCGCTCCTTGGTGACCTCACCGACGATCCGGATGCCCAGGCCGGGGCCGGGGAACGGCTGGCGCTGGACGATCTCGTCGGGGAGGCCGAGCTCCTGGCCGACCATCCGGACCTCGTCCTTGAACAGCTGGCGCAGCGGCTCGACGAGCTGGAACTCGATGTCGTCGGGGAGGCCGCCCACGTTGTGGTGGGACTTGATGTTGGCGGTGCCGGTGCCGCCGCCGGACTCGACGACGTCGGGGTAGAGGGTGCCCTGGACGAGGAACGCGACGTCCTCGCCGTCGGCGGCGCCCTCGGCGACGATCTCGGCCTGGGCCTGCTCGAAGACCCGGATGAACTCGCGGCCGATGATCTTCCGCTTCTGCTCGGGGTCGGAGACCCCCGCCAGCGCGGCCAGGAAGCGCTCCTCGGCGTCGACGACCTTGAGCTGCACGCCGGTGGCGGCGACGAAGTCCTTCTCGACCTGCTCGGTCTCGTTCTTGCGCATCAGGCCGTGGTCGACGTACACGCAGGTCAGCTGGGAGCCGATGGCCTTCTGGACGAGGGCCGCGGCGACCGCGGAGTCGACGCCTCCGGAGAGGCCGCAGATGGCGCGCTTGGTGCCGACCTGCTCGCGGATCAGGGCAATCTGCTCCTCGACCACGTTGGTCGTGGTCCAGGTCGGCTCGATGCCCGCGCCACGGTAGAGGAAGTGCTCCAGGACCTGCTGGCCGTGCGTGGAGTGCATGACCTCGGGGTGGTACTGGACGCCGTAGAGCTTCTTCTCGTCGTTCTCGAAGGCGGCGACCGGGACGACGTCGGTGGACGCGGTGACGGTGAAGCCCTCGGGGGCGGCGGAACAGGCGTCGCCGTGCGACATCCAGACCGACTGCTCGGCCGGGGTGCCCTCGAAGAGGGTGGAGCCGCTCTTGGAGACGGTGAGCGGGGTGCGGCCGTACTCGCGGGCGCCGTTGTCGTCGACCGTGCCGCCGAGCGTGGTGGCCATCAGCTGGAAGCCGTAGCACATGCCGAAGACCGGGACACCGGCCTCGAAGATCGCGCGGTCCAGGGAGGGCGCGTCCTCGGCGTACACCGAGGAGGGACCGCCGGAGAGGATGATCGCCCGGGGGTTCCTGGCCAGCATCTCGGCCACCGGCATGGTGGACGGGACGATCTCGCTGTAGACCCGGGCCTCACGGACGCGGCGGGCGATGAGCTGGGCGTACTGCGCGCCGAAGTCGACGACCAGGACCACGTCGGTGGTGGAGTCGGGGGCGGCGGGGGGTGCTGCGGGCACGGGCGGCCTTCCGGCGGTGAAGGGGGGTCTGTTTTGTCGATTCTACCGGGGTCGCGGAACGCGGCGTCGTCCTGCCCGTCCGGGGGCCGCCCCGGGCCGCCTCCCGGACAGGGCGTCTCAGCATCCGGGCCCCGTGTTGGCCCGGCCGCGGCGGGCGGGCCATACTGACGGCATGCGTCAGCACACGACCTTCGTCTTTACCTATGGCATCCGGCCCGCCGGCTGCCATGGTCGTGTTGCTTGATCCCAGCAACGTTCCAGGCGCCCCGGGCCGAAAGGCCCGGGGCGCTTTGGCGTTACGGACCATTCGGCTCGGGGCCCGCACCCACCGAGGAGTCAGCATGAGCGCCAGCACCACCACCGAGAAGACCGCCCCCGTGAAGACCGCCGCCGAGAAGACCGGTGCGCACACCGAGGAGGCCGCCGCGGTGATCGACGACGCGCGGAACCGGATCGACACCCTCGACGACCGGATCATCGGGCTCGTCCAGGAGCGGATGGCCGTCTCGGCGGTCATCCAGGAGGCCCGGCTCACCTCCGGTGGCCGCCGGATCAACCTCTCCCGCGAGATGGAGATCCTCGCCTCGTACCGGAACGCGCTCGGGCGGCCCGGCACCTCGCTCGCCATGACGCTGCTGGAGCTCTGCCGCGGCCGGGCCTGACACGGTCCGGAGTCCGGCGCCCGGCCGGGACAGAGGGCCGGGCGTTCGGGCGGGCGTTCGGGCGGGCTCTCACCCGTACGGCGCGTGACCGGGCATGGCGCGGATTCGTTGTTCCTGGTGCGTGTCCGTGCCGGCCGGGGCAGCTCCGGGCGGCACACCACGCGTGACTCCGCCGGAGCGTGTGGCGTGCCTTCGAGTGCGCCGTGGGACCGCGCCCCGGCGTGTGTGACCGGTCGGCAGGGGACAGCAGTCCGGTCACCCCAGGAAACGGCCGGCTCCGGGGACGCCCGGGGCCGGCCGTTTCCGCGTCCGGCGTCAGACGTCCGGCGTCAGACGTCCGGCGTCAGACGTCCGGCGTTCCGCGCGGAGGGGCTACGGCTTCTTCTTCGGCGGGACGGCCGGCATCCCGAGAAACGGCAGCCTGAGCGCACCGAAGGCGTCCTTCGGTACGGCCGGGGCCTGCGGTTCGACGGCGGCCAGCCGGGCGTACGCCTCGCCCTGGCCGGGGCGCGGGTCGGCCTCCCCCTTGTTGGGCCAGAAGGACATGGCGCGCTCGGCCTGCGCGGTGATGGTGAGCGAGGGGTTGACCCCGAGGTTCGCGGAGACCGCCGAACCGTCGACGACGGAGATGCCGGGGTACCCGTAGAGCCGGTGGTACGGGTCGATGACCCCGTCCTCGGCGCTGGCGCCGATCGGGCAGCCGCCGAGGAAGTGCGCGGTGAGCGGGGTGCCCATCAGCTCGCCGACGTTGGACCCCGCGAAGCCGTTGATCTCCTCGGCGAGCAGCGCGGCACCACGGGTCGCCGCCTCGATCTGCGTCGGGTTGGGCGCGCCGTGTCCCTGCCGGGCGGTGAGCAGGCCCTTCCCGAGACCGCCGGGCTTGCGGTAGGTCGTCAGGGAGTTGTCGAGCGACTGCATGACGAGCCCGATGATGGTCCGCTCCGACCAGCGGCGGTTGGACAGCGACCGGGCCGCGAGCGTGGGGTGCCTGACCAGTTCGAGCAGCCACCGGCGGACCCGGTGCGCGCCGTACGGCACCTGGAGGACGGTCAGCGCGCCCATCGAGTTGGAGCCCTTGCCGTACCGGACGGGTTCGATGTGGGTGTTCTCGTCCGGGTGGACCGAGGAGGTGATGGCGACGCCCCGGGTGAAGTCGGCCCCGGCGCCCCCGTGCTTCCTGCGGTAGCGGCGGTCGGTGGTCTGCGCGCCGACCAGCCCCTCGGAGTTGGTACGGGTCAGCTCCCCGAGCCGGGGCGAGATCAGGGGCAGCAGCCCGGTGTCCTTCATCCGGTGCAGCAGGGTCTGGGTGCCGTACGTACCCGCGGCGATGACGACCTCGCGGGCGGTGAACGTACGGCCCTTCCCCTTCTTCCGGTTGTCGGTGGGGAGGGTCTTGACGGCGTAGCCGCCCCGGGTGTTGCCGGTGACGGCGACGACCGAGGTCATCGGATGGATGACCGCGCCCGCCTTCTGGGCGAGGTGGAGGTAGTTCTCGTTGAGGGTGTTCTTCGCGCCGTGACGGCAGCCGGTCATGCACTCGCCGCACTCGGTGCAGGCCTTGCGGGAGGGGCCGACGCCGCCGAAGAACGGGTCGGGGACCTCGCCGCCGGGGCGGGCCGTGGCCGTACCGTCGCCGTCCTCGCCGTCCCCGAAGAAGACGCCCACCGGCGCCAGGTGGAAGGTGTCGCCGATGCCCATGGCCTGCGCGGCCGCCTTCAGATGGACGTCCGAGGGGGTCATCGTCGGGTTGATCCGGACCCCCAGCATCCGCTTGGCCTGGTCGTAGTACGGGGCCAGCTCCTCGTGCCAGTCGGTGATGTCCTTCCACTGCGGGTCGTCGAAGAACGGGGCGAGCGGCTCGTACAGGGTGTTGGCGTAGTTCAGCGAGCCGCCGCCGACGCCCGCACCCGCCAGCACCATGACGTTGCCCAGCAGGTGGATGCGCTGGATGCCGTACAGGCCGAGGGCCGGGGCCCACAGGAAGTTCTTCAGGTCCCAGGAGTTCCTGGGCAGTTCCGACCGGGTGAAACGACGGCCCGCCTCCAGTACCCCGACGCGGTACCCCTTCTCGGTCAGCCGCAGGGCCGACACCGCACCGCCGAAGCCCGAGCCGACCACGATCACGTCGTAGTCGTGGGCGGCGTCGTCACCGCCCGCCTCCGGGGCTGCGGGCCGATTCTGGGCAGGGCTGTCCTGGGACATGGCTCTCCTCGGTGCGAAACGGGCGGGCGGTGCGGCGGGACCGGCGGTGTCAGCGCAGGCGGAACGCCTTCATCGCCTTGAGGCTGGCGCTCATGAGCGCGGCGTACTTCTCGTCGTCCATGCCGAAGGACGGAGCGAGCGGCATCAGCCGCTGCTGGGCGACGGTCTGCGCCTCGGTGTACTTGAGGATGCCCTCGGAGCCGTGCCGTCGGCCGAGCCCGGAGTCCTTCATCCCGCCCATCGGGGACTGGACGCTGCCGTACGCGGGGGCGTAGCCCTCGTTGATGTTGACGGTGCCGGTCCGGAGCCGGGCGGCGACCTGGTGGCCGCGGCGGGAGTCCTTCGTCCAGACGCTGGAGTTCAGGCCGTACGGGGTGGCGTTGGCCAGCGCGACGACCTCGTCCTCGTCGGTGAAGCGGTAGACCGAGACGACCGGGCCGAAGGTCTCCTCGCCGCACACCGCCATCGGCGCCTGGACGCCGTCGAGGATGGTCGGTTCGTAGAAGAGCGGGCCGATGTCGGGGCGGGCGACACCGCCCGCGACGAGCGTGGCGCCCTTCTCGACGGCCTCCGCGACGTGCCGGGTGACGGTCTCCAGCTGGCGCTCGCCGACCAGCGAGCCCATGTCGGCCCCGTAGGCGAGGGAGCCGCCGAGCCGCATGGCCTTGGTACGGGCGGCGAAGCGGGCCACGAAGTCATCGGCGATCGATTCGTGGACGTACAGCCGCTCGATGGAGATGCAGAGCTGGCCTGCGGAGGAGAAGCAGGCGCGGACGGCGCCCGCGGCGGCCTTCTCCACGTCGGCGTCCCTCAGGACCAGCATGGCGTTCTTGCCGCCGAGCTCCAGCGAGACGCCGACCAGCCGGGCCGCCGCGCCCTGCGCGACCTCGCGGCCGGTGCGGGTGGAACCGGTGAACGAGACGTAGTCGGCGTGCTTGACGACCTCGGGGCCCACCACCGGACCGTCGCCGATGACCACCTGGAAGACCTCGGCGGGCAGCCCGGCCTCGATCAGCAGGTCACGGGCCCACAGGGCGGTCAGCGCGGTCTCGGTGTCGGGCTTCATCACGACGGCGTTGCCGGAGACGAAGGCGGGCAGCGCGTCGCCCACGGACAGCTCCAGCGGGTAGTTCCACGGCGCGATCTGGCCGACGACGCCGCGCGGCTGGCGCAGCTCGGTGACCTTGGTGAGGGTGGGAACGACCCCGGTGTGCCGCTTCGGCTTCAGGTAGGCGGCGGCCCGGCGCCCGTAGTGGCGGGCCGCGACGGCGACGGCCTGCACCTCCTCGTGGGCGTGCAGCCGGGCCTTGCCGGTCTCCAGCTGGATCAGGTCGAGCACTTCGGCCTGGCGGCTGAGCACCAGGTCGTGGAAGCGGAGCAGGACGGCGGCGCGGGCGCGGACCGGCGTCGCGGCCCAGGCGGGCTGGGCGGCGCGGGCCCGCTCGAAGGCGTCCGCCACGTCCTCGGGGGTGGACTCCGGCAGGTCGGCCAGCTTCTCCCCGGTGAAGGGGGTGTGGTTGGCCGTACGGCCCGAACCTGCCACCCCCCGGGTCAGCTGGGCGATCACCTCGGGGGTCACCACATCGGCGGCGGTGCGCGCGCCCTTGGGCGCGGCGGCCACCGGGTTGGTGCCGAGCGGGGCTGCGGAGGTGGACGTGGAGGCCTGCGAGTCCGTCATGAGGGCGAGAGTACGTCCAGCCGCACACTTTGGGTACCCGTGGGTAACGGGTTTTCACACTCCCCACAAACGAGCCAGCGATCACTGGCAATAAAGCCCCTGATCAGGGGGGCTTACCTCGCTGGGCGCCCCGGCCGGACACGGCCGAAACGATCCGCCGGGACCGCTCAGCCAGCGCTTTCCGGGGCTCGCCAGCCACGCAGCATCGTGTCGAACCGCTCCCGCGTGGTGTCCCAGTCCTCCTCCGGACCCGTCATGTACAGCCCGTACTCCGGGCCGCCGTTCTCGCCGAAGTACAACTGGTCGATCGCGTGGCGCGGCCCTGGGTGGCTCTTGGTCTCGGTCCAGGAGAACTCCCAGAGCGCCCCCGGACGGTCACGGTAGGTGTTCGACTCCAGGTTCCCGCGCTGGTAGCCGGGGAGCCGCTCGGCGAGCTGCTTCTCCAGGCTGAGCGCGTGCGCGTACGGGTGGTCGAAGTCGGGCGAGGGATCGATGCTGATCCGGATGTAGTGCAGGCCGCCGTCCGGGGTGTAGTCGATCTGGCTGCCCTCCGCCCGGCGCTCCCAGCCGTCGGGTACGACGAGGCTGAAGCCCTCGGGGTCGTCCACCCGGTGCCAGCCGTCGGGTACGTCCTTCGCCCCCTGCGGGCTCTCCCCGGGCTCGGGCGACTTGGCGGGCGGCGGTGCGGGATCCCCCGTGTCGACGGGGCCGGGGGCCACGTTGGCCTGCTCGGTCTTCTTGTCCGCACGGTCCCCGAGCTTCATCGCGACGAGCCCCGCACCGCCGCCGACCAGCGCCGCGGCCAGCACGACCAGCACCGCGGTGCGCCAGCGTCCGCGCCGGGCCGCCGGAGAGGCGGCCGGGGAGGCCGCCGGAGCGGTCACGGGCGCGGGCGCGGCGGCCGGGGTGACGGCCGTCGGGTCCGGGGCCCCGGTCTGCGGGTGCGGCAGCCGCGTCGTGCCGGAGGCGTCCGCCCCCAGTGAGCGCAGCACCTCGTCGGGCACGGCCTGCGTCGGCACGAAGGCCTGCGCCGCCACGGGTTCGCGGCCCTCCATGGCGTCGAGCAGCATCCGCTCCGTCTCGGCGGCCGACGGGCGCTCGTCCGGTTCCTTGCGCAGGAGCGCGGTGATCACGGGGGCCAGCGCGCCCGCCCGGCGGGGCGGCGGGGGCTCCTCGGCGACGACCGCCTGCATGGTGGAGATCGGGGACGTGCGGCGGAACGGCGAGCCGCCCTCGACCGCGGTGTAGAGGGTGGCCCCGAGCGACCACAGGTCGGAGGCCGGTCCCGGGTCGGCGCCCCGGACCCGCTCGGGTGCCAGATAGTCGATGGAGCCGACCAGTTCGCCGGTCCGCGTGATGGTCGAGTCGCCCTCGATGGCGGCGATCCCGAAGTCGGTGAGCAGGACCTGGCCGTCCTTGGCGAGGAGCACGTTGCCGGGCTTCACATCGCGGTGCAGGACCCCCGCCGCGTGCGCGGCGCGCAGCGCGCTCAGCACGTGGAGGCCGATCCGGGCGGCCTCGCGCGGCTCGACCTCGCCGTTCTCCTTCGCGGCGTCGGCGAGCGAGGGGCCGTCCACGTACTGCATGACGATCCAGGGCCGGTGGTCGTACTCCAGCACGTCGTGCACGGTCACCACGCCCGGGTGGGTGATCCGGGCCGCCGCACGGGCCTCCTTCTGCGTACGGGCGTGCAGCACGACCCGGTCGGCCTCGGCCGCGTAGAGCGCAGCGGTCAGCTCCTTGACCGCGACCGTGCGGTGCAGCACCTCGTCGTGCGCGCGCCAGACCTTGCCCATGCCGCCGCGCCCGAGGACTTCGCCCAGCCGGTACCTTCCGGCCAGCAGCAGTCCCGCTTCCGTACTTTGTGATCGGTCCACGTCATCCCCGCCCCGCCCTGTTTCTCGGCTGCCAGATTACGGAGCGGACCTGCGGCCACGGAACCTCGCACCACCCACGAGACCGCACTGTGATGCTTGTCGCTCCGTCAGCGGGCCGGATCGGGGCGGATCGGGCGGGCCGGGGCGTACGCAGCGGCGTCAGCGCGTCACGCGGTAGGAGGAGATGGCCTGTTCGTAGATCTCCGACACCCTGGCGCGCTCGTCCTGCGGGCCGATGACCTGGATGACGTGATACCTGCCCTTCACCACCATCACCAGGTTGCGGGCGTACACCGACCGGCCGGCCGCGTCGCGCCAGGTGAACTGACCCTCCGCCATGGCCTGTCGGCCGACGTCGATCCGGCGCAGTCCGCTCGACCCGGACCAGCTGGAGTCGCGGAACTGCTGCAACTCCCGCTCCTTGTCGGCCTGGTAGGCCAGCGGGTCGTTCCCGGCGGACTCGACCGTGTCGCGGCCGGGCACGATCAGCAGGCTGAAGCCGCCGCTGCCGTAACGGATCTGACGGTCCGCGTTGGCGGGGGTGCGCTGCCAGCTCTTGAGGACACCGACCTCGAAGCCCTCGGAGTCCTTGCGGAGGGTGTAACCGGAGGCGAGGGCGACGGCGGAGCGGCTGGTCTGCGGCTGCTGCTCGCCGGGGGAGTCCGGGGACGCCTGGCCGTCCGGTTCTCCGGCGCCGGGCCGCGGGGTGCCGGAGGAGGAGGCCGCCGGTCCCGTCCCGCCGTCGCCGGACTCGCCCGCCTTGGGCAGGAACACCACGGCGTACGCCACGGCCGCGAGGAGCGCCAGCAGGATCAGCACCAGGAGCAGCCGCCCGAGCCGCCGGGGCGAGCTCCGCTCGCCGTCCCCGGGGCGGGGCGGGGTGCGCAGCGCCTTCGGGGGCCGGGGCTCGCGCGGCTCCCGGGCCGGGCGGGGCGGGCGGGCCTGGCGGGGCGGTTCGGCGGGGCGGTCGGGCTGGTCGAACAGTTCGGTGAGGGGCGTGTCCTGCCGTTCGGCCCTGCCCCTGGCATGACGGTGACGGCCGTGGGCGGCGCCCTTGCCGCGCCGCTTGCGGACCAGCTCGCCCCTGCGGCGCACGATGGGGAGCCGGCCGGTGTCGGCGGAGGGCAGCGGTACGACGTCCAGCCCGGCCTCGGGCTCGGGCGCCGAGCGCACCAGGGAACGCAGCCAGCCGCTCAGCTCCTCGACGTCGGGGCGCTCGGTGGGGTCCTGGCGCAGCAGGGACTCGACGACCGGGCGCAGCGGGCCGCACTCCTCGGCGAAGGCGGGCGGCTCGCCGCAGACCATCTGGACGAGCTCGGCGGCGCTCTCCTCGGGATACGGGGCGTGGCCCTGGACCGCGCGGTAGAGCAGGGCGCCCAGCGCCCAGAGGTCAGTGGCGGGGCCGATCGGCGGGGCCAGCCGCCAGTTCTCGTGGACCGGGCCGCCCTGCTCGGGCGCCCAGCGCTCGGTGACCGGGCCGACCACGGCGATCCTGGCCTGGCGGGCGCGCTCGGCGGCGAGCGGGGTGGCGGGGCCCCGGTAGCCAGAACCGGTACGTCCGCCCGTCTCGCCCTCGTCCCAGCCGCTCGCGCGTTCCGCCCGCTCCGGCTGCACCGGGCGCGGCGCGGGGCGCTGTACGGGCAGGGCCGTGGAGCCGCCCGCGGAAATCTTCCGGAACTGGTCGGTCCGGTCCGCGTCCACCGGTCGCGCGGAACGCTGCACGGGCAGGGTGCCCGCGTCCTGTGCCCCGGCGCGCCGCCGGTCCTCGCTGACGCGTGCGGCGGCGAGGGCGCCCGCCCGGTACGCGGCGATGGCTCCGGAGTGCCCGGCCCGCGTCGGCGCGGCGTCGCCGTCAGGCGCGCCGCCGTCAGGCGCGCCGCCGCCGCCGTGCGCGTCCTCGCCGTACGCGTCCTCGCCGTACGTGCCGTCGCCGTGTGCGCCGTCGCCGGTGTGCGGCCGGGACGGTTCTATCGCCGCCGGGCCGCGCGGGGCGGGCATCTCAGCCGGGGCGGGGGGCGCGGGCGGCAGGAACGGCGGGGGCGGCGGCGCGAAGATCCCGGCCGGACCCGGGTCGGGCGCCGGACGGCCGAACCCCCGCCCGACGTCGAACCCGTCACCGCGCTCGACGCTGAACCCGTCCCCACGTCCGGCGTCGAACCCGTCATCACGTCCGATGCCGAACCCGTCGCCGTACGCCTCGTCCTCGTCGTCCTCGTCGTCCTCGGCGGGTGGTGTCGATACGTACCCGCAGAGCGCTTCCTCCGCCGCCCCGGCCGCCAGCCCGGTCAGCACCACACGGCCGTCGTCGCAGACCAGCACCGTACGCAGGGTGATGTTCCGGTGGGTCCAGCCGTGCGCGTGCAGCACCCGGAGCGCGGCCAGCACGTCGGAGCCGATCTCGGCCGCCCGGAAGGGATTGAGCGGACGCTCGGCGAGCAGCGCGGCGAGCGGGCGGGCCGCGACGAGTTCGCTCACGATCCAGAGGGAGCCCGCCTCCGCGAACACGTCGAAGACCTGGTCGAGCCTGGGGTGGTCGGGCACCTGGGCCGCCGCCCGCGCCGCTTCCACCGCGCGCCGGACGGCCGGGTCGGCGGGCCCGTCGATGTCCCGGCCGACGGCTCGCCGCGAGGCCGGGACCGGCTCGTCGGCGCCGAGCACCTCGGCGTCCACCACCTCGGGCAACGGCACCTGGTGGACCAGGACTTCCTGGCCGCTATAAGTATCGAACGCCCGGGTATCGACCGTTTCGTACGCATCGTCCGAAGACAGCGGAAGGCGGTAGCGGTCGGCGAGCACCCGACCCGCGTAGTCGTCCACGACGCCTCCCCAGAGCGCACTGTCCCCCGGTCACGAAGCCCGCGCCGGTCCCTGACTCCGGCGGACCCGCCAACCGTGCTCACTCACCCGGCAATTGACGTGTCGCCCCGGCCGTTCCGGCTGCGTGCGGTCTTCCGGTTCTCACGATACGTGGCAAGCGGCGGACGCGTCGCCGGGTCCTCGTATCCCGGCCGCATCCTGGCCGCCCCCGCGGCTCCCCGCGGCACCCGGCCCGCTCACTCCTGACCCGCCCGGGGTCAGTCGAGGGACTTGAACGTGCCGAAGGCCGTCTCGCGCAGCGTCCGGCACTCCTCGTCGTTCCACTCGCCGGCCTTGCAGCTGATCATGATCGCGTAGCCGTGGGAGGAGTCGACCTTGAAGCCCCGGTTGAGCACCCGGACCCGCTTCCCCTGCTGGTTGCGCTCGAACTGCCAGTCGGCGACCGTCGGGTAGCCGTTGAACTGGACCTTCTTGATGCCGAGGTGATGGTAGCCGTTGCTGGTGGCCGCGACACCGGCCCGCGCGGCGTTCCAGGCCCCGGCCGCGTTGCCGCCGGGAGAACCGGTGAAGTCGATCTGGATGCGGGGGTAGCCGCCGTCGGCGTTGTAGATGGCGCCGGAGTTCACGCCCGCGATCTTGTCGAACCGAAACTTCTCGGGCAGGGCCAGGCTGAAGTGGAACTGCTTGTTCGTGACCTTGCGGAACCCGTCCGGCAGCGCGTCCCCCGGCTCGCCGTCCTCCTTGCCGCCGTTCTCCTTGCCCCCCTGGTCGCCGTTCTGACCCTGGGTCCGGTTCTGGTCCTGGTTCTGATCGCCGCTCTGGCCCTCGCTCTGCCCCTGGCCCTTGCCGCTGCCGCCCGTGGCGCCGTCCGGCGCGGTGGAACCGCCGGCCGTCTTCGAGGACCCGGCCGAAGTGGCCTTGTCATCCTTGCCCTTGGCTCCGTCGCCCGTGTCGTCCCCGCCGACCGAGAGGGCGACGATGGTGCCGACCACGGCGAGCACGATGACGGCCGCGATGATCGCCAGGTTGCGGCGCGGCACCACGTCCGTGAGGGACGCGCGCGGCGGGGCCGACGGTGCCGGGCGCGGCGGCGGAGGTACGGCGGCGGGCTTCGCGGAGGCACCCTTGACGGCGCTGGCGCTCACGGGCGTGGCGGGGGCCGCCGCGGGCGCCGGGGGTGTGGCGGGGGCCGCGGCACCGGCCGCGGCGGCCGGGGACGGCTTCGCGTTCCGGACGGAGCGCAGCGCGCCGCGCAGCCGGTCCCGCGCGCCCTCGCCCTGCTCCGCGGGCTTCGGCGCGGCCTTGGTGCGGGGCTCGGCCGGGGTCGTGGGCAGGGCCATGATCTGGGTGGCCTCGGCGGGCGGCGGCGTGACGGCCTCCGGCTTCTCCGGGGCGTGGATGACGTCGGTGAGCAGGGCGCGGGCGCCCTCGTCGTCGAGCCGCTGCTCGGGATCCCTGGCGAGGAGACCGTAGATGACGTCCGTCAGCGGACCGGCGTTCTTCGGCGGGTCGAGCGGCTCGGTCATCACCGCCGTCAGGGTGGCGATGGCCGACCCCTTGTCGTACGGCGGGGAGCCCTCGACGCTCGCGTACAGCAGGCCGCCGAGCGACCAGAGGTCGGCGGGCGGCCCCGGCTTGTGGCCCCGGGCACGCTCGGGCGAGATGTACGAGGGGGCGCCGACGAGCATGCCGGTCGAGGTGACCGACGGGTCGCCCTCGACCTGGGCGATGCCGAAGTCGGTCAGCACGACCCGGCCGTCCTCGGCGATCAGTACGTTGGACGGCTTCACATCGCGGTGCAGGATGCCCTCGCGGTGCGCCGATCTGAGTACGTCGAGTACCGCGAGACCGACCTCGGCCGCCCGCTTCGGCGTCAGCACGCCGTCCTCGCGCACCGCTTCGGCCAGCGACTTGCCCTCGATGAGCTCCATCACGATCCACGGCCGGTCGTCCTCGTCGACCACGTCGTAGACCGTCACCGCGCCGTTGTTGCGGATCCTGGCGATCGCCTTCGCCTCACGCAGCGTACGCGTGATCAGCCTGCGCTTCTCGTCCTCGTCGATGGCCGAGGGGAACCGCAGTTCCTTGACCGCGACCGTGCGGCCCAGTGTCTCGTCGACGGCACGCCAGACCGTGCCCATCCCGCCCCGGCCGAGCACCTCCCCGAGCCGGTACCGCCCCGCAAGGAGACGTCCTTCCTTGTCCCGTTGGGGCTCCCGTGCCTGCTCCGCCTCCGACATGCGTCCCCTCTGCGATCAACCCGCCCTGGCAGAGCGTTCATTGTCCCTCACCCCGGCGCAGGTCATGGTGCCGGGTCCGCAGGCCCGTCATGATGTGCCCGGAGAAAGGGAATCCCCGCCATGCCGACATTCAGAGCGCTGCTCGCCGCGTTCCTGACGCTGGCGCTCTTCGGCCTGGGAGCGGCGCCCCTGTCCAGCGAACCACACCTGGGCCCCGCGGCCGCCTACCTCCCCCGGCTCGTCGCCGAGGGCGGTGCGCCCACCGCGGCGCTGCTGGTCCGCGACTCC
Source organism: Streptomyces sp. NPDC058195 (assembly GCF_042883525.1). Lineage (NCBI taxonomy): Bacteria > Bacillati > Actinomycetota > Actinomycetes > Kitasatosporales > Streptomycetaceae > Streptomyces > Streptomyces sp. NPDC058195. The sequence goes on from NZ_JBHVVM010000002.1 coordinate 396,574, forward strand.
TCCCCCGCACCGTACGGCACCTATCGCTCCACAGGGCCCAACATCCGGTCGGCGGACCGGTTCCGGGCGGGCAGCCTCACCAAGACCTTCGTCGCCACGGTGGTGCTGCAACTTGCCCAGGAGGGCCGGCTGCGGCTGTCGGACCCGGTGGAGCGCCTGCTGCCGCGCCTGGTGCGCGGCCACGGCAACGACGGCCGCCGGATCACCCTGCGCGCCCTGCTCAGCCACACCAGCGGCCTCTACGACTACACCGCCGATCCCTCGGCCCACCCCCTCTCCGGCACCGCGGCGGTCCGCGTCGCCCTGGCCCACCGCCCGACGGGCACACCCGGCCATTACGCCTACTCCAACACCAACTACGCCGTACTCGGACTTGTCATCCAACGGGTCACCGGACGTGACTACGCCACCGAGATCCGCGACCGCGTCATCACCCCGCTCCGGCTCACCGGCACCTCCTTCCCCGGCGCGCGTACCGCACTGCCCGCCCCGCACGGCCGGGCCTACACCCGCGATCCGGCCGACGGCTCCCTCCGCGACGTCACCGTGCTCGACCCGCGCACGGCGGGCGCGGCCGGTTCGCTGATCTCCACGCTCGACGACCTGAACCGTTTCTACGCGGCCCTGCTGGGCGGCCGTCTCCTCGCGCCCGCCCAGCTCGCCCTGATGATGAACACCCGGGCCACGCGGGGCGTCTACGGCCTGGGCATCTACCCGGAGAAGCTCTCCTGCGGCATCACCGTCTGGGGACACAACGGCTACATCACGGGCAGTCACGTCCGCACCGCCGCCACCCGGGACGGCCGGCACGTTCTGACCTACCGCGTCGACACGGACGCCCTGACCGGCCCCGGCACCCTCGAACCCGGACTGCTGGACGCGGAGTTCTGCACGCCCCGGCCGGGACGATCCGCCCTGGCCGGGGTGCCGGACACCCCCTAGATCGGCACGATGTCCGGGGCCCCGAGCCGGGCCGCGTCGGCCGTGAGGTCGTCGGGCTGCCGCTGCGACTCCCGTTCCGCCTCCACCCGCTTCTCGTAGTGCTCGACCTCCCGGTCGATCTGCCCCTGGTCCCAGCCCAGCACCGGGGCCATCAGCTCCGCGCAGAGCCGGGCGCTGTGCGTGCCCCGGTCGAAGGTCTCTATGGAGATCCGCGTCCGGCGGGTCAGCACGTCGTCGAGGTGGCGGGCCCCCTCGTGCGAGGCGGCGTAGACGATCTCCGCCTTCAGGTAGTCGTCCGCCGCGGGCAGCGGCTCCCCCAGGGACGGATCGCCGACGACCAGCTCAAGGACCTGCTCGGTCATCGAGCCGTACCGGTTGAGCAGATGCTCCAGCCGGGCGGCATGGAGGCCGGTGCGGGCCGCGATCCTGGCACGGGCGTTCCACAGGGCCGGGTAGCCCTCCGCGCCCAGCAGCGGGATGTCTTCGGTGACACAGGCCGCCACCCGCTGGTCCAGGCCGTGCACCGCCTCGTCCACGGCGTCCTTCGCCATCACCCGGTACGTGGTGTACTTCCCGCCCGCCACGACCACCAGGCCGGGCAGCGGATGGGCCACCGTGTGCTCGCGGGAGAGCTTGCTGGTGGCGTCGGACTCGCCGGCCAGCAGCGGGCGCAGCCCGGCGTAGACCCCCTGCACGTCGTCCCGGCTCAGCGGTGTGGCCAGGACCGAGTTGACGTGTTCGAGGAGGTAGTCGATGTCGGCGCTGGACGCCGCCGGGTGCGCCTTGTCCAGGTCCCAGTCGGTGTCCGTCGTGCCGATGATCCAGTGCCGCCCCCACGGGATCACGAAGAGGACGGACTTCTCGGTGCGCAGGATGAGACCGGACGAGGAGTGGATGCGGTCCTTGGGGACGACCAGGTGAATTCCCTTGGAGGCCCGGACGTGGAACTGTCCGCGCTCCCCGATCAGCGCCTGGGTGTCGTCCGTCCAGACCCCCGTGGCGTTGACCACCTGCTTGGCCCTGACCTCGTACTCCCCGCCCGCCTCGACATCCTGCACCCGGGCGCCGACCACCCGCTCGCCCTCCCGGAGGAAGCCGATCACCCGCGCGCGGTTGGCCACCTGCGCCCCGTACCCGGCGGCTGTGCGCACCAGGGTGGCCACATAGCGGGCGTCGTCCATCTGGGCGTCGTAGTACTGCAGGGCCCCCACCAGGGCGTCCTTCCGCAGCGCCGGGGCGACCCGCAGCGCGCGGCGGCGGGAGAGGTGCCGGTGCACGGGCAGGCCGCGGCCATGGCCCGAGGACACCGACATCGCGTCGTAGAGCGCCACGCCGGAGCCCGCGTAGAGGCGCTCCCAGCCCTTGTGCTGCAAGGGGTACAGGAAGGGCACCGGCTTCACCAGATGCGGGGCCAGCCGTTGCAGCAGCAGCCCGCGCTCCTTCAGCGCCTCCCGTACGAGCGCGAAGTCGAGCATCTCCAGATAGCGCAGCCCGCCGTGGATCAGCTTGCTCGATCTGCTCGATGTGCCGGACGCCCAGTCACGCGCCTCGACCAGGCCCGTGGCGAGCCCTCTCGTCGCCGCGTCCAGCGCCGTACCGGCGCCGACCACGCCCGCTCCCACGACCAGCACGTCCAGTTCGCGCTCGGCCATCGCGGCCAGCGCCTCGGCGCGCTCCGCAGGTCCCAGTGTCGCTGTCCTCACTGCTGCCTCCCGGATGGATCGGGGTGGTCCGGCACCGCGGGCAGCGGCCGTCCGGCGGACGGCGCGCTCCGTACCCACCTCTCGATTCTGTCCGCCGTCCCCGACTTCGGCCACCGCCTGTGGACAACACCAGGACGACAGGAAGCCAACAATGCGACATATAGGTCATATATAAGCCTAGTGTTACATTGCGCTGTCCCCAGCGGTTGCGCTTTCTGCCCTCATGCGTCATAGACCGACCGGGAAGGACGGCCGTCCACATGCCCGCAGACCTCGCAGTCATCGGACTCGGCCACCTCGGCCTGCCCCTCGCCCAGGCCGCCGTGGCCGCGGGCGTACAGACCGTCGGCTACGACACCGACCCGCGCGCGTGCACCGAGCTCGCCGCGGGCCGCACCCCCGTCGAGGGGTCGCTCACCGCCTCGGAGATCCGCCGGATGCTCTCGGGCGGTTTCCGGCCCACCACCAACCCGGCCGAGCTGGGCCGGGTCCGTACCGCGGTGATCTGCGCGCCCACCCCGCTCGGCGCCGACCGCTCCCTCGACCTGGGTGCTGTCGGCGACGCGGCCCGCGCCCTCGCCGCCCGGCTGCGCCCGCACACCACCGTCCTGCTGGAGTCGGCCGTACCGCCGGGCACCACCGAGGACTACCTGCGCCCGCTGCTCGAAGAGGGCTCCGGGCTGCGGGCCGGGCGCGACTTCCACCTCGCCTGCTCCCCCGGCCGCCTCGACCCCGGCAGCCGGACCCACGGCTACGCCAACACCCCCAAGGTCATCGGCGGCCTCACCCCCGCCTGCACCGAATCGGCCGCCGCCTTCTACGGACGGCTCACCGACAAGGTCGTCCGGGCCCGCGGTCCGCGCGAGGCCGAGATGACCAAGGTCCTGGAGACCAACTTCCGGCACGTCAACATCGCGCTGGTCAACGAGATGGCGGTGCTCTGCCACGACCTCGGCGTCGATCTGTGGGACGTCATCCGGTGCGCCGAGACCAAGCCCTTCGGCTTCCAGCCCTTCCGGCCCGGCCCCGGTGTCGGCGGCCACGGCGCCCCCGTCGACCCGGGCTACCTCCCGTACCACAGCCGCACCCCCGGCCACCCGCTGCGGATGGTCTCGCTGGCGCAGGAGATCAACGACCGGATGCCGCGGTACGTGATCCAGCGCTGCGCCACCCTGCTGAACGAGCACGGCAAGTCCGTACGCGGCGCCCGGGTGCTGCTGCTCGGCGTCACGTACAAGCCGGACCTGGCCGACCAGGAGGGCTCCCCCGCCCGGGAGATCGCGCACCGGCTGATGGACATGGGAGCCCAGATCGGCTACCACGACCCGTACGTCCACGACTGGCGGGTGCGCGAGCTCCCCGTGCCGCGCGCCGACTCGCTGTACGAGGCGGCGGCCGGTGCCGACCTCACGGTGCTGCTCCAGCACCACCGGACCTACGACCTCCAGGGCCTCGCGGTGAAGGCCCAGCTCCTCCTGGACACCCGCGGAGCGACCCCGGCGGGGGCCGCGCACCGGCTCTGAGCGTCCCGTTTCCCGGATATCGGTGGGCGATGTCACAGGCTGCTGCTAGCCTGCGGCGTCACTTCTCGCACATAGTTGCGTTTCAGCCAGGGGGGATCCCACCATGAGCCAGTCCGTGCCGCCACCGCAGCAGCCCAACGGCGCCCAGCCGGGCGGCGGCAACCCGTTCGCCGGCCAGCAGGGCCAGCAGCCGGGTGATCCGTCCGGCAACCCGTTCGCCGGCCAGCAGGGCCAGCAGCCCGGCGCCCCGTTCGGCGGCGCCCCGTACGCCCCGCCGCCGGCCCCGGCGCGCGACAGCATCGGCCTGGGCCTGGGCGCCGCGGTCGTCGCGGCCGTGGTCGCCGGCGCCCTCTACGGCGTCCTCATCGGCGCCATCGAGCGCGAGATCGGCTACGCGGCCGTGGGCGTCGGCTTCCTCGTCGGCTTCGCCTCCGGCAAGGTCGGCGGGCGCAACCCCGCGCTGCCGGTCGTCAGCGCCGTGCTCGCGCTGGTGGCCGTCTACTTCGGCCAGCTGCTCGGCGAGGCGACGATCGCCGCGAAGAAGCTTCCGGTCACCGTCTCCGAGCTGTTCTTCGACCACTTCAGCCTGCTGAACGAGGCGTGGAAGGCCGACTCGAACTTCCTGACGTACGTCTTCTTCGCCATCGCGGCCGTCGCCGCGTTCTCCGGCAGCAAGAAGGCCGCGGGCTGACCGCACGCACAGACGGGAGGGCCCGGACCGCGCGGTGTGCGGTCCGGGCCCTCCCGTCTGTGCGTGCGGGGTGCTCAGCGGCGGTGCTGCGAGTCCGCGACCGTGACCTCGACGCGCTGGAACTCCTTGAGGTCGCTGTAGCCCGTCGTGGCCATCGCCCGGCGCAGCGCGCCGAAGATGTTCATCGAGCCGTCCGGGGTGTGTGAAGGACCGGTCAGGACCTCCTCGGTGGTGCCGACCGAGCCCAGGTCCACCAGCTTGCCGCGCGGCACGTCCTCGTGGACGGCCTCCATGCCCCAGTGCCTGCCCCGGCCCGGCGCGTCCGTGGCGCGGGCCAGCGGGGAGCCCATCATCACGGCGTCCGCGCCGCAGGCGATGGCCTTGGGCAGGTCGCCGGACCAGCCGACGCCGCCGTCCGCGATCACGTGCACGTAGCGGCCACCGGACTCGTCCATGTAGTCGCGGCGGGCACCGGCCACGTCGGCGACCGCGGTCGCCATCGGGACCTGGATGCCGAAGACGTTGCGCGTGGTGTGCGCGGCGCCGCCACCGAAGCCGACGAGGACACCGGCCGCGCCGGTCCGCATCAGGTGCAGGGCGGCGGTGTACGTGGCGCAGCCGCCGACGATCACCGGGACGTCCAGCTCGTAGATGAACTGCTTGAGGTTGAGCGGCTCGGCGGCGCCCGAGACGTGCTCGGCGGAGACCGTCGTACCGCGGATGACGAAGATGTCCACGCCCGCGTCGACGACGGCCTTGGAGAACTGCGCGGTGCGCTGCGGGGAGAGCGCGGCGGCGGTGACCACACCGGAGTCGCGCACCTCCTTGATGCGCTGCCCGATCAGCTCCTCCTGGATCGGCGCGGAGTAGATCTCCTGGAGGCGGCGGGTGGCCGCCTCGACAGGCATCTCGGCGATCTCGTCGAGCAGCGGCTGCGGGTCGGCGTGCCGGGTCCAGAGCCCTTCCAGGTTGAGAACGCCGAGGCCGCCCATCTCGCCGATGCGGATCGCGGTCTGCGGGGAGACCACGGAGTCCATGGGCGCGGCCAGGAACGGCAGCTCGAAACGGTAGGCGTCGATCTGCCAGGCGATCGAGACCTCCTTCGGGTCGCGGGTACGGCGGCTCGGAACGACGGCGATGTCGTCGAATGCGTACGCCCGGCGGCCGCGCTTGCCGCGCCCGATCTCGATCTCAGTCACGATGGTGTGGCCTTTCCCTCTACGTCTGCGTTGTCCAGTATCCCCGACACACGGCTGAGGGGCGGTCCGGGGAACCCCGGCCGCCCCTCAGCTGCGCTGGTGCGTTACTTCCTGCTGTAGTTCGGTGCCTCGACCGTCATCTGGATGTCGTGCGGGTGGCTCTCCTTGAGGCCCGCGGACGTGATGCGGACGAAGCGGCCCTTGCGCTCCATCTCGTCGACGGAGGCGGCGCCCACGTAGCCCATGGTCTGGCGCAGGCCGCCGACGAGCTGGTGCAGCACGTTGGCCAGCGGGCCGCGGTAGGGCACCTGGCCCTCGATGCCCTCGGGCACGAGCTTGTCGTCCGAGGCCACGTCGGCCTGGAAGTAGCGGTCCTTGGAGTACGAGCGGCCCTGTCCGCGGCTCTGCATCGCGCCGAGCGAGCCCATGCCGCGGTACGACTTGTACTGCTTGCCGTTGATGAACTGCAGCTCGCCCGGCGACTCCTCGCAACCCGCGAGGAGGCTGCCCAGCATGACCGCGTCGGCACCGGCGGCGAGCGCCTTGCCGATGTCGCCGGAGTACTGCAGACCGCCGTCGCCGATGACCGGGACACCGGCCGCGCGGGCGGCGAGGGCCGCCTCGTAGATCGCGGTGACCTGCGGGACACCGATACCGGCGACCACGCGGGTGGTGCAGATGGAACCGGGGCCCACGCCGACCTTCACGCCGTCGACACCGGCGTCGATCAGGGCCTGCGCGCCGTCGCGCGTCGCGACGTTGCCGCCGATGACGTCGACGTCGACGCTGGACTTGATCTTCGCCATCCAGTTCAGCGCGTTGCTGTTGTGGCCGTGCGAGGTGTCGACGATGAGGAAGTCCACGCCCACGGCGGCCAGGGCCTGCGCCCGCTCCAGTGCCTCGGGGCTGGCGCCGACGGCCGCGCCGACGAGGAGGCGGCCCTCGGTGTCCTTGGCGGCGTTCGGGTACTGCTCGGCCTTCACGAAGTCCTTGACCGTGATGAGGCCCTTGAGGACGCCCGCGTCGTCGACCAGCGGAAGCTTCTCGATCTTGTGGCGGCGCAGCAGCTCCATGGCGTCCACGCCGGAGATGCCGACCTTGCCCGTGACCAGCGGCATCGGCGTCATGACCTCGCGCACCTGGCGGCCTCGGTCGGACTCGAAGGCCATGTCGCGGTTGGTGACGATGCCGAGCAGCTTGCCCGCCGGGTCGGTGACCGGGACGCCGCTGATGCGGAACTTGGCGCACAGCGCGTCGGCCTCGGCCAGCGTCGCGTCCGGATGCACGGTGATCGGGTCGGTCACCATGCCGGACTCGGAGCGCTTCACGAGGTCGACCTGGTTGACCTGGTCCTCGATGGACAGGTTGCGGTGCAGGACACCGACGCCGCCCTGCCGCGCCATGGCGATCGCCATGCGGGACTCGGTCACCTTGTCCATCGCCGCCGAGAGCAGCGGGATGTTCACCCGTACGTTGCGGGAGATACGGGACGAGGTGTCGACCGCGTTCGGCAGCACCTCGGATGCGCCGGGCAGCAGCAGCACGTCGTCGTATGTCAGCCCGAGCGTCGCGAATTTCTCGGGCACTCCGTCGACGTTTGCAGTCATGACACCTTCCCCAAATGGCCTTGATCGGTGCGGATGTCCATGCTAACGGCCTTCGGGCGCGTCTCATTCCACGAACAAGATCACTTGGGATTTCTGTAGCTTCGCACGGAACCCGCCGTCCGCGTCCGCGCGGAGTGCGAAGCCGTGACCACGGGCCCGGTTCCGGGTCGCTCACTGCTCGGCGAGCGCCCGCAACCTGCTGAGGGCCCGGTGCTGGGCGACCCGGACCGCGCCCGGGGACATGCCCAGCATCTGCCCGGTCTCCTCGGCGGTCAGCCCTACGGCGACCCGGAGGACGAGCAGCTCGCGCTGGTTGTCCGGAAGATTGGCGAGGAGTTTCTTGGCCCAGGCCGCGTCGCTGCTGAGCAGGGCGCGCTCCTCCGGCCCGAGCGAGTCGTCCGGCCGCTCGGGCATCTCGTCGGACGGCACGGCCGTCGATCCCGGGTGCCGCATGGCGGCCCGCTGGAGGTCGGCGACCTTGTGGCCCGCGATGGCGAACACGAAGGCTTCGAAGGGTCTGCCGGTGTCCTTGTAGCGGGGCAGCGCCATCAGCACCGCCACGCAGACCTCCTGCGCCAGGTCCTCCACGAAGTGACGGGCGTCACCGGGCAGCCGGTTCAGCCGCGACCGGCAGTAACGCAGCGCGAGCGGGTGAACATGGGCCAGCAGATCATGCGTGGCCTGCGCGTCACCCTCGACGGCACGGTGCACCAGGGCACCGATCCCCGTCGTCTCGTCGTCACGCATCGGACCATGGTGCCCCGGAGCCGCACCATCCGTGCCACCGCGTCCGGAGTTGTGCACCGAAGCGTTATGAGCGGGTGCGCCGGAAGTCATGTCCTGCGCCCTCCCCTTCCGCTCGACCGAATCGTTCCCGAGGAACTCCACGTCTCCAAGGATGCGGCATCGGCCGGGAAGCGTCACATACCGCCGGCGCGACGGGCTCCGCGGATGGGGCGGAACCCGTGCGACACCGACCGTTCGCGCCGCCCCGCCCGCCGGTACGCGGACGGGGATACGGTCGGCCGCCGGCCGCGGCCGAGCCTCAGCGGACCAGGCCCCAGCGGAACCCGAGCGCCACCGCGTGCGCCCGGTCCGAGGCGCCGAGCTTCTTGAACAGACGCCTGGCATGCGTTTTCACCGTGTCCTCCGAGAGGAACAGCTCACGGCCGATCTCGGCGTTCGACCGGCCGTGACTCATGCCTTCGAGCACCTGGATCTCCCGCGCGGTGAGCGTCGGCGCCGCACCCATCTCGGCCGACCGCAGCCGACGCGGGGCGAGCCGCCACGTCGGGTCGGCCAGTGCCTGGGTGACGGTGGCGCGCAGCTCGGCGCGGGAGGCGTCCTTGTGCAGATAGCCGCGGGCACCGGCGGCGACCGCGAGCGCGACCCCGTCCAGGTCCTCGGCGACGGTCAGCATGATGATCCTGGCGCCGGGGTCGGCGGAGAGCAGCCGCCGTACCGTCTCCACCCCCCCGAGACCGGGCATGCGTACGTCCATCAGAATCAGATCCGAACGGTCGGCACCCCAGCGGCGGAGGACTTCCTCGCCGTTGGCCGCCGTCGTCACCCGCTCGACCCCGGGCACGGTCGCGACCGCGCGACGGAGCGCTTCTCGGGCAAGCGGGGAGTCGTCGCAGACGAGGACGGATGTCATGACCGTCCTCCGCAGCTGATGCGCGTCACCTTGAGCCTCCAGGCTGTTACAAGTCGTCACCTGTGCGGTTGACACTCTCGGACACCTGCCCGATCGCTTTTTCCGTCAACCGCCTCCGCCTTCTCAACGACGGTCACTCGAAAGAGTTACGGGTCGGACAACCGAATTCGGCACTCTACGTGAGGGGGTGCACACGGAGGAGAACGACGCGGTTCATTTAACCCGCAACCGAAACTTCATGTCCAGGTATGCCCCATTTAGCGGATTTTCTTCCCTTTTGCTGGTGTCTGTGGATAGATTCGCAATCAGTCATATTTACATCTACTTACACCGTAGATGTACGGTCGTGGGCACAGTCGACGACGGACCACAACGACGTTTCCGACTCAGCACGGTTTCGAGGGGACAAGCAATGGCAGATTTCTCCCGCCTTCCCGGACCCAACGCCGATCTGTGGGACTGGCAGCTGCTGGCGGCCTGCCGCGGGGTCGACAGCTCACTGTTCTTCCATCCCGAGGGCGAACGCGGGGCAGCCCGCAGTGCCCGCGAGAACTCGGCGAAGGAGGTGTGCATGCGGTGCCCGGTACGCGCCGAGTGCGCGGCCCACGCCCTGGCGGTGCGCGAGCCCTACGGCGTCTGGGGCGGGCTGACCGAGGACGAACGCGAAGAGCTCATGGGACGGGCCCGCAGTCGGCTGATCCCGGCGACGGCAGCTTCGGGCGTGCCGTCCCCGTCGGCGCACGGCTGACCCCGCCCCACCGCCCACTGCGGTACAGAAACGTTTCCTCGCCTGGCTCCGGCGCAGGCGGGCTTCTCCGTGTGCGCTGAGGCGCGCCGCTCGGTGCGCCGCTGTGTGCGCGCCTCCGTGCTCTTCGCGCTTCCGGGTGGGCCGCTCAGCGGGCGGCGGCCAGGGACAGGTGGTCCAGGGTGGCCGCCACCGCCGGGACCTGGGCCAGGTCCGGCAGGGTCAGCGCGACGATCTCCCGCTCGATGGCGGGCTCCACCGCCACGGTGCGCGCCCCCTTGGGACGTACCGACTCGATGGCCAGCTCCGGCAGCACCGCCACCCCCAGCCCGGCGCCGACCAGGCCGACCACCGCCGGGTAGTCGTCGGTGGCGAAGTCGATCCGGGGGGTGAAGCCGGATTCCTGGCAGACCTCCACGAGCTGGCGGCGGCAGCGCGGGCAGCCCGCGATCCACGACTCGTCGGCCAGTTCGGAGATGCCCACCGCGTCCGCCCCGGACAGCGGGTGCCCCTCGGGGACCAGGCCGATCAGCCGGTCGGCGAGCAGCGGGCGGGCCACCAGGTCGTCCCACTCGCCGCAGTTCGCGCCGTAGCGGAAGGCGAGCGCGATGTCGCAGTCGCCGTCGCGGAGCATCTCGACCGAGCGCGGCGGTTCGGCCTCCACGAGGGAGACCCGGGTGCCGGGATGGGCCTCGCGCAGCGCGGCGAGCGCGCCGGGCACCAGGGTGGAGCTGCCGCTGGGGAACGAGACGAGCCTGACCCGGCCCGCCCGCAGCCCGGCGATGGCGGCGACCTCCTCCTCGGCGGCGGTGAGCCCGGCGAGGATGCCGGAGGCGTGCCGGACGAGCGCCTCACCCGCCTGGGTGAGCCGCATCTCCCGTCCGCTGCGGATCAGCAGCGGAGTGCCCGCGGAGCCCTCCAGGGCCTTCATCTGCTGGCTGACCGCGGGCTGGGTGCAGCCCAGCTCCCGCGCGGCGGCGGAGAACGATCCGGTGGCGGCCACGGCGCGCAGGACACGGAGATGGCGAGCTTCGATCACCCTTCAACCATAAGTGGTACTTGGGGCCGAACGCACATGATTGCCGTGCGGCTTTGAGCGGGCAGTGGTTAGCGTGGCCGCATGACTCCCATGGAACCGGCCCGGCCGTCCCTGCTGAGCGTGAACGCGGGGCGGCCGAAGGCCGTCGAGTACACCGACGCCCCCACCGGCACGACCGGGATCGACAAGCGGCCCGTCGACGGGCCGGTGCTCATCAGCGATCCCGGCCCCAAGGGCACCGGCGGCAGCGGGGTGGCCGGGGACGCCGTGTGCGACCTGCGCCATCACGGCGGATCCGACCAGGCGGTGTACGCCTTCGCGCGCGAGGAGCTGGACGCCTGGGAGCGGGAGCTCGGCCGTCCGCTGGGCAACGGCGCCTTCGGCGAGAACCTGACGACCCGTGGGGTGGAGGTGAGCGGCGCGCTGATCGGCGAGCGCTGGCGGATCGGCCCGGACCTGGTACTGGAGGTGACCTCGGGGCGTATTCCGTGCCGTACGTTCGCGGGCCATGTCGAAGAACCGCGCTGGGTCAGGCGGTTCACGCAGGCGGCGGCTCCCGGGGCCTATCTCCGGGTGATCGAGCCGGGTGCGGTCCGGGCCGGTGACCCGGTCGAGATCGTGCACCGCCCGGACCACGATGTCACCGTGGAGCGGGAGTTCCTGGCCTCGACCACCCGGCGGGAGCTGCTGCCGGGGCTGCTGGCGGCCGGGGAGGCACTGCATCCCGAGTCGCTGCGGGCCGCGCGGGCGTACGTCGCCACGTACGCGGCGGGCGACTGATCACGGCGCGGCGGACAGGCACTAACGTGCCGCGTATGACGACTGCACTGATTACGGGAGCGACCGCGGGGATCGGTGCCGCCTTCTCGCGGCGGCTCGCGGCCGACGGGCACAACCTGGTGCTGGTGGCACGCGACAAGGAGCGGCTGCGCGAGCAGGCGACCGAGCTGCACGACCGGCACGGCATCGAGGCCGAGGTGCTGCGGGCCGACCTGTCCGAGGACGACGGGATCGCCGCGGTCGAGGAGCGGCTGACGGACCGTCGGCACCCGGTCGACCTGCTGGTCAACAACGCCGGGTTCGGCAACAAGGGCCAGTATCTGGACGTGCCCATGGCCGACGAGCTGAAGATGCTGAAGGTGCACTGCGAGGCGGTGCTGCGGCTGACCTCGTCGGCGGCGGCCACGATGCGCGAGCGCGGGCGCGGCGGGGTCGTCAACGTGGCCTCGGTGGCCGCCTTCGTGCCGCGCGGGACGTACGGCGCGTCCAAGGCGTGGGTGGTGCAGTTCACCCAGGGCGCGGCGAAGGACCTGGCCGGTTCGGGAGTGCGGCTGATGGCGCTGTGCCCGGGGTTCGTACGGACGGAGTTCCACGAGCGGGCCGGGATGGGGACCGGCAGCATTCCGAGCTGGATGTGGCTCGACGCGGACAAGCTGGTGGAAACGGCACTGGCGGACCTGGCGCGCGGGAAGTCGCTCTCGGTGCCGGACCCGCGCTACAAGGCGCTGATGGGGCTGGTGAAGGTGACGCCGCGCGGCCTGCTCGGAGGGGTCACCTCCAAGACGGGCCGCAAGTACGGACCGCAGTGAGTGTCCGCTTACTCCGGTCCCCCTGGGCCGCGCCTTTCCCGGCGCCTTTCCCGGCGCCTTTCCTGGCGCCCTTCCTGGCGCCCTTCCTGGCGCCCTTCCCTGCGCCCTTCCTGGCGCACGCCGCGGCCCGCGCAGGCACCGATCGTGGGGGCGCCGGGCTTCAGCGGGTTGGCCAGGCAGTCCCTGCCGCCGTTGTTCTCGATGAGGGCTCCGGCGGCGAGGGCGGGCAAGCCCGCACCGAGCCGGAAGTCGTCCCGGAGTCTCGGGTCGGCGGTGATGCCACCAAGGTTCGGGCGGAGCATCTCGATGCCGTGGAAGAGGTGGTGGCCGGAGGAGAGCCCGGAGGCCGGGTCCTTGAAGGCGTAGCCGCCGGTGCCCTCGCTCACGAAGTCGTTGGTGCGGACGGCCCGTTCGTGCCGGGTGGTCCCGGGGCTGCCCGCGTCGTCCCGCACGAGATAGCCGGGGATCCGCTCCTTGTGGTGGAGGGTGTCGCTGGAGACCCTCGTGCCGAGGACCGGGCCCCGGCGGTTCTGGATCAGGCGGGCGCCGTCGTTCCGGCTGGCGTTGCAGCGGGCTACGGTGCCGGTCGTCCTGGCGCCGCCGTACGGGCAGACCAGCAGGAAGCCGCCCTCGTCGTCGTGGCGGCAGTTGTGCTGGGAGACGGTGTTCCGCGAGGCGCCGTCGGCGTCGGCGTCGGCGTCGGCGTCGGCGTCGGCGTCGGCGTCGGCGTCGGCGTCGGCGTCGGCGTCGAAGGACATCCCGTCATGGGCGTTGCCACCACCGGAGACCTCGTTGTGCTCGACGGTGGTGGCGTCGGTGCCGAAGGCCCAGATGCCCGCGTTGGCGGAGGGCGAGCGGAGCTGGAAGCCGTCGACCCGGTCGCGGTCGACGCGGGCGCCTCTACTGGGGGCCGGGCCCGTGCCGTAGTCGGCGACGGCGAGGAGGGCGCGGGCGGAGGCGCCGCCGGTGGGGGCGAGGGTGCCGGTGCGGGTACTGCCGCGCTTGAACAGGAGCCGGTCGCCTGGGCCGTAGGCGTGGGCGCCGGCCTCGGCGAGGGAGGCCCAGGGGTACGGGGCGCCGCAGGTGGCACCGGCCGGGCTGGCTGCGCAGTCGGCGTGGAAGGTGCGGGCCGGTGCGGCCTGCGCCATGGTCCGGCCCGCGACGATCAGGGCTCCGGCGGCGGTCGGGGCCGCGAGCGCGGCGGCGGTGCCGCGATGTCTCACCATTCCTCCGTACGAACGGTCGGGACCGGAACCGGAACCGGGGTCGGGGCCGGGCTGCGGGTGGGGCTGGGCGCGGGGGCCGGGGGATGCCCCGGTGGCGGACGGGACAGGTCCGCACGGCCGGAATCCTGAACTCGAATTGATCGAACGTCAATGGATCGCACTTGAATGATCGAAACTTCCGTCGTTCGATCATTCTTGGTCTAGGGTCGACACCGGCTCCGGCCGGGCCGCGGACCGGGCCTCACACTGCGACGGGTCACACACTGCGAGGGGACTGCTGCCGTGCGCGAAAGTGCCGCTGAACGTCATGACCGCCTGCTCGGACTGGTGCGCGAGCGGGGTTCGGCCCGGGTCTCGGACCTGGCCGCGCTGCTGGGGGTCTCCCCGGTCACCGCGCGCCGGGACGTGGAGGAGCTGGCCGGCCGGGGGCTTCTGGACCGGGTCCACGGATCGGTGTCCTGGCCGCGGGACGCCGACGCGGGCCCGGCGGACAGGCCCGGCCCGGGTTCCGGCCCGGCTCCCGCTCCCGCGTCCGGTTCCGGGCCCGCGGGCGGCGGGCTGGTCCTCGGCATGCTCGCACCCTCCTCGACGTACTACTTCGCCGAGGTCATCCGCGGCGCCCACGAAGCCGCCGCGCGGGCCGGGGCCCGGCTCGTCCTGCGGATCTCCGACTACCGGCCGCAGGAGGACCAGACGCGCACCGAGGGGCTGCTCTCCGCGGGCGCCGAGGGGCTGCTGGTCGCCCCCGGCTGGCAGGACCCGGGCGACCCCGCCGCGTTCGGCGACTGGATCGCCTCGCTGCCCGCGCCGACGGTGCTGCTGGAACGCAGGCCCGCCGCCGGCTCCCCGCTGGACGGCCTGGACCGGGTCTGCTCGGACCACGCGTACGGGGTGCTGCTGGCGGTGCGCCATCTGGTGCGGCTCGGGCACGGGGCACCGCTGCTGATGGCCCGCGCGGACTCCCCGACCGCCGTCGCGGTGCGTTCCGGGTACGCGGAGGCGCTGGCGGTGCTCGGGCTGCGGGCCCCGCAGGACGTGATCGACTCCGTGCCGTCCGAGCTCTTCCCGGACGCCTTCGAGCAGGCCGTACGGGCGCTGCGCGAGGCGGTCATGACGGGGGTGGCGACGGCGGCGCTGGTCCACAACGACGTGGACGCGATCCAGGTGGTGCAGCGCCTGGCCGAGCTGGGCGTACGCGTGCCGGAGGACCTGGCGCTGATCGCCTACGACGACGAGGTGGCCGCGCTCGCGGACACCCCGCTGACGGCGGTGGCGCCGCCCAAGCGCGAGGTGGGCCGCCACGCGACGGAACTGCTGGTGGAGCGGCTGGGCCAGAGCACGGGCGCGCCCCGGCGGCATCTGACGCTGCTGCCGCAGTTGCGGGTCAGGGGCTCGTGCGGGGCGCGCAACCACCCGTAACCGTACGAGCGGACCCGTTTCCGGCCGGGACGCCGATTCCCGGCTCCGCAGGGTATTCCGCACTCTTCCGTACGTAACTAATCTGATCTTTTTTCGATCAATCGATCTTTCGCTCTTGACTTCGGTCACGGCTGGTCCAAGGATCACGGCCAACGCCAATGTCGCCGCCAGTTCAGGAGCCTCGCTGTGAGCCGCAGTACGAGCAGAACGTCCCTCGCCGTAGTCGGCACCGCCACCGCCCTCGCCCTTCTCACGGCCTGCGGCGGCAGCGGCGACGACGCCGCCGCCGGAAGCGACGGCAAGCCCGTCAGCATCACCTTCTGGGGCTGGGCCAAGGGGTCCAAGGAGGTCGTCGACGCCTTCAACGCCTCGCACAAGAACATCAAGGTGGTGTACGAGGAGATCCCGTCCGGCAACGCGGGCGGCTACGCCAAGATCTCCAACGCGGTGAAGGCCGGAAACGCCCCCGACCTGGTCTCCATCGAGTACCCGCAGCTCCCCGAGTACGTCAGCCAGGGCGCGCTCCAGGACATCGGCGCGTACTTCACCGAGGACATCCGCAAGAAGCTGCTGCCGCAGGCGGTCGAGCTGACCACGCTCGGCGGCAAGAGCTGGGCCGTTCCGTTCGACGCCTCGCCGCAGTCCTTCTACTACCGCAAGGACCTGTTCGAGAAGTACGGCGTCGAGGTCCCCACGACCTGGGACGAGTTCCGCAAGGCCGCCGAGAAGATCAAGAAGGCCGACAAGAAGGTCCGCATCGGCACCTTCTTCCCCGACGACCCGACCACTTTCCAGGCGATGGCCTGGCAGGCAGGGGCCCAGTGGTACAAGCCCGAGGGTGACACCTGGAAGATCGCCACCGCCGACGCGGCCACCAACAAGGTCGCCGACTACTGGCAGGGCCTCCTCGACGACGACCTGATCCGCGCCAACGCCTCGTTCAGCCCCGAGTGGACCAACTCCCTCAAGAGCGGCGGCACCGTCGGCTACCTGGGCGCCGCCTGGGGCGCCGGTGTCCTCAAGGGCACGCTGCCCGAGCAGAGCGGCAAGTGGGCCGTCGCCCCGATGCCCAGCTGGGACGGAAAGCCCTCCAGCGGCATGCTCGGCGGCTCCACCTTCGCGGTGACCAAGACCAGCGAGAAGGCCGAGGCCGCGGTCGAGTTCGCCACCTGGATGTCGACCACCGAGGAAGGCATCAAGGCACGCATCGCGTCCGGCACGTCGAGCGCCTTCCCGGCCGCCGCGTCCCTGCGCCCGGCCGCCAAGAAGTCCTTCGACGCCGGTTTCTACGGCGGTCAGGACATCTACCAGGTCTTCGAGGGCGCCGCGGCGTCCATCGGCCAGAACTGGACCTGGGGCCCGGCGACCGGTACCGCGAACACCACCATCAAGGACCAGTTCGGCAAGGTCGCGAGCGGCGGTACCACCATCAAGGACGCCGTGAAGGCCGGGCACGACGCGACGGTCGCCGAGCTGAAGAAGCGCGGGCTGAAGGTAGAGGACGCAGGCTGATGAAGCGCGCCCGGACGACCAGAGCCGCCGCCATCCTGCTGGGGCCCTTCTTCGTACTGTTCACCGTGTGCATGGTGGTGCCGATCGGATACGCGGTCTGGCTCAGCCTGTTCACCGAGAAACAGTCCGGCCTGGGCTTCGGCGGCAGCGAGACCGTCTTCAGCGGACTCGACAACTACGCGGCGGCGCTGGGCGACCGGGCGTTCCGCGAGGGTTTCGGTGTACTCCTCGGGTACTGCCTGTTCTACATTCCGCTGCTGCTCGCCGGAGCCCTCGCCCTCGCCCTGCTGCTGGACTCCACGCTGGCCCGCGCCCGCCGGTTCTTCCAGCTCGCGCTCTTCCTGCCGCACGCCGTGCCCGGCATCATCGCCGCGCTGATCTGGGTGTACCTCTACACCCCGCAGCTCAGCCCGGTGGTGAGCGCCATGGAGTCCGGCGGGATCGGCTTCGACTTCTTCTCCCCCGACGGCGCCCTCCCCTCCATCGTCAACATCGCCCTGTGGGAGTGGCTCGGCTACAACATGGTGATCTTCTACGCCGCGTTGCAGGCCATCGACCGCTCGGTGCTCGAAGCGGCCACCGTCGACGGGGCGGGCGCCTGGCGCACCGCGCTCTCCATCAAGGTCCCGCTGATCCGCTCGTCCCTGGTGATGGTCGCGCTGTTCACGGTCATCGGCTCGCTCCAGCTGTTCACCGAGCCGCTGATCCTCAACAAGGGGACCGGCTCCGCCGTCTCCTCCACCTGGACGCCGAACATGTACGCGTACACCGCGGCCTTCGAGCGCAATGACTACGGCCTCGCCGCGGCCGCCTCCATCCTGCTGGCGCTCACGGCCGCGCTGCTGTCCTTCGTCGTCACCCGCTTCACCGGCCGGAAGGGCAAGAAAGCATGAACTCCCCCGCCTCCCGCGGCCGCTGGATGTCGAAGACCGCCGTCAACGGCTTCCTCCTGCTCGCCGTCGTCTACATGCTCTTCCCCCTTGTCTGGCTGGTCACGGCCGCCACCAAGGACACCGGCGGGCTGCTCGCGGGCAACGCGTTCTCCTTCGAGGGCTTCAACCTGGGCGAGAACCTGTCGAACCTGGCCTCCTACGGCGACGGCATCTACTTCCGCTGGTACCTCAACAGCCTCCTGTACGCGGGCGGCGGGGCGATCGTCTGCTCGCTGATCTGCGTCGCCGCGGGGTACGCCTTCGACAAGTACGAGTTCCGGGGCAAGGAGAAGCTGTTCGGGCTGGTGCTGATGGGAGTGCTGGTCCCCACCACGGCGCTCGCCCTGCCGATGTACCTCCTGGCCTCGAAGACCGGGCTGGTCAACACCTACTGGTCCGTGCTGATCCCCGTGCTGGTCAACCCCTTCGGCGTGTATCTCGCCCGGGTGTTCAGCACCGGCTACATACCGAACGAGGCCCTGGAGGCCGCCCGTATCGACGGGGCCGGTGAGCTGCGCGTCTTCTGGTCGATCGGACTGCGCATGGTCATGCCGGGCTTCGTGACGGTCTTCCTCTTCCAGTTCACCGCGATCTGGAACAACTTCTTCCTCCCCCTGGTGATGCTCTCGGACCGCAAGCTCTTCCCGCTGAGCCTCGGCCTGTACTCCTGGAACACCAACACCCACGGCGAGCCGAGCTTCTACCCGCTCGTCGTCACCGGCTCCCTCCTCGCCGTCGTCCCCCTGATCGTCGCCTTCGTCTCGCTCCAGCGGCACTGGAAGGCCGGACTGACCGCCGGCAGCGTCAAGTGACCTCATCGCGAGCCCCGAGGAGTACGTGTTCCACCATGCCCCACGCCACTGACAACCGGCCGACGGCCCTGCTCGCGATGGGGCCCGGCATCGCCGGCCGCCTCCTCGCCGACCACCACCGCACCCGGCTGGCCGCCCTCACCCGCACCGACCCGTACCTCGTCGCGCACGACCTGGCCGACCCGGAGCCCGCCGTGGCCGCCGCGCTCGCCGAGGCCGAGGTCCTGTTCACCTGCTGGGGCGCCACCCCGCTCACCCACGAGGTGCTGGCCGCCGCACCCCGGCTGCGCGCCGTCGTGCACGCCGCCGGTTCGGTGAAGCACCACATCACGGACGCCTGCTGGGAACGCGGCATCGCCGTCACCTCGACGGCCGGGGCCAACGCCCTGCCGGTCGCCGAATTCACCCTCGCCGCGATCCTCTTCGCCAACAAGCGCGTCCTGGACAGCGCGCGCCGCTACCGCGAACTGCGCACCGGGCACGACTGGCTCGCGGAACTCGACGGGTCCGGAAACTACCGCCGTACCGTCGGCATCGTCGGCGCCTCCCGCATCGGCCGCCGTGTGATCGAGCTGCTGCGCCCCTTCGACCTGGACGTGCTGCTGTACGACCCGTACGTGGACGACGCACAGGCGGCGCTGCTGGGTGTGCGGTCCGTCCCGCTCGACGAGCTGTGCGCGCGCAGCTCCGTGGTCTCGGTGCACGCGCCGCAGCTCCCGGAGACCCGCCATCTGATCGGTGCGGCGCAGCTGGCCGCCATGGCGGCCGGGGCGACGCTGATCAACACGGCCCGGGGTTCGCTGGTCGACGAGAAGGCGCTGCTGACGGAGCTGACGGCCGGGCGGCTGCGGGCGGTGCTGGATGTGACGGACCCCGAACTGCCGCCCGCCGACTCGCCGCTGTACGAGCTGCCGAACGTGCTGCTCACCCCGCACGTGGCGGGTTCGCTCGGCGACGAGCTGCACCGGATGGCCGATCAGGCGCTGGACGAGCTGGAGCGCTTCGCGGCCGGTCTGCCCTTCGCGGACCCGGTCCACTCCGGCAGCCTGAGCCACTCGGCCTGAGAGCGCCGAAAGGCCCGTGTCACCGCGAAAGGCCCCCTGCCCCACCGTCGAGCGGTGGGGCAGGGGGCCTTCTTCGGCTGTGCGCCTGACGGCTGTGCGTCAGTGGGAGTGGCCGTGACCGCCGTGACCGGCCTCGGCCTCTTCCTCGGCCGGCTTCTCGACGACCAGGGTCTCGGTCGTGAGCAGCAGCGACGCGATGGACGCGGCGTTCTCCAGCGCGGAGCGGGTGACCTTGACCGGGTCGATGACGCCGGCCTTCACCAGGTCGCCGTACTCACCGGTGGCGGCGTTGAAGCCCTGGCCCTTGTCGAGCTCGGCGACCTTGGAGGTGATGACGTAGCCCTCAAGACCGGCGTTCTCGGCGATCCAGCGCAGCGGCTCGACCGCGGCGCGGCGCACGACCGCGACACCGGTGGCCTCGTCGCCGGTCTTGCCGAGGTTGCCCTCCAGGACCTTGACGGCGTGGACGATGGCGGAGCCACCACCGGAGACGATGCCCTCCTCGACCGCGGCGCGGGTCGCGGAGATGGCGTCCTCCAGACGGTGCTTCTTCTCCTTGAGCTCCACCTCGGTGGCGGCACCGACGCGGATCACGCAGACGCCACCGGCCAGCTTCGCGAGGCGCTCCTGGAGCTTCTCGCGGTCCCAGTCGGAGTCCGTGGCCTCGATCTCGGCCTTGATCTGGTTGACCCGGCCCTTGACGTCGCCGGGCTCGCCGCCGCCGTCCACGATCGTGGTGTCGTCCTTGGAGACGGTGACGCGGCGGGCGGTGCCCAGCACGTCCAGACCGGCCTGGTCGAGCTTGAGGCCGACCTCCTCGGCGATGACGGTCGCACCGGTGAGGGTGGCGATGTCGCCGAGCATGGCCTTGCGGCGGTCACCGAAGCCCGGGGCCTTCACGGCGACGGCGTTGAAGGTGCCACGGATCTTGTTGACGACGAGGGTCGACAGCGCCTCGCCCTCGACGTCCTCAGCGATGATCAGCAGCGGCTTGGAGCCACCGGCCTGGATGACCTTCTCCAGCAGCGGGAGCAGCTCCTGGATGGAGCCGATCTTGCCCTGGTGGACGAGGATGTACGGGTCGTCGAGGACGGCCTCCATACGCTCCTGGTCGGTCACCATGTACGGGGACAGGTAGCCCTTGTCGAAGGCCATGCCCTCGGTGAAGTCGAGGTCCAGACCGAAGGTGTTGGACTCCTCGACGGTGATGACGCCGTCCTTGCCGACCTTGTCCATCGCGTCCGCGATGAGCTCGCCGACCTGCGGGTCCTGCGCGGAGAGCGCGGCCACGGCGGCGATGTCGGTCTTGTCCTCGATCGGGCGGGCGGTCGCGAGGAGTTCCTCGGACACGGCCTTGACCGCGGCGTCGATGCCCTTCTTCAGGGAGGCCGGGGAGGCACCGGCGGCGACGTTGCGCAGGCCCTCGCGGACGAGCGCCTGGGCCAGGACGGTGGCGGTGGTGGTGCCGTCACCCGCGACGTCGTTGGTCTTGGTGGCGACCTCCTTCACCAGCTGGGCACCGAGGTTCTCGTACGGGTCGTCGAGCTCGACCTCGCGCGCGATGGTGACACCGTCGTTGGTGATGGTGGGGGCACCGAACTTCTTGTCGATGACGACGTTGCGGCCCTTGGGGCCGATCGTCACCTTGACCGTGTCGGCAAGCTTGTTGACGCCGCGCTCAAGGGCGCGACGGGCGTCCTCGTCGAACTTCAGGATCTTCGCCATGGGAGCTGAGCTTTCCTCTCGAACGAACCGCGCCCCCGGCCACCCGGCTGGTTATCGCAGGGGGGCCAGGGGCGCAGCACAGAAAACGTGGGTGAATTACTTCTCGATGATCGCGAGCACGTCGCGAGCCGAGAGGACGAGGTACTCCTCGCCGCTGTACTTCACCTCGGTGCCGCCGTACTTGCTGTAGAGCACGACGTCGCCGGTCTTGACGTCGAGCGGAAGACGCTCGCCGTTCTCGAAGCGGCCCGGACCCACGGCCAGGACGACGCCCTCCTGGGGCTTCTCCTTGGCGGTGTCCGGAATGACCAGGCCGGAGGCCGTGGTCTGCTCGGCGTCGAGCGGCTGGACCACAATGCGGTCCTCGAGCGGCTTGATCGCAACCTTGGAGCTGGCGGTCGACACGATCCGGTCTCCCCCTTCGGAGATCTCACGGGGTAACAGTCTTGGGTGGCGACCAGGCCGATCCGTCGTCGCGGGTGCCGGACCTGCCAGTCGCGCAGTGGTGTTGGCACTCTCCAGTGGTGAGTGCCAGAAGTGAGACTATGACCGCGATTAGCACTCGGTCAAGCGGAGTGCCAATTCGAGCGATCGTGGCGTCGTCGGACCGGGCCCGGCCGGGGCCGGTCCGACGCCCGGACAGCAGTCCGGACAACAGCCCGGACACCATGAGGGCAACGTACGGACGGACCGGACCGTTCCGTACGACCGTGGGGCGTGACCGATTCCCCTCCTGCCCCGGGAACGCACCGCCCGGCCTCGGTGAACGGCTGCCTCGATGCGGCGCCCGGGCTGGCGCTCCTCCTCCTGGAGGGGGCGGTCTGCGCGGTCGTCCTCCTCCCGTCGGCCCTCTCGCGTTCCGGCCCCGGCGCTCCGGAGCCGGAACGGGCAGAACCGCCGCCGGTGTTCTGGCCCCCCGTCCTCGTGTCCGGCGCCTCCGGCGCGGTGACCCTCCTGTTCGCCGTCGTCCTGACGCGCAGCCGCTGGCCCCTGGCGGGCAGGACGCAACTGGTGGCCGTGCCGGCGCTGAGCGCGATGGCGGTCCCGAGCGGCGCCGAGGACGCTGGCCGCGCGCGTCCGCCCGTCGCGCCCGCGCCCTCGCACATGGACGGCCCGGGGCACCGCGGCCACCCGTACCTCGGCGGCGGGAACAGCCGCGGGCGCCCCGGCTCACGCGGCTGACGTCATACGTAGTCCTCCAGCCGGGCCACGGCGTAGCCCCGCTCGGTGACGGTTCTCATGACGGTCCGCACCAGGTCGGTCATGCTGCCGCCCCACGCGGCCCGGCCCCGGAAGTGGGTGAGGATGATGTCGCCCGGATGCAGGTCCCGGTCCGCCTCGCGCCACTCCATGCGGTCCGGGAAGGCCTCGGCACTCCACAGCGGCACGGCCTTGATCCCGCAGGACCGCGCGGCCCGGAGCGTGTCGCCGTCGTAGTTGCCGTACGGCGGGCGGAAGAGGCGGGGCCGTTTCCCGGACCACTCCTCCACGGCGTCCTGCTGACCGCAGATCTCGCGCCGCTGCTCGTCATACGAAAGGCCGGGCAGGTACGGGTGGTGGAGGGTGTGGTTGCCGAGGACGGTGCCCAGCCGCTGCGCCTCGCCGAAGTAGCCGTAGTTGTCCTTCACCTCGGTATCGCTGAGGAACGCGCTGTACGGGATGTCCAGCTCGTCCATCATCTGGAGCAGCTCGGGGTCCTTCTCGGCGCCGTCGTCGATCGTCAGGAAGACGACCCGGTCCGTGGTCGGGACGGTGGTGAAGACCGGCGGCAGCGCGTCGTCCCCGCCCTCCACCTCGAAGCCCTCACGGGTGGTGAGGCGCGGTTTCACGACGGGTGGCAGCGGGGCGATCAGCGGCGGCCTGCCGAGCCCCCACTTCGCGGCGATCCTCGCCCGGACCGCGGGGGTCAGCCGGGCGTTCTCGTAGCGCTCGCCGGGCAGGCGGGCCAGGCCGCGGCGGAGCCCGGGGACGCCCGGCAGACCGGCGGCGGGGTTCAGGCCCGCCTGCGGGCCCGGGTTCCCGGCGAGGGCCCGGTCCCGGGATCCGGCCTCGCCCGGCACCCGCCCGCCGGACTCGGAGGCGCAGCCCGAGCCGACCGCCGCGACCAGGAGTGCGGCCAGCACGGCGACGGCAGGCCGCCGCGGACCACGGCCATGCCGTCGCCGGTCCGGCTCCGCGGACGGTCTGGGAGGTTTTGCGGTTGATTTGTCGTTTTGTCGTACAAGTTGCATGGCGCCGCATCCTGCCAGCAGGCGACCGGCCTCCCGGCCCGACACCGCCGCCGGGCCCGCCGGTCTACCCGGCTGGCTCACAATGGGGCGGGTGAACGCTCTCGCCCCGAACGACCCGTCCGCCACCGGCCGGTCCGACGCCCCCGACC
Organism: Streptomyces sp. NPDC058195; assembly: GCF_042883525.1. Classification (NCBI taxonomy): domain Bacteria; kingdom Bacillati; phylum Actinomycetota; class Actinomycetes; order Kitasatosporales; family Streptomycetaceae; genus Streptomyces; species Streptomyces sp. NPDC058195. The sequence continues at coordinate 420,339 of NZ_JBHVVM010000002.1, forward strand.
CGCTCGCCGGCTTCCTGGCCCTGCGCACCCCCGAGGGCGCCGCGCTCCTGGCCGGACTGCGCGACTACGACCCCGCCCAGGAACTCGCCACCGCCACCCGGCTGCGCCGCACCCACCCGGCCGCCCTGGTCTCGGCGGCGCTCGGGCAGGCCCGGCTCCGGCAGCGGGCGGTGGCGAAGTTCGGCGCCGAGGACGCGCACCGGATGTTCTTCACGCCGAACGGCGTCGAGCAGGCCACCCGCACCTCGGTGGCCGCCCACCGCGCCCGGCGGTTCGCGGCTGGGGGCGAGGTCCGCCACGTCGCCGACCTCTGCTGCGGGATCGGCGGCGACGCGATCGCGCTGGCCCGTGCGGGCATCCGCGTAACTGCCGTGGACCGCGACCCGCTGACCGCCGAGGTGGCCCGCGCCAACGCGGCCGCCCTGGGGCTGGCCGACCTGATCGAGGTGCGGTGCGCCGATGTCGCCGCCGTCGACACCTCGTCCTGCGACGCGGTCTTCGTCGACCCGGCCCGGCGCGGCGGCCGGGGCCGGATCTTCGACCCCGAGGCGTACTCGCCCCCGCTGTCCTGGGCGACCGGCGCCGCCCTCGCGGCCCCCCGCGCCGCCCTGAAGATCGCCCCCGGCATCCCGCACGAGGCGATCCCGGAGCAGGCGGAGGCCGAGTGGATCTCGGACGGCGGCGACGTGAAGGAGGCGGTGCTCTGGTTCGGCGAGGGCTTCACGCCCGGCGCGTACCGCGCCACGCTGCTCCCGGCGGGCGCCACCCTGTGGTCCGCCGCTCCGCTGCCCGCCCCGCCGGTGGGCCCGGTCGGCCGCTACCTGTACGAGCCGGACGGCGCCGTGATCCGCGCCCGTCTGGTCGCCGACCTGGTCGCGCGGTGCGAGGGACGACTGATCGACGAGACCATCGCGTACATCACCGGCGACCGGCCGTACACCTCCCCGTACACCACCGGGTACGAGATCACCGACCAGCTGCCGTTCGGCATGAAGAAGCTGAAGGCGCTGCTGCGGGAGCGGAAGGTCGGCGTGCTGACCGTCAAGAAGCGCGGTTCGGCGGTCGAACCGGAGGAGCTGCGGCGCCGGATGAAGCTCCAGGGGCCGAACTCCGCGACGGTCTTCCTGACCCGGGTGGCCGGTGCGCCGACGATGCTGATCGGCCACCCGCTGACCGGCTCCGACGGCTGATCAGACGAGGTCGGTCAGGTCCTCCGCGTACACCTGCGAGAGCGGCTGCGGGCCCACGTACTGCTGGCAGTTGCACTGACCGGACTCGAAGCGGACCGGCTTCTTGGTCTCGTCCCAGGCCGTCGGCACCTCGACCCGCTCGTGGCAGCGGCCCTGCTTGTCGTGCTTGGCGAGGTGGTGCGTGCAGCCGCAGACCGGCTCCGGCGGCTTGCTCGCCGCTTCGACGGCCAGTCGCTCCTGCCGGGCCGTCTCCAGCAGTTCGAGCTTGCGTTCATGCCGATGGCGCAACGCCGTACGGACGTTGTCGACGACCCATCCGAAGCCGCCCATCCAGAAGATGATCAGCACCCACCAGTACCACTCCATGACGCCCTCCCCCTGCGTGCCGCATGTGCCCTGCAAGGATAGGGCGCCGGTCAGCGGTGGGAACCGCCCCCGACGGAGAACAGCGGCGCCGGGGCGGGCGCCCCGGCCAGGACCCGCAGCACCCAGCGCCGGTGGGCGAACGCCTTGACCAGGCCGATCAGCCCGACCAGCCAGGCGATCATCCCGAGCCCCATGACGAGGACGGCCAGGCTCGGGCTGTACCCGTCCGGCGGGGCGTTCACCGGGAAGACGAAGCAGGTGCCGAGGCCGGCCGCGCAGAGCACGAACGACAGCACCAGCCAGACACTGGACGCGCCCGGCATCCGCAGCGCCGCGTCCCGCGCCGGATCGCGGTCCAGACCGCCCCAGGCGTCGAGCAGCCGACGGACCCGGCCGTCGCGGCGCAGCCCGATGACGACGAGCACGACGGCGGGCACCAGGCAGCAGACGCCCAGGACGAGCAGCAGGAAGCCCACCCCGGCGCTGATCACGTCGTACGTCTCCTCGAAGGTGAGCAGCGCCGAGCCCACCAGCAGCCAGCCGAACGCGCCGAGCGAGCCCCACAGCCAGAGCGCCACCAGCCGCCCCGGTCCCACATGGACGCGCACCAGATGCCCGAGCACCGCGGCCCGGTCGGTGAGCAGCGCCTCCCGGTCGGGCCAGGAGCGTATCTCCACGGGCGGCGGCGGGGGCGGCAGTGGTGCGCGAGGGGACATGGGCATGACCCTACCGACCGGGCGGTGCGGGAAGGTTCAGGCGTTGCGCAGTGCTTCGAGGTCCAGCTTGCGCATGCCCATCATGGCCGCGGTGGCGCGCTGTGCCCTGGCCGGGTCGGGGTCGGCCATGACCTCGGTGAAGCCGCGCGGCACGAGCTGCCAGGACAGGCCGTACCTGTCCTTGAGCCAGCCGCACCGGCCTTCCTCGCCGTCCTTGGTGAGCTCGGCCCACAGGACGTCGGTCTCCTCCTGCGAGGCGCAGTCCACGGCGAGCGAGACCGCCTCGGTGAAGGGGAACTGCGGGCCGCCGTTGAGCGCGACGTACTCCTGGCCGGCCAGCCGGAACCGTACGGTCATGGCCGTGCCCGCCCGGTCCGGTACGGCGTCGTTGTAGTGGGTGACGTCCAGGACCTCCGAGTCGCCGCCGAAGACGGACACGTAGTAGCGCGCGGCTTCCTCGGCCTGGGTGTCGAACCACAGGAAGGTCGTGATCTTCTGCATGGTCTGCTCCTGTCGTGTGGTGCCGGTCCGGTGAAAGGGTGGACCGCTCCGGGGACCGGAACTCATCGGCCGTCGCGGGCCGGATGCCCGGCACGGTCCAGGAGCATGGCCCGCTCCCGCGCGTTACGGGTCAGCCCGGCGGCCCGTACGAACTCGGCGCGCGCCTCCCCCGTACGCCCCGTCCGGGCCAGCAGGTCACCGCGCACGCTGGGCAGCAGGTGGTAGCCGTCCAGCGCCGGATCGGCGGCCAGGGCGTCGACCAGGGCGAGCGCGGCCTCGGGGCCCCGCGCCATGGAGACGGCCACGGCCCGGTTCAGGGCGACGACCGGGGACGGCGCGATCGCGGCGAGCCGGTCGTAGAGGGCGACGATGGTGTCCCAGTCGGTGTCCCCGTACGCCGCCGCCCGCGCGTGGCAGGCGGCGATCGCGGCCTGCACGGTGTACGGGCCGAGCCCGCCCCCGTCGGCCGCCGCGACGGCCCGCTCCAGGGCGGCGACCCCACGCCGGATCAGCAGCCGGTCCCAGCGGGCCCGGTTCTGGTCGGCGAGCAGCACCACCGCGCCGTCCGGGCCGGTCCGGGCCGCGGTGCGGGAGGCCTGGAGCTCCAGCAGCGCGGCCAGCCCGTGGACCTCGGGCTCGCGTTCCATCAGCCCGGCGAGCACCCGGGCCAGCCGCAGCGCGTCCTCGCAGAGCGCCGGACGCAGCCAGTCGCCGCCCGCGGTCGCCGTGTAGCCCTCGTTGAAGACCAGGTAGATCACTTCGAGGACGGAGCCGAGACGGGCGGCCCGGTCGGGCCCGTACGGCACCTCGAAGGCGACGCCCTCGCGGCCCAGGGTCCGTTTGGCCCGGACGATGCGCTGGGCGACGGTCGGTTCGGGGGCCAAAAAAGCGCGGGCGATCTCCTCCGTGGTGAGGCCGCCCAGGAGCCGCAGGGTGAGGGCGATCCGGGCCTCGGTGGAGAGGACCGGATGGCAGGCGGTGAAGATCAGCCGGAGCAGGTCGTCGTCGATGGCGTCCGGCTCGGCGGGCTCGGGCGACGGCACGTCCTCCAGCGACCGGCCCACCTCGGCCAGCTTGCGCGCGTAGGTCTCCCTGCGGCGCACGAGGTCGATCGCGCGGTGTCTGGCGGTGGCCATGAGCCAGGCGCCCGGCTTCTCCGGGACGCCCGACTCGGGCCACTGTTCCAGCGCGGCGACCAGGGCGTCCTGCGCGAGTTCCTCGGCGATGCCGAGGTCGCGCACGACGCGGGTGAGACCCGCGACGATCCGCGGGGACTCGATCCTGAAGACCGCCTCGACCGCCGCGGTTGTCACTGTCACGGTCCCCCATCCCAGCAGCAGGGCCGGGACGGGGCAAGCCGGGCCGTCAGCCGACCACGGTGGCCTCGTCGATCTGCCGGACCTCGCTGGTCACGGTCCAGCTCTCCGGGTGGGCGCTGAGGAAGCGGCGGGTCCACTCCAGGGCCTCCGCCATGTCCTTGGCCTGGAGGATGGCATAGCCGCCGACGACCTCCTTGGTCTCGGTGAAGGGTCCGTCGGTCCGGCTGAGCCGCCCGCCGGACCAGGTGAGCCGGGTGCCCTCGGAGGTCGGGGTGAGCCCGGCCGTCTCCAGCATGACCCCGGCCTTGGTGATCTCCTCGAAGAGGGCGCCCATGCGCTTCTCGAAGTCGGCGTCCGGGGCCTTGTCGGGCAGGTTCTGCTCGTCGATGCGGATCAGCGTCATGAAGCGCGGCATGGTGACTCCCGGGTCTGCGCGGCGGGGGCTCTCCCCGCCTCTCACCCTTGCGTCGAACGGGATCCGGCCGGATCGACAGTTCCCGCGAAATTCTTTCGGGAAACCGTCCGGCCGGCCACCGGAGCACGGGCGACCCGCGCGGTCAGCCGCCCGCCCCGGTGACCTCCACGGACTCGAAACGCCAGCGGTGCACCGGGCGGGTGACCAGCGCGGCGTCCGGTTCGGGCAGCTCGGGGAGCGCGTCGTCGTGGCCGCCCTCCCACCAGGTGATCACCAGGACCCGGTCCTGCGAGGCGCGCAGCAGCTCGCGGCGGAGCGGCTCACGGGCCAGCTCGGCGGCGCGGGCCCGCGCCCACTCCAGGAGCTCGGCGCCCCGGCCAGCCGTGGCACGGGCCTCCCACATGAGGGCGACGGTCATGAGTAGAGGTTGTCCTTGCTGATCTCGTGGACGTGGTCGTGGGTGTGCGCGTGGGCGCCCGGTACGTGGGGGTCGGTCACCGGCAGCGAGGAGTCGGCGGACAGCTCCAGGTCCGAGACCGGACGGTTGCGGGCCACCATCTCGGCGCCCAGCGCGGCGACCATCGCGCCGTTGTCCGTGCACAGCCCGGGGCGGGGCACCCGCAGCCGGATCCCGGCCCGCTCGCACCGCTCCTCGGCCAGCGCCCGCAGCCGCGAGTTGGCCGCGACGCCGCCGCCGATCATCAGGTGGTCGACGCCCTCGTCCTTGCAGGCCCGTACGGCCTTGCGGGTGAGCACGTCCACCACGGCCTCCTGGAAGGACGCCGCCACGTCCCGTACCGGCACCTCCTCGCCCGCCGCGCGCTTGGCCTCGATCCAGCGGGCCACCGAGGTCTTCAGCCCGGAGAAGGAGAAGTCGTACGCGGCATCGCGCGAGCCGGTCAGGCCGCGCGGGAAGGCGATCGCCGCCGGGTCGCCCTCCTTGGCCAGCCGGTCGATGACCGGGCCGCCGGGGAAGCCGAGGTCCAGCACCCGGGCGATCTTGTCGAAGGCCTCGCCCGCCGCGTCGTCGATGGTCGCGCCGAGCGGCCGTACGTCGGCGGTGATGTCCGGTGCGAGCAGCAGCGAGGAGTGGCCGCCGCTGACCAGCAGCGCCATCGTGGGCTCGGGCAGGGGGCCGTGCTCCAGCTGATCCACGCAGATGTGCGAGGCGAGGTGGTTCACGCCGTAGAGCGGCTTGTTCAGCGCGTAGGCGTACGCCTTCGCCGCCGATACGCCGACCAGCAGCGCCCCGGCCAGGCCGGGGCCCGCGGTGACGGCGATCCCGTCGAGGTCGCGGGCGCTGACGCCGGCTTCCTTCAGGGCGCGCTCGATGGTGGGGACCATCGCCTCCAGATGGGCGCGGGAGGCGATCTCCGGGACGACGCCGCCGAAACGCGCGTGGGTGTCCACGCTCGACGCGACGGCGTCGGCGAGCAGGGTCGTGCCCCGGACGATGCCGACACCGGTCTCGTCGCAGGAGGTCTCGATGCCGAGTACGAGCGGTTCGTCAGCCATCAGTCAGTCAGTCTCTGTTTCTTGTCCGTGCTCTTGCACGTGCTCTTGTACGCGGAGGCGCATGACGAGTGCGTCGATGTTGCCCGGCTGGTAGTAGCCACGGCGGAAGCCGATCGGTTCGAAGCCGAAACGCTCGTACAGCTTCTGGGCCCGGGTGTTGTCGACGCGGACTTCGAGGAGCACCTCGGCGCACTCGAAGGCGGTGGCGTGCTTCAGCAGGTCGGTGAGGAGCGCGGCGCCGAGGCCACCGCCCCAATGGTCGCGGGTGACCCCGATGGTCTGCACATCGGCGAGGTCACCGGCCGCGGCGAGGCCCGCGTAGCCGACGATCCGGCCGTCGGCGGGGTCCTCGGCGACGACGTAGCGGCGGGTGGCCCCGGCGCCCCGGGAGTGCGCCAGCTCCGACCAGAACATGCCGGCCGACCAGGCGTCGTCCGGGAACAGCTCGCTCTCCAGCGCCAGCACCGGATCGATGTCCCACCAGCGCATCTCGCGCAGCACGGCGGTCGGGGTCGTCACTTGGGGGTGACCACCTTGTAGTTCTTCGGCACCTGGGCGTCGGGTCTGCGCAGGTAGAGCGGGAGCGGCGGCAGCAGCTCGGCGCCCTCGGCGAGCCGTTCGGCGGCGAGCGCCGCCAGGGCCCCGGCGCTGACGTGCTCGGGCGTACGGGCGTCCGGGAACGCGTCGGGGTAGAGCGCCGCGCCCGCGCCGACGACGGGCAGCCCCGCCAGCTGTCCGGCGATGTCGGCGGGCCGGTCCACCGCGGGCCCGGCGCTCCGGGTCCGGGCGTTCTCGTACCGCGCCCAGTAGACCTCCTTGCGGCGGGCGTCCGTCGCGACGGCGAACGGGCCCTCAAGCCCGGCCAGGCCCGCCGCGTACGCCAGCCCGTCCAGGGTGCACACACCGTGCACGGGTACGGAGAGGGCGGATCCGAAGGTCGCGGCGGTGACCAGGCCGACCCGCAGCCCGGTGTACGGCCCGGGGCCGACGCCGACGACCACGTCCGTCACGGCGTCGAGTCTCACCCCGGCGTCGGCGAGCACCCGGTCGACGGCGGGCAGCAGCAGTTCCCCGTGTCTGCGGGCGTCGACCTGGCCGGACTCGGCGACGACGGCGGTGCCGTCGTGCAGGGCGACGGTGACGGCGGGGGTGGCGGTATCCAAGGCGAGCAAGAGCACACGAACAGCGTACGGCTCCGTCGACGCGGGCACGGTGCCCTGTCCGGCGTCCCGGTGCGACCGGCCCTGGCTGCTACCGTCACCGTGCACACGCGGGTACGACGTACACGCTAGACGCTTGTATGACATACGGAAGCGAAAGGGGCGCGCACGGTGTCCAAGGGCAGCTCGGGAATCGTGGCCGGGCTCACTGCGGCGGCACTGGCCGCGGTCGGGTTCCTGGCCTTCCAGGCATCGGCCAACGTCCCCGACAACCTGGCGGCCCCCCAGCCCTCGCCTTCCGGCGCGGTCTCGAGCACCGAGGACGCCAAGCCCAAGGAGAAGAAGCCGCGCCCGGCCGCGCTCCCCGCGCACTCCGGCACCGGGCAGCGCGTCGTGTACGCCCTGGAGAGCCGCCGGGTCTGGCTCGTCGACGAGGCCGGGAAGGTGCTCAGGACCTTCCCGGTCATGCCGAGCGCGCTGAGCCCGAAGCCGGGGACGTACCAGGTGGACACCCGTCAGGGCGCCCCGACCAAGGGCTCGGACGGTGTGATGATCGAGCACGTGGTGCGGTTCGCGCTGGTGGACAACGTCGCCATCGGGTTCAGCGCGGCGGTGGACGGGACGATGGAGAGCCCGGACCCGACGCTGAAGACGGGCGGCGTGCGGATGGGCCGGGACGACGGGGACGTCCTGTGGGAGTTCGCCGGGGTGAACACCAAGGTGATCGTCGTCCCGTAACGCCCCGAGGGCTGTCCCGTACGTCCCTGGCGGATCAGCGTGCGGCGTCGGACGCGGTGCCTCGCACGGCGGAGGGACGCCCGAATACCGGATGCATCCGGGCGTTCCGGCAACGCGGCGAGGTGCCGTGGCTGTCCTCGCACGCCCGCCAGGGATGACGCCTCAGGAGGCCCGTTCGAGGCCCGGGTCCGCGCGGGGCGCCGGGGTGACGGCGGGCACGGACGCGGCGGCCGGGGCCTCCTCCCGCCCGTCCCCGGACGGCGGTGTGGAGACCGCCGTGGCCGCGGCACAGGCCGCCAGCAGGTCCTTCATCGACGGCGGCGTCGTTTCGTGTTCGGCGGACATCGTCATGGATGCCTCCTGAGGCTCTGGTGGAAGGCGTGGTTAGGCAGACCTAACTCCGCTCTCGTCATCCATGTGAACACGCCCGCCCCGCCGCGCGCAACAATATGCCGACAGCCTGTCGGAATCCGGCCCCGCGCTCCCCCGGCGCCTCGCCCCCGAAGCGCCGGGCCGCCCGGTCTCAGACCTCGCGCAGTCCCGCCCAGCGCGCCCCGGTCCCGATCAGGGTCACGGCGCGCCGCTCGTCGTCCGTGTCGCCGACCGCACGTTCGATGACCACCCGCAGACGGTCCTCGGACAGCTCCTCCACCTTGCCGTCGCCCCACTCCACGACCACCACGGAGTCCGGCAGCGACACGTCCAGGTCCAGGTCCTCCATCTCGTCGAGCCCGCCGCCCAGGCGGTACGCGTCGACGTGTACCAGGGCCGGGCCGCCGCCCAGCGGGGGGTGGACGCGGGCGATCACGAAGGTGGGGGACGTGACCGCGCCGCGGACGCCCAGGCCCTCGCCGAGCCCCCGGGTCAGCGTCGTCTTCCCGGCGCCCAGCTCGCCGCTGAGCATCACGAGGTCACCGGGGCGCAGGACCGCGGCGATCCGGCGGCCCAGCTCCTGCATCTGTTCGGGGGATTCGACGGCCAGGTCCACGGAGACCGTGTCCGGTGCGGCGGTGTCGCCCGCCTCAGTCGCCGTGCTGGTGTGCGGTGCTTCCATGTCCGCCCACGTTAGTCGCTGCCGGTACCGCTCCGACGCGTACCAGCAGGTCCGCAAGCCGGTCCGTGACCGTCTCGGGATGCTCCAGCATCACCAGGTGACCGGCGTCCGGCACGATGACCAGCTCCGCGTCCGGGAGCTGGTCGGCGATGACCTCGCTGTGCGAGCTGGGCGTGATGAGGTCCTTGTCACCCGCCAGGATCAGCACCGGCACCGAGCGGAAGGCGGGCAGCGCGCCGCTCTCGTCGTGCTCGGTGAACGCGGGGTAGAACTCGGCGACCACATCGATCGGGGTGGACTCGATCAGCCGCTCGGCGAACCGTTCCACCACCGGATCGACGTCCCGCGAGCCGAACGAGTACCGCTTGATCAGCCCGGCGAAGAGGTCCGCGGTCGCCCGGCGGCCCCGCTCCACCAGCTCCGTCTGCGAGCCCAGCGCCCTGAGCACCCCGGGCAGCACCCGCCGCACCGCGTTCACGCCCGCGGTCGGCAGCCCGAAGGTGACCTCGCCGAGCCGTCCGCTGGACGTGCCGACGAAGGCGACCGCGGCGACCCGGTCCCGGATGAGCTCGGGGTACCGGGCGGCCAGCGCCATCACCGTCATGCCGCCCATCGAGTGCCCGACCAGCACCAGCCTGCCCTCGGGGGCCGCCGCGTCGATGACCGCCTTCAGATCCCGGCCCAGCTGGTCGATGCCGAGGGGGACGCCGTCCGTCTGGGCCCGGCCGCGCTCCGAGCGGCCGTGGCTGCGCTGGTCCCAGTGGACGGTGCGGACCAGGCCGCGCAGCGCCGCCCGCTGGAAGTGCCAGGAGTCCTGGCTGAGGCAGTAGCCGTGGCTGAAGACGACGGTGACGGGCGCGGGGTCCTTACGGCCGAAGAGCCTGCGGCGGCGGGGGCCGGGGGCGGACGCGGTGCTCCCCGGGCCGCCGTCCGCCTCGCCTCCGTCGCCCTCTTCGACCTCGTCGACCTCGTAGTACAGCTCGGTGCCGTCGTCGGCCGCGGCCCGGCCCGGCAGCCCGCGCAGCGAGCCGTAGGGGCCCGTGGTGTCCAGTGCCAGCCGGGCCTTCCTGCGCATGCTCCGGCCGACGGTGAGCCGCTCGACCGCGACACCGGCGGCGGCACCGGCCGCGAGCACGCCTATGGCCGCACCGGCGATGCCCGCCCGGCGCCAGCCGGCCGCCGAGGCGGCCGTCACCGCCGCGTCCCCCGCACCGCTCTCGCTCACCGTGCCGCGCTCCTTGTCGGTCCGTCGCTCATGTCCGCCGGGTCAGGCCCCGGGCCCGCCGTCCGGGTCAGGCCCCGGCCGGGACGCCGTTCAGATGCACCCTGGGTACGCGGGTGCCGATCCGGGTGACGATCTCGTACGCGATCGTGTCGGCCGCCCGCGCCCAGTCCTCGGCGGTGGGCTCGCCCCGGTCCCCCGCGCCGAAGAGCACCGCCTCGCTGCCGACCTCGACCACGTCGCCCTCCAGGTCGACGACGAACTGGTCCATGGCCACCCGGCCCGCGACCCGCCGCACCGAGCCGCCGACCAGGACCGGGCCCCGGCCGGAGGCATGGCGCGGGATGCCGTCCGCGTAGCCGACCGGCACCAGGCCCAGGGTGGTCCCGGTGCTGGTCGTGTAGTGGTGGCCGTAACTGATCCCGTGACCGGCCGGCACCTGCTTGACCAGGGCCACCGAGGCGACGAGCCGCATCACGGGGCGCAGCCCGAAGTCGGCCGGGGTGCCCAGCTCCGGGCTGGGCGAGATGCCGTACATCGCGATCCCGGTGCGCACCAGGTCGAAGTGGGCCTCGGGGAGCGTCAGCGTCGCCGGGGAGTTGGCCATGTGCCGCACCTCGGGCCGGACGCCCGCCTTCTCGGCGTACGCCACCATGTCCCGGAAGGCGGTCAGCTGGGCCTGGATGGAGGGGTGGCCGGGCTCGTCGGCACAGGCGAAGTGGGACCACAGGCCGGTGATCCTGAGGGTGCCCGCCTCCTCGGCGGCACGGGCGGCGCCGACCAGTTCCGGCCAGTCGGCGGGCTGGCAGCCGTTGCGGCCCAGGCCGGTGTCGGCCTTGAGCTGGACACGGGCCGGGACGCCCGCCCCGGTGGCAGCGGCGACGACCTCGCGCAGCGCCCACATCCCGCTCACCGATACGTCGATGTCGGCCTCGATCGCCTCGCGCCAGGGGCCGCCCGGCGTCCACAGCCAGCACATGACCCGGCCGCCGAGCCCGGCCTCCCGCAGCGCCAGCGCCTCGTGCGGGGTCGCGGTGCCCAGCCAGGTCGCCCCGGCCTCCAGCGCGGCACGGGCGCAGGGCACCGCTCCGTGCCCGTACGCGTCGGACTTGACGACGGCCATGAGCTGCGCGCCCCCTGCCCGAGCGCGCAGCACACGCACGTTGGCGCGCAGTGCGGCGAGGTCGATCTCGGCTCGGGCTCTCAAGGACGCTGTCTCGTTCATCGCGCCCAGTCTCTCAGAGCCCGGGGGCGGGGCTGGTGGGCGTCCGGCTCAGCGGCGGTGGCGCAGCGCGTGCTCCAGGTGGTCGACGAGGACCGGGACGTGGCTGTGCTCCACGTCCTTGACGGCGGTGACCAGTGTCACCGGGCCGCCCTCCTCGACGAGTTCGACCAGCTCCCGGACGGCCGCCTCGTGGACCGGGTCGGTCAGTTCGGTCCGGTAGCGCTCGGCGAACTCGTCGTAGCGGGTGCCGGTACGGTCCGCGTGGTACCAGGAACGCAGCTCGGACGAGGGGGTGACGTCCTTGAGCCACTTGTCGATCGCGGCGCGCTCCTTGGACTCGCCGCGCGGCCAGAGCCGGTCGACCAGGACGCGGGTGCCGTCGGCGTCCTCCTTCGGCTCGTACACCCGGCGTACGCGTACGTCGCTGCTGGCCACGGAGTACCTCCTGCCTGGGGTCCTGGGGTCCTGGGGTCCTGCGGTCCTGCGGTCCTGCGGTCCTGCGGTCCTGCGGTCCTGCGGTCCTGCGGTCAGGATCGCTCAGGCCCGGACGTCCCGCCATGCCGCGGGAATCGCTTCGGCGACGTCCTGGGCGGTGACCGGGCCGCCGTCCGCGGCGCGACGGGCGGCGAGTCCGTGCAGGTGGGCACCGGTGGACGCGGCGTCGCGCGGGTCGAGGCCCGCGGCCAGCAGGGAGCCCGTCAGCCCGGAGAGCACGTCGCCGCTGCCCGCGGTGGCCAGCCAGGGCGTGCCGGTCGGGTTGACCCGTACCGGAACGTCCGGGTCCGGGGCGGCGACCAGGGTCGTCGAACCCTTGAGCAGGACCGTGGCGCGGTAGCGTGCGGCCAGTTCCCGTACGGCGGTCAGCCGCCCCGCCTCGACCTCGTCACGGGTGGCGCCGAGCAGCGCGGCGGCCTCCCCGGCGTGCGGGGTGAGCACGGTCGGCGCGGGGCGGGCCCGGACCGCGGCGACGTCCAGCAGCCGCAGCCCGTCCGCGTCCACCAGCACCGGGACCTCGGCCGCCAGTACGTTCCGGACCGCCTCGGAGGCCTCCGAGCCGTCACCGATCCCGGGTCCGACGACCCAGGACTGCACCCGCCCCGCCCGCGACGGCGGCCCGGCGTGCACCAGCGTCTCCGGATGCCGGGCGATCACCGCGTCCGCGCCCGGACCGACGTACCGCACCGCACCGGCCCCGCCCCGCAGCGCCCCGGAGACGGCCAGCACCGCCGCGCCCGGATAGCGGGCGGACCCGGCGACGACGCCGACGACCCCGCGCCGGTACTTGTCGCTCTCGGCGGCCGGCTCCGGCAGCAGCGCGGCGACATCCGCGTACTGGAGCGCCTCCAGCTCGGGCACGGCGGGCAGTTCGGGGCCGAGCCCGATGTCGACGAGGTGCAGCGCCCCGGTCCGTTCGGCGGCCGGGTCGACGAGCAGGCCCGGCTTGTACGTGCCGAAGGTGACCGTCACATCGGCGCGGACCGCCTCGCCGCGCACCTCCCCGGTAGCGGCCTCGACCCCGCTGGGCAGGTCCACGGCGACGAGGGGCGCGCCGGTGGCCGCCAGGGACCGCACGAGGACGGCGGCCTCCGGGCGCAGTCCGCCCCGGCCGCCGATGCCCGTGATGCCGTCCACCAGCAGATCGAGGTGGCCGCCCCACAGGTCCGGGCCCCGGAGATCCGTGTCGTCCGCGGTGCGCCCCCCTGCGGCGCGGAGTGCCGCCAGGCCACCCGGGTGGGCGCGGTCGGGCGCGGTGAGCACGGCGCGTACTCCGGCGCCCCGCCGGGCGAGGAGCGCGCCCGCGTACAGCGCGTCACCCCCGTTGTCGCCGCTGCCGACCAGGAGGACGACCCGGGCCCCGTACACCCGGCCGCGCCCGCGCAGGACGTCGGTGCAGACGGCGGCGAGCCCGGCGGCGGCGCGGCGCATCAGGGTTCCCTCGGGGAGCCGGTCCATCAGGGCCCGCTCGGCGGCCCGTACGGTCTCGACGCTGTAGGCGGTACGCATGTGCTCAACCCTCCGCGATCACCACGGCCGACGCCACCCCCGCGTCGTGGCTCAGCGAGACGTGCCAGTGCCGTACGCCCAGTTCGGCGGCGCGGGCGGCGACGGTGCCGCGGACCCGCAGCCGGGGCTGCCCGCTGTCCTCGACGTACACCTCGGCGTCGGTCCACAGCAGCCCCGCGGGCGCGCCGAGCGCCTTCGCCAGGGCCTCCTTCGCGGCGAACCGGGCGGCGAGCGAGGCGATCCCGCGCCGCTCGCCGCTGGGCAGCGTCAGCTCCTGTTCCACGAAGAGCCGTTCGGCCAGCTGGGGCGTGCGCTCCAGCGCGGCGTCGAACCGTTCGATCTCGGCCACGTCGATCCCGACCCCGATGATCACGCGCGTTCCCCTCATCCCTCGCCGGGCGGCCCGCTCGCCGCCCGGCTACTCCACGGTCACGGACTTCGCCAGATTGCGCGGCTGGTCCACGTCGTTGCCGCGGGCCCGTGCCAGCTCGCAGGCGAAGACCTGGAGCGGCACGGTCGAGACCAGCGGCTGAAGCAGCGTAGGCGTAATGGGGACGCGGATCAGATGGTCGGCGTACGGGGCCACCGTCTCGTCGCCCTCCTCGGCGATGACGATGGTGCGGGCGCCGCGGGCCCGGATCTCCTGGATGTTCGACACGATCTTGTCGTGCAGCACCGACCGGCCGCGCGGCGCGGGCACCACCACGACGACCGGGAGGCCCTCCTCGACGAGCGCGATCGGCCCGTGCTTGAGCTCTCCGGCGGCGAACCCCTCGGCGTGCATGTACGCGAGTTCCTTCAGCTTCAGCGCGCCCTCCAGGGCCACCGGGTAGCCGACGTGGCGGCCCAGGAAGAGGACGGTGCCGCGGTCGGCGAGGGAGCGGGCCAGGGCCCGTACCGGCGCCATGTCCGCCAGGACGCGCTCGACGGCGCCGGGGACCGCGGAGAGCTGGCGGACGACGGTGCGGATCTCGTCGCCCCACTTCGTGCCCCGGACCTGGCCCAGGTACAGCGCGACCAGATAGCAGGCCACCAGCTGGGTGAGGAAGGCCTTGGTGGAGGCGACGGCGACCTCGGGCCCGGCGTGCGTGTAGAGCACGGCGTCGGACTCCCGGGGGATGGTGGAGCCGTTGGTGTTGCAGATCGCGAGGACCCGGGCGCCCTGCTCGCGGGCGTGCCGCAGCGCCATCAGGGTGTCCATCGTCTCGCCGGACTGCGAGATCGCCACGACCAGGGTGCGGTGGTCGAGGATCGGGTCGCGGTAGCGGAACTCGCTGGCCAGCTCGGTTTCACAGGGGACGCGGGTCCAGTGCTCGATGGCGTACTTGGCGATCATCCCGGCGTGGAAGGCGGTGCCGCAGGCCACGATGACGATCTTGTCGATCTCGCGCAGCTCGTGCGGCGGGATGCGGACCTCGTCGAGGCGGAGCGAGCCCTCGCCGTCGGTCCGGCCGAGCAGCGTGTCGGCGACGGCCTGGGGCTGCTCGGCGATCTCCTTGTCCATGAAGGAGTCGTGGCCGCCCTTCTCGGCGGCGGAGACGTCCCAGTCCACGTGGTACGCGCGGACCTCGGCGGGCCGCCCGTCGAAGCCGGTGACGGTGACCCCTTCGCGGCGCAGCTCGACCACCTGGTCCTGGCCCAGCTCGATCGCGGAGCGGGTGTGCGCGATGAACGCGGCGACGTCGGAGGCCAGGAACGACTCGCCCTCCCCCACCCCCACCACCAGCGGGGAGTTGCGCCGCGCCCCGACCACCGTGTCCGGCGCGTCCGCGAGTACGGCGACGAGCGTGAAGGCGCCTTCGAGGCGGCGGCAGACCTGGCGCATGGCCTCCGCCGGGTCGGCGCAGGAGGAGTAGGCCTCGGCGAGGAGATGGGCGACGACCTCGGTGTCGGTCTCGGAGGCCAGATCGTGGCCGCGTCCGGCGAGTTCGGCGCGCAGGGCGGCGAAGTTCTCGATGATCCCGTTGTGCACGACGGCCACCCGGCCCGCGTTGTCCAGGTGCGGATGGGCGTTGGCGTCGGTGGGGGCGCCGTGGGTGGCCCATCGGGTGTGCCCGATCCCGGTGGTACCGGCCGGGAGCGGCGCCTCGGTCAGCGCCTTCTCCAGGTTGACGAGCTTGCCCGCCTTCCTGGCGGCGGCCAGCCCGCCGTCCGCGAGCACAGCGAGCCCCGCCGAGTCGTAGCCCCGGTACTCCAGGCGCTTCAGACCTGCGAGGACGATGTCCTGCGCCGACTGCCCACCGACGTAACCGACGATTCCGCACATACCGTTCCTTTCCCTGCCTGTTCGCCCCCTCTTCCCGCATCGTCGCAGAAGCCCCACGGCACGGCGGGGAGGACGGCGGCCGCGCCCGGGGCGCGCAACCGAAGCCGTGAACCTTTCCGTCCCCAGCGGGGAACAGGGGGCGTCACGCTTTCCCGCCGAACCCCAGGAGCCGATGTGACGGGACCACCGGCCAGCCCGCACGACGACGACGCCGGGCTGATCGCCCGCTCGCTGGAGGAGCCCGAGACCTTCGCCGGTCTCTACGACCGCCACGCGCCGGAGATCCACCGTTACGCCGCCCGCCGTCTCGGGACGAGCACGGCGGACGACATCACGGCGGACACCTTCCTCATCGCCTTCCGGACCCGGCACCGCTACGACGGCTCCCGCCGCAGCGCCCGTCCCTGGCTGTACGGCATCGCCGCGAACCTCATCGGCAAGCACCGGCGCGGCGAGGAGCGCGGGCTGCGGGCCCTGGCGCGGACCGGCCGTGACCCGGTGGCCGACTCCTGGAGCGAGCGCTGCGACGAGCGGATCTCCGCCCGGACGCCCCTGGCCTCGGCGCTCGCCACGCTCTCCCCGGGCGATCGCCATGTGCTGCTGCTCGTCGCCTGGGCCGACCTCGCCTACCAGGAGGTCGCCGAGGCCCTGGGCATCCCGCTCGGCACCGTACGGTCCCGGCTCAACCGCGCCCGCCGCAAGGTCCGCGAGGCCCTCGGCGCCGATCCCTCGTTCACGCCCGACGCCATGGAGCTGACCTCGTCATGGACGAAATGACCCAGCTGCGCGAGTTCCGCGCCGACGCGCCCGTCCCCGGTCGCGGAGCGCTCGCCCCGGGCCGCCGGCGACTCCTCGACGCCGCCTCGTCGGGCCGCCGCGCCCGGCGGCTGCGGGCCGACTGGCGCCTCGCCGCGGTCGGCGCGGCCGTGGCGATCACCGTCGCGGCGGCGCTCGGCACCCGGATCGTGGACGCCGCCGCGCCCGGCCGTTCCGGCCCCGCCTCGGCGTCCGGGACACTGCGGCTGGAGGACGTGGCCGAGGTGCTGGACCGGGCCGCCGACACCCTGGAGCGGCAGCCGGCCGGGCCGGAGCCGCTCGACGATCAGTGGATCTACACCAGGACGGCGCAGGCGTCCTCCGAAGGCGGCCCGGACGGCGCCTCGCTGAGCCCCGTCACCTACGTGCGCGACTGGGTGCCCTACGACAACTCCGCCGCGGCCAGGAAGGGCGAGGACACCGACTACCGCACCGCGCGCCAGGTCTACCGCACCGCCAACGCGCTGCCCGACGACCCGGTCCGGCTGCTGGAGAGGGCCCGTGCCCTCTACCCGACCGGCCACACGGCCGCGGACCCGCCCGAGACCACGGCCCAGCACAGTTTCCGTGCGGTCAGCCTGATGGTCGGGACCTACCCGATCGCCCCGGCCGCCCTCGCCCGGATCTACCGGGCCACGGCCACCATCCCCGGCGTCCACGTCACCGGCCGCCTGGTGAAGGACGCCGCCGGGCGCGAGGCCATCGCCATCACCCGGAAGGAGGAAGGCCGCCGCGAGCAGCGGGAGATCCTGCTCGACCCGCGCGGCTTCCACTACGCGGGCCGGCGCGCCGTGGTGACCGAGAGCTATACCTACCGGCTCTCCGGCAGAGGAACGCCGGGCCCCGCGTTCAGGCTCACGGCCGGGCAGATCCTGGTCACCGAGGCCCTGGTCGAGGCCTCGGTCGTGGACGGCAAGGGCGAGAAGCCCTGAGCCCCGGGGCCGGTGTCCACCACGGGGGTGCGGACACCGGCCCCGCCGCCGACAACCGCTGCCCGCGGGTGCATGATGACGGCACGGCGATGCCCGTACGCGTTCGCCGTCCGAACACCTGGGGGGGGTGGGCGCGTGTCCGGCGCCGGGGAAACAGACGAAGCACCGCGCAGACCGGCATGGGATCTCCGAGCCCTCCCGCCGCCGCCCCCCGTCCCGGTTGCGCCGCCACCGCCTCAGGCTTCGCCCCGGGTGCCGGTCTGGGCCGGTGTCCTGATAGGCGCGGTCACCGGAGCGGTCCTCGTCGTCCTGGTCCCCCTGAGCCTGATCGTCCTGGTGCTCGGCCTGCGCTACGTGAACGCCCCCCCGGTACCGGACGGCGCCCCGCTCACCCTCACCTCGAACGAACTGACCGGAACCTGGCAGGACGACCGCGGCGGCATCCTCGTCGTCGCCGCGGACGGCAGCCTCAGCGCCACGGAGGCCTGCGGCGACTACCGCGGCTCCGGCAGCGCCGTCGGCTCCGGATCCACGCTCCCGTCCAGGCTCTCCGGGACGGGAGAGTGGAGCGCCTTCGACCGGATAGACCAGGACGGCGGCACCGAAATCACCCTCCGCTTCACCGGCACGTACGACGGCGGGGACATCGGCGGCAGCCTCTACGCCTGGGGCAGCGGCGACGCCCCCGTGCTGTGGACCTCCATCGGCGACCCCGACAACGGGGACCTCTGCGTGCTCAGGAAGGTGGACTGAGCGCGGACGGCCCGGCGTACCCCACGTGACCGAGCCCACCCCCCACCGCGGCCGGACTCCCGCGACAATGAACCCGTGATCACTTCGCCGCCACGGAGCACCCACCGACGCGCCGAGCACGCGGCGACGCCGTACGTCGACCTGTCCCGCGCCGAATGGAGCGCCCTGCGCGACAAGACGCCGCTGCCGCTGACCGCCGAGGAGGTGGAGCGGCTGCGCGGCCTGGGCGACGTCATCGACCTCGACGAGGTACGGGACGTCTACCTGCCGCTCTCCCGGCTCCTCAACCTCTACGTCCAGGCCACCTCGGGCCTGCGCGGCGCGCTGAACACCTTCCTCGGCGACGCGGGCAACGGCCACGGCGCCCAGCGCGGCACCCCGTTCGTCATAGGCGTCGCGGGCAGTGTCGCGGTCGGCAAGTCGACCAGCGCGCGCATCCTCCAGGCGCTGCTGGCCCGCTGGCCCGAGCACCCCCGCGTCGAGCTGGTGACCACCGACGGCTTCCTGCTGCCGATGAGGGAGCTGCGGGCCCGGGGCCTGATGTCCCGCAAGGGCTTCCCCGAGTCGTACGACCGCCGTGCCCTGACCCGCTTCGTCGCCGACATCAAGGCGGGCAAGGACGAGGTGACGGCGCCCGTCTACTCGCACCTGATCTACGACATCGTGCCGGACGAGCGCCTCAGCGTGCGCCGCCCCGACATCCTGATCGTCGAGGGTCTCAACGTCCTCCAGCCCGCGCTGCCCGGCAAGGACGGCCGGACCAGGGTCGGCCTCGCCGACTACTTCGACTTCAGCGTGTACGTGGACGCCCGCACCGAGGACATCGAGAGCTGGTACCTCAACCGCTTCCGCAAACTGCGTGACACGGCGTTCCAGGACCCGTCGTCGTACTTCCGCAGGTACACCCAGGTCTCCGAGGAGGAGGCCATGGAGTACGCGGCGACGATGTGGCGGACCGTCAACAAGCCCAACCTGGTGGAGAACGTCGCCCCCACCCGGGGCCGCGCCACCCTGGTTCTCCGCAAGGGCCCGGACCACAAGGTCCAGCGGCTCTCCCTGCGCAAACTCTGACCGGCACCGGCCGCCGCCTGGGCGGGCCCGCGTCCGCGAACCCGCCTGGCGGCCGTGGGACGGCTCAGCCCAGCGCGGACTTCACCACATCGGCCAGCCGCTCGGCGACGGCCCGTGCCTGCTCGATGTCGGCGGCCTCGACCATGACCCGCACCAGCGGCTCCGTGCCCGACTGGCGCAGCAGCACCCGGCCGGTGGAGCCCAGCTCGCGCTCGGCCTCGGCGACGGCCGCGGCGATCTCCGGGGAGCTGCCGACCCGGGACTTGTCGACGTCGCGGACGTTGATCAGCAGCTGCGGCAGCCGCTGCATCACCCCGGCCAGGTCGGCGAGCGTACGGCCGGTGGCGGCGACCCGGGCCGCCAGCAGCAGCCCGGTCAGCGTGCCGTCGCCGGTCGTGGCGTGGTCCAGCACGATGACGTGGCCGGACTGCTCGCCGCCGAGCGCGTAGCCCTCGGCCTTCATCGACTCCAGCACGTAACGGTCGCCGACGGCGGTCTGGACGAGCTGGATGCCCTCCCGCTCCATCGCGATCTTGAAGCCGAGGTTGGACATCACGGTGCCGACCACGGTGTCCTTGCGCAGCAGACCCTCCTCGCGCATGGCGAGGGCCAGGACGGCGAGGATCTGGTCGCCGTCGACCTCCTCGCCCGAGGCGTCCACGGCCAGGCAGCGGTCGGCGTCGCCGTCGTGCGCGATGCCGAAGTCGGCGCCGTGCTCGACGACGGCCGCCTTCAGCGGCTCCAGGTGGGTGGAGCCGCAGCCGTCGTTGATGTTCAGGCCGTTCGGGTCGGCCCCGAGGGTGATCACCTCGGCACCCGCCCGCGCGAAGGCCTCCGGCGAGACCCGGGCAGCCGCCCCGTGCGCCTCGTCGAGCACCACCTTCAGCCCGTCGAGCCGGTTCGGCAGGACCGCGACCAGGTGGGCCACGTAACGGTCGAAGCCCTCCGTGTACTCGGTGACCCGCCCCACCCCGGCACCGGTCGGGCGCTCCCACGGCTCACCGCCGCGGTGCTGGCGGTACAGCGTCTCGATCCGGTCCTCCAGCTCGTCGGAGAGCTTGTGACCGCCGCGGGCGATGAACTTGACACCGTTGTCCGGCATGGCGTTGTGGCTCGCGGAGAGCATCACACCGAGGTCGGCGCCCAGTGCGCCGGTGAGGTACGCCACCGCCGGGGTGGGCAGCACACCGACGCGCAGGACGTCCACACCGGCGCTGGCGAGCCCGGCCACCACCGCGGCTTCCAGGAACTCTCCGGAGGCCCGTGGATCCCGGCCCACCACGGCGGTCGGCCGGGCCCCGTCGTGGGTGCCGTGCTCGGCGAGAACATGCGCCGCCGCGACCGAGAGACCGAGCGCCAGCTCGGCCGTCAGATCCGCATTGGCGACACCGCGCACACCGTCCGTGCCGAAGAGTCGTCCCACTGGTGTCCTCCGAAGATGCTCCGAAACCGCACAACCAAATCAACCAAAGCGGCACAGCACACGGCGCGCACAACACCGCACACCCGCCACCGGTTCCCGCGACACCACGTGATCGACGCAATGCCGCAGAAAAGAGCCTATGAACGCCTTATGCCGTTATACGCCCGGGGGTGCCGATAAACGAACGCCCCGGCAGCACGAGGTGTGCCGCCGGGGCGAACGTGTACAGCAGGTAAGCAGGCGGATTAGCGCTTGCTGTACTGCGGGGCCTTACGGGCCTTCTTGAGACCGGCCTTCTTGCGCTCGACCGCACGGTCGTCGCGGGAGAGGAAGCCGGCCTTCTTCAGCGCGGGACGGTTGTTGTCCACGTCGGCCTCGTTCAGCGCACGGGCCACGCCGAGGCGCAGGGCACCGGCCTGACCCGAGACGCCGCCACCCGAGATGCGGGCGATGACGTCGTAGCGGTCGTCAAGCTCAAGCACCTTGAAGGGCTCGTTGACTTCCTGCTGGTGCACCTTGTTGGGGAAGTAGTCCTCAAGGGTGCGACCGTTGATCTTCCACTTGCCGGAGCCCGGAACGATCCGGACGCGGGCGATGGCGTTCTTCCGACGGCCCAGGCCGGCGGCGGGCTGCGGGTCGCCGAAGCGGGAGGCCAGCGACTCGCTGGTGTACTCGCCCTCGACGGGAACCTCGGACTCGAAGGTGGTCACCTCGGCGAAGATCTCCTCGCCCTCGGTGCCCTCTACGGGGTTCTCAACAGTGGTCTCGGCCACGATTCTCCTCAGATCTTTCTTTTGGTCTTAGGGGGGAGGCCGGAACTACTGCGCGACCTGGGTGATCTCGAACGGGACCGGCTGCTGAGCAGCGTGCGGGTGCTGGTCGCCCGCGTAGACCTTGAGCTTCGAGAGCACCTGACGGCCCAGGGTGTTCTTGGGGATCATGCCCTTGATGGCCTTCTCGACAGCCTTCTCAGGGTTCTTGGCGAGAAGCTCGTCGTAACGGACGGAGCGGAGACCACCCGGGAACCCGGAGTGGCGGTACGCCATCTTCTGGGTCTTCTTGTTGCCGGACAGGTGAACCTTGTCGGCGTTGATGATGATGACGAAGTCGCCCATGTCCATGTGGGGGGCGTAGATCGCCTTGTGCTTGCCGCGGAGGAGGTTCGCGGCCGTGGTCGCCAGACGGCCCAGGACGATGTCCTGAGCGTCAATGATGTGCCACTGGCGAGTGACATCGCCGGGCTTGGGGCTGTACGTACGCACTTCGTAGCCTTCGCTTCTTCAGTGGATGGGGTCCATATACACGACACCTCTGAAGCGATCATGCAGCTGGGGCCCACAATGCCGGGAACGCTGCCCGTATGCGAGCCACTGGTAACTGCTCCAGAGAACTTACGCAGGGGCCCTTCGCGTGAGAACACGCAGCCCATGCGCATAACAACCGCAGACACTACCCGCCCCGCCCCGGACGGGTCAAAACGTGCCGCCCCTACCGCGCCCGCCGCACCCTGCGCTCGTCCCACACCGGCTCCGCCGTCTCGCGCACCTCGCCGTCCGACCCGAAGACGAGATAACGGTCGAAGGACTTCGCGAACCAGCGGTCGTGGGTGACGGCGAGCACCGTCCCCTCGTACGCCTCCAGCCCCTCCTGCAACGCCTCGGCCGACTCCAGGTCCAGGTTGTCCGTCGGCTCGTCCAGGAGCAGCGCGGTCGTGCCGGCCAGCTCCAGGAGCAGGATCTGGAAGCGGGCCTGCTGCCCGCCGGACAGCTTCTCGAAGGGCTGGTCGCCCTGGCGCTCCAGCTCGTAGCGGCGCAGCACGGACATCGCGCCGCCGCGGTCCTTGGCGTGTTCCTTCCAGAGGATCTCGACGAGCGTGTGCCCGAGCAGCTCCGGATGGGCGTGGGTCTGCGCGAAGTGGCCCGGCACGACCCGGGCGCCCAGCTTCCAGGCGCCGGTGTGCGCCACGTCCTCACCGGCCAGGAGGCGCAGGAAGTGCGATTTACCGGAGCCGTTGGAGCCGAGCACGGCGACCCGTTCCCCGTAGTAGATCTCCAGGTCGAACGGCTTCATCAGCCCGGTCAGCTCAAGGTTCTCGCAGGTCACGGCCCGTACGCCGGTACGGCCGCCGCGCAGCCGCATGGTGATCTCCTGCTCGCGCGGCGGCTCCGGGGGCGGGCCCGCGTCCTCGAACTTCTTGAAGCGGGTCTGCATCGCCCGGTAGCGGGACGCCATGTCGGGGCTGATCGCCGCCTGCTGGCGCAGCCGGTGGACCAGGGCCTTCAGCCGGGCGTGCTCCTCCTCCCAGCGCCGCAGCAGTTCCTCGAACCGCGCGAACCGGTCCTTGCGCGCCTGGTGGTACGTGCCGAAGCCGCCGCCGTGCACCCAGACGTCGCTGCCGGCCGGACTCGGCTCCACGCTGACGATCTTCTCGGCGGCCCGGGACAGCAGCTCGCGGTCGTGGGAGACGAAGAGGACCGTCTTGCGGGTCTCCCTCAGCTTCTCCTCCAGCCAGCGCTTGCCCGGCACGTCGAGGTAGTTGTCGGGCTCGTCCAGGAGCAGCACCTCGTCGGGGCCGCGCAGCAGGGCCTCCAGCACCAGCCGCTTCTGCTCGCCGCCGGAGAGCGTGCGCACCTCGCGCCACTGCGCCTTCTCGTAGGGCACGCCGAGCGCGGCCGTGGTGCACATGTCCCAGACGGTCTCGGCCTCGTAGCCGCGCGCCTCCGCCCAGTCGCTCAGCGCCTGCGCGTACGTCATCTGCGCGGCCTCGTCGTCGACGGTGAGGATCAGCTCCTCGGCCCGGTCGACCGCCAGGGCCGCCTCCCGGATGCGCGGCGGCGACACGGAGACCAGCAGGTCCCGTACGGTCCGCTCGTCGCGCACGGAGCCCACGAACTGCGGCATCACCCCGAGCCCGCCGCTCACCGAGACCGAGCCGCTCTGCGGCTGGAGGTCCCCGGAGAGCAGTCTGAGCAGCGTCGTCTTGCCCGCACCGTTGGCCCCGACCAGCGCGACCACCGCGCCGTCCGCCACCCGGAACGACACGTCGCCCAGCAGCACCCGCCCGTCCGGCAGGTAGTACTCCAGATGGCCTGCTTCGAGATGTCCCATACCCAGCATTGTCACGGCCCGCGAAGCCCTGGCCCAACCGGTTTACGTCTCCTCTAGGATGCGCGGCATGAGCTATGGGCAAGGGGGGCCCTCCTGGGGGCCCGGGGGCACACAGACTCCGGACTGGACCGCGATGGCCGACGCGTCCGCCGCGCGCAACCGGCGCAAGAAATGGCTGCTGATCGGCGGCGGCGTGCTCGCCACCGCGGCGATCGGCGCGGCCGTCGCCACGGCGGTCATCTCGGCCAACAAGAACGACACCACTCACGGTTCCGGCAAGAACGCGAGCGAGCTGCCCGCGCCCAGCGATCTCCCGGAGGAGACCGCGCAGCCCGAACCGTCCTTCTCCTCGGTGGCCCCGCCGCCTCCGCCGGACCCGAAGGACTACGTCTCCGACGCGAAGAAGGACCGGGCGCCCATCACCGCCGACGCGTTCTTCCCCGGCAAGAAGCTCACGATGGGCGACCGCGTCTACGTCAAGGGCGCGACGCAGCAGACGAAGAACTGCGCCGCCACGACGAAGGGCGCGCTGGGCTCGGTGCTGGTGAACAACGGCTGCGAGCAGGTGATCCGGGCCACGTACAGCAAGGACGGTGTCGCCGTCACCGTCGGCCTCGCGGTGTTCCGGACGGAGGGGCAGGCCAAGAAGGCGGCCCAGCAGTCGAGCGGCAGCATCGCCACCCTGTCCGGCGTGGGCGTACCGGGCTTCTGCCCGGCCGGATCGGTCTGCCGCCGGACCTCCAACTCGTACGGCCGGTACGCCTACTTCGCGATCAGCGGCTTCACCAGCGGCAAGAGCGTCACCACGGCCGACAAGAACGTCTACGCCACCGGTGACGACCTGACGAACTTCACGTTCCGTCAGATCCGCCACCGCGGCGAACTCCAGGCCTCGGCCGCGGCCACCGCCCAGACGGACTGACCGCCCTGACGGCCTCTCAGCAGCAGCCTGCTCCGGGGAGCGTGCGCACGTTGCGCGCCTCCTCGGCGCGGGCGGCCAGCAGCCCGTCGGCGGGGTAGGCCACCTCCTCCAGCGTCAGCCCGTGCGGACGCACCACGTGCACCCCGGGGTCGCGCACCCCGGCCGCGAGCACCTGGGCGGGCCACTCGGCCGGGCGTCGGCCGTCTCCGACGAAGAGCGCGGCCCCGATCAGCGCGCGCACCATGTTGTGGCAGAACGCGTCCGCCTGCACGGTCGCCGTCATGATCCCGGTCGCCCGGTCCCGTTCCCAGCTCAGCTTCTGGAGCGTCCGGATGGTCGTCGCGCCCTCACGCTTCTTGCAGTACGCCGCGAAGTCGTGCTCCCCGGTCATCCGGACGGCCGCCGCGTTCATGGCGTCCACGTCCAACGGCCGGTCGTGCCACAGCACATGACCGCGCACCAGCGGATCCACGCCGCCGGGAGCGTCGCAGACCCGGTACGCGTAACGGCGCCACAGTGCCGAGAACCGCGCGTTGAACCCGGCGGGCGCCGGCGCGATCCGCCGGATGCGGACATCGGGCGCCATCCGCCCGGCCATCCGCCGCAGCAGCTTCTCCCCGTGCTCCGCCCACACCCCGTCCGGCAGGTCCACGTGCGCGACCTGCCCCCGGGCGTGCACCCCGGCATCGGTCCGCCCGGCGACGGTCAGGTCGTACGTCCGCGCCGACCGGGTCACCGTCCGCAGCGCGTCCTCGATCTCCCCCTGGACGGTCCGCCGGGAGGTCTGCTTCGCCCAGCCCGAGAAGTCCTTGCCGTCGTACGCCAGGTCCAGCCGCACCCGTACGGAGCCGGGCTCCACTTCGTCACTCACCCCAGGTCCCTTTCCGCGGGTTCTCACAGCCGCTCTCAGCTGCATACGGAACGGGCCCGCACCGCCCCGAAGGGTGATGCGGGCCCGTCCAGTGGTCTCAGAACGCTCAGGCGTCCTTGGACTCGGCGTCGTCGGCAGGCTTGGCGTCCTCGACGACCTCGGCCTCGGCCGCGTCCTTCTTGAGGGCGTCTTCCTTGACCGCGCGCTTGGTGGCGGCCTCGGCCTCACCGGTGGCCTGCTGGGCCACGGTCAGCGCCTCGACCAGCTCGATGACCGCCATCGGGGCGTTGTCGCCACGACGGTTGCCGATCTTGGTGATACGGGTGTAACCACCGGGGCGGTTCTCGTACCGCGGGGCGATCTCGGTGAAGAGCGTGTGAACGATGCCCTTGTCCGTGATCGACTGCAGCACCAGGCGACGGTTGTGGATGTCGCCCTTCTTCGCCTTGGTGATGAAACGCTCGGCGACCGGACGCAGGCGACGGGCCTTGGCCTCGGTCGTGGTGATGCGGCCGTGCTCGAACAGCGACTTCGCGAGGTTGTTGAGAAGAAGCTTCTCGTGCGCAGCGCTGCCGCCCAGACGGGCACCCTTGGCGGGCTTCGGCATGGTGTTTCTCCTTGTGTGCTGCACCGGCCGTATCAGGTACCGGTGTCAGTTCCCGCGCGGCGGACGCCACGCGGAAGATCAAGAACCCGGCCGGGCGGGAAGCCCGGCCGGGGGGTGGATCAGTACTGCTCGGTCTCCACGAAACCGGCGTCCGCGTCGTCGTCGGCGCCGAAGGCGTCAGCGGCGGCGGTCGGGTCGAAGCCGGGAGGCGAGTCCTTCAGCGCGAGGCCCATACCGGCCAGCTTCGCCTTGACCTCGTCGATCGACTTCGCACCGAAGTTGCGGATGTCGAGCAGGTCGGCCTCGGAACGGGCCACGAGCTCACCCACGGAGTGGATGCCCTCGCGCTTGAGGCAGTTGTACGAGCGGACCGTGAGCTCCAGCTCCTCGATCGGCAGTGCCAGATCGGCGGCGAGCGCGGCGTCCGTCGGCGACGGGCCCATGTCGATGCCCTCGGCGTCGATGTTGAGCTCGCGCGCCAGACCGAACAGCTCGACCAGGGTCTTGCCGGCCGACGCCATGGCGTCACGGGGACGCATGGCCTGCTTGGTCTCGACGTCGACGATCAGCTTGTCGAAGTCGGTGCGCTGCTCGACACGGGTCGCCTCGACCTTGTACGTGACCTTGAGCACCGGCGAGTAGATGGAGTCGACCGGGATGCGGCCGATCTCCTGGCCCGCCTGCTTGTTCTGGACGGCGGAGACGTAGCCGCGACCGCGCTCGACGGTCAGCTCCATCTCCAGCTTGCCCTTGCCGTTGAGCGTGGCGAGGACCAGGTCCGGGTTGTGCACCTCGACACCGGCCGGCGGGGCGATGTCGGCAGCGGTGACCAGGCCGGGGCCCTGCTTGCGCAGGTACATCACGACCGGCTCGTCGTGCTCCGAGGAGACGACCAGCTGCTTGATGTTGAGGATGAGGTCGGTGACGTCCTCCTTGACGCCCGGCACGGTGGTGAACTCGTGCAGGACACCGTCGATCCGGATGCTGGTGACCGCGGCACCGGGGATCGAGGAGAGGAGCGTACGGCGGAGGGAGTTGCCGAGGGTGTAACCGAAGCCCGGCTCCAGCGGCTCGATCACGAACCGGGAGCGGAACTCGTCGACGACCTCTTCGGTCAGCGACGGACGCTGAGCGATAAGCATGGGGAGATCCTTCAGTCGTGGGCACCCACTATTTGATGCCCGACAGATGAAACAAGGATACGGGCGGCATGCCCCGGAAGGGACATACCGCCCGCATCCGCGTCACTGGCGCACGGCCATCACCGGCCGTGACGCATCAGACGCGACGGCGCTTCGGCGGACGGCAGCCGTTGTGCGGCGTCGGGGTGACGTCCTGGATCGAGCCGACCTCCAGGCCCGTGGCCTGGAGCGAACGGATCGCGGTCTCGCGGCCGGAGCCCGGACCCTTCACGAAGACGTCAACCTTGCGCATGCCGTGCTCCTGCGCGCGGCGGGCGGCCGACTCGGCGGCCATCTGCGCGGCGAAGGGGGTGGACTTGCGCGAGCCCTTGAAGCCGACGTGGCCGGCGGAGGCCCAGGAGATCACGTTGCCCGAGGGGTCCGTGATCGAGACGATGGTGTTGTTGAACGTGCTCTTGATGTGCGCGTGGCCGTGAGCGACGTTCTTCTTTTCCTTGCGACGCACCTTCTTGGCTGCGCCCTGACGACCCTTGGGGGGCATGTCTTGACTCCAGATGGAGAGGGGAGGTGATCGGTCCTACAGCGAAGACCGCTGGTTGCTGCGGATGCCCGGTGACCGGACGACCGCAGTGCGTCCGCTGAGGACTACTTCTTGCCCGGCTTCTTCTTGCCGGCGATCGCGCGACGCGGGCCCTTGCGGGTACGAGCGTTCGTGCTGGTGCGCTGGCCGTGGACCGGCAGACCGCGGCGGTGACGCAGACCCTGGTAGCAGCCGATCTCGACCTTGCGGCGGATGTCGGCCTGGATCTCGCGGCGGAGGTCACCCTCGGTGCGGAGGTTGGCGTCCACGTACTCGCGGATCTTGACCAGGTCCTCTTCGGCCAGGTCGCGAACACGAGCGTTCGGGTTCACGTCGGTGGCGGCGAGGATCTCCTTGGACCGGGTACGCCCGATGCCGAAGACGTAGGTGAGGGCAACCTCCACGCGCTTTTCGCGCGGGATGTCAACACCTGAAACGCGTGCCATTCAATGGCTCCAGTTGTTCGTTCGGGGGTCTTCCGCAGTGCCGCTCCTGAACGCCGACCGCTCGGGAGGAGAGGTGGTACGCCCAGGTCCCCGGCCCCCGCCGGAGGTGTCGTCAGCCGAAGCGTGGACGGGCTCTGCGTATGTACGTATTACGTGCGTCGCGCGAAGTGCTGCGAGATGCAGGTGGTCGTGCGTCAGCCCTGGCGCTGCTTGTGGCGCAGGTTGTCGCAGATGACCATGACCCGACCGTGACGGCGGATCACCTTGCACTTGTCGCAGATCTTCTTGACGCTCGGCTTGACCTTCATGGGATGTCAGGTTCTCCGGGTCAGTGCCGTCGCCTCGCGAATGCGGGGCGGAGGCAAGATCTACTTGTAGCGGTAGACGATCCGGCCACGCGTCAGGTCGTACGGAGAGAGCTCCACCACGACCCGGTCATCCGGGAGGATACGGATGTAGTGCATCCGCATCTTGCCGCTGATGTGCGCGAGGACCTTGTGACCGTTCTGGAGTTCCACCTTGAACATGGCGTTCGGGAGGGACTCGATCACGGTGCCCTCGATTTCGATGGCACCTTGCTTCTTGGCCACGCTTCGCCTTTCGAATCGGCTACCTTGATCAACTCTCGGCATCGCATGCGGACATACCGATGCACGACAGCCGACGAGTCAGTCTACGTCAGCGGACCCCAAAAGACGAATCCGTCAAGTTTGCCCAGCCGGGGAGATCCTTAGACCTCGGGTGAACGCCCGGCTTCTGCCCCACGGACTCAGCCCAGCGGGTCCGGCGCCACCTCGATGCCGTACGGGGCCAGCCGCGCACGGCCGCAGTCGGGGGCGGTGAGGACCAGGGGGCCCTGCTCGGTGAGGGCGATGGAGTGCTCCCAGTGGGAGGACCAGGTTCCGTCCGTCGTGATCACGGTCCAGTCGTCCTGGAGCACCTCGGTCTGCGCCGTGCCGAGCGAGACCATCGGCTCGATGGCCAGGCAGACACCCGGAACGAGCTTGATGCCCTTGCCACGCTTGCGGGCGACGTAGTTCAGCAGATGCGGGTCCATGTGCATCTCGGTGCCGATGCCGTGGCCGCCGTAGTCCTCGATGATCCCGTACTTGCCGGTGGCGGGGCGGGGCTGGCGGCGGATGTAGGACTCGATCGCCTTCGAGATGTCGACGAGGCGGTTGTTCACCTTCATCGCGGCGATTCCGGCCCACATGGACTCCTCGGTCACCCGGGAGAGCTCGACCAGCTCCGGAGCGTGTCCGGTGCCCACGAAGGCGGTGTACGCGGCGTCGCCGTGCCAGCCGTCGACGATCGCACCGGCGTCGATGGAGATGATGTCGCCGTCCTTGAGGACGGTCTTCTCGTCCGGGATGCCGTGGACGACGACCTCGTTGACCGAGGTGCAGATCGTCGCGGGGAAGCCGCCGTACCCGAGGAAGTTCGACTTCGCCCCGTGGTCGGCGATCACCTTGCGGGCGACCTGGTCGAGGTCGTGCGTGGTGGCGCCGGGCACCGCCGCCTCGCGGGTGGCCGCGTGAATGGCAGCGACCACCAGCCCCGCCTCACGCATCTTGGCGATCTGCTCGGGGGTCTTGATCTGCACCATTGCGCGGCGCCTCTCTGCGTCGGTCCGTCGATCTGCGTCGAACGGTGATGTCTGCGGCGTACTCGTTCCACGATACGGCGCACGCAGTCGGCCGCGGCGCCCATGGGCGC